>DASUVS010000350.1:0-48753 GCA_036378835.1 Binatia bacterium | reverse complement strand
AGATAACACCCTTATTGCCATGGCGCCCGGCCATCTTGTCGCCAACTTGCAACTTACGCTTGATAGCGACGAAAACTTTCACCATCTTGATGACGCCTGGCGGGAGTTCATCGCCGCCCCGCAACTTTTCGATCTTGTCTTCGAATACTTCCTTAATCAGCTTGACCTGTCCGGCCGTGCTTTCAACAATCCGGTCGAGCTCCGCTTCCACTGATTCGTTATCGACGCGGATCTCGCTCCAATAGCTCATCGGCAATTGATCCAGATCTTCTTCGGTGATCTCCTTACCCTTAACGAGCAGCAGTTTTCGACTATCGTCGCTGAGCCGGTTTGCCAGTTTACGGCCGACTAAAAGTTTTTTCAGACGTCGGAGGGCGCCGTCTTGGAGGATTCGGACTTCATCATGCTGATCTTTGCGCAGCCGTATGATCTCTTCGTCCTCGATCGCCTTGCTTCTCTCATCCTTGCCCATACCTTTGCGCGAGAAGATGCGGACATTGATGACAGTGCCTTCAACTCCCGGTGGAACGCGCAATGATGTATCACGGACCTCGCCAGCCTTTTCTCCGAATATGGCGCGCAATAGTTTCTCTTCAGGAGATAACTGAGTCTCGCCCTTGGGAGTGATTTTTCCTACGAGAATATCACTAGGCTTCACTTCGGCGCCGATTCTGATGATGCCGCTGTCGTCAAGATCGGTCAGAGCTTCGTCGCCGACGTTAGGGATATCCCGCGTAATCTCTTCCGGACCAAGTTTGGTGTCGCGCGACACGCATTCAAATTCTTCGATATGAATCGAGGTGTAAATGTCTTCTTTAACGACGCGCTCGCTAATCAAGATGGAATCTTCAAAGTTGTAGCCGCCCCACGGCATGAGCGCGACGAGAACATTGCGGCCGAGCGCAAGCTCTCCCATCTCCGTGGACGGACCGTCGGCGATGACATCGCCGGCTTTCACCTGGTCACCAATCCGGACAATCGGTCGTTGATTAACGCAAGTATTCTGATTCGAACGCTGGTATTTGACCAGATTGTAGATATCAACTCCGGTATCGCGGGGGCCGGAAGCCTTATCAGCCTTAACCACAATGCGAGTCGAATCGACGCTCTCGATTATGCCTTCGCGCTTCGCCACAACCGTGACGCCGGAATCCCGGGCGACAACTTTCTCCATTCCGGTACCGACCAGAGGAGCCTCGGTCCTTAACAGAGGCACTGCTTGACGCTGCATGTTAGAGCCCATCAGAGCCCGGTTGGCGTCATCGTTCTCGAGAAATGGAATCAGCGAGGCCGCCACGCTGACGAGTTGATTGGGCGACACGTCCATGAAGTTGACTTCCTCGGGTCGCGCCATTACGAATTCGCCGCCTTTGCGAGCGGAGACTAGATCCAGAGTAAAAACGCCCCGCGCATCAATCGGCGCATTGGCCTGCGCTATGACATGGTCTTCCTCTTCAAGCGCGGAAAGATACCGGATCCGATCCGTGACCTTGCCGTTGTCAACCTCGCGATACGGCGTTTCGATGAAACCGAACTCATTGACTCGAGCGTAAGTCGTCAAGGATGCGATCAGGCCGATATTCGGACCTTCCGGCGTCTCGATGGGGCAGACGCGACCGTAATGCGTCGGATGAACGTCGCGCACCTCGAAGCCGGCGCGTTCCCGGGTCAGTCCACCGGGCCCCAATGCCGATAATCGGCGTTTGTGCGTGATCTCCGAAAGCGGATTAGTCTGATCCATGAATTGGGACAATTGGCTTGAACCGAAAAACTCTTTAAGGGCCGCCGAAACAGGCTTGTAGTTAATCAGTTCCTGCGGCATCAAAGTTTCGATATCCTGCAGGCTCATCTTCTCTTTGATGGCTCGTTCCATACGCACCAGCCCGACACGAAAGTGGTTTTCAACCAGCTCGCCGACGGCCCGTACTCGGCGATTGCCGAGATGATCGATATCGTCCACGGTGCCATTACCGTTCTTCAGCTCCATCAAATAGCGAACGACCTCAAGAATGTCTTCCTTGCGAAGCGTACCTTGCTCCAATGGAACATTGAGCTTAAGCCGATGATTCAGCTTGAGTCGACCCACTTTGGAAAGATCATAACGGTCGGGATTGAAGAATAAATTGTTAAAAAAGTTCGTCGCCGAATCAACCGTCGGCGGATCGCCTGGCCTTAAGCGGCGATAGATCTCTAGAATTGCATCTTGAGGTGAGTTAATCCGATCCTGCAACAATGTATTTCGCAGGTACGGACCAACTGTCGATTCGTCAATGAACAGAACTTCGATTTGATGAATGCCCTTTTCCCGGATGAGGTCCAACTTTTCTTGGGTGATGGGATGATTGGATTCAACGATGACTTCTTTGCTTTGGGGATTGACGATGTCATGGGATGCGATCCGACCAAGAATATCTTCCAAGGCGATCGGAACCTGTTTGACCTTGGCTTGCTCCATTTGACGCAAGACCGGCCGGGTAAACTTCTTGCCTTCCTTAACGATGAGGTCGTTGCTTTTCGGATCACGAACATCGCTCGTCACTTTCGCTCCCATTAAATGCGCAGGATTGAAAATGAGCGCCGGTTTGCGGCCGTCGAAAACGATGGTATCGCTCCGGTAATAATAATTCAGCAGATCTTCCGTGGTCATTCCGAGCGCCCTCAGCAGGACCGTAGCGTGAAACTTCCGCCGGCGATCGATTCGGACATAAACGACATCTCGTGGATCAAACTCGAGATCGACCCAGGAACCGCGGTAGGGGATGATTCTAGCCGAATAAAGCAATTTCCCGCTGGCATGCGTCTTTCCCTTGTCGTGCTCGAAAAAAACTCCAGGGGATCGGTGCAATTGACTGACAATGACTCGTTCGGTGCCATTCACCATGAATGTGCCGTTCTTCGTCATTAGCGGGATTTCACCAAAGTAGACCTCCTGCTCTTTGACATTCTTGATGCTGCGAGCGCCGGTCTGGGCATCGACATCCCATAGAACGAGCTGGACGGTAACCTTCAGCGGCGCGGCGAAAGTCATGCCGCGCTGGTGACACTCGTCGACATCGTATTTAGGCTCGCCCAAGCTATAGCTTACAAACTCGAGGGACGCTGTCTCGTTGAAATCCTTGATTGGGAATACCGATTTAAAAACTTCCTGAAGGCCGATATTCTCGCGCTGGGCGGCTGACGCATCCTTTTGCAAAAACAACTCATAGGAGTTCTTCTGGATTTCAATCAAGTAAGGCAGATCAATGATTCTCTTGATCCGTCCGAAACTGCGGCGGAATCGTAAATTGTTGGCCACTTGGAACGGCATTGTCTCTCCTTTAGCGATCTAAACAACACTCCTGTTACGCAGGATTCCCCGAATCTTGGTTTACCCCTATTTGATCTCGACCTTGGCCCCCTGCTCCTCGAGCTTCTTCTTGATTGTTTCAGCCTCGGCCTTGGCTATGCCCTCTTTAACATTCTTGGGCGCGCCATCGACGAGATCCTTGGCCTCTTTCAACCCCAGACCGGTGAGCTCGCGGACAACCTTGATAACCTGAATTTTCTTTTCGCCCGCTTCTGAAAGAACAACGTCAAACTCCGTTTTCTCCTCCGCTGCTGCGGCCGGGCCACTAGCTGCCGCAGCTACCGCAACCGGCGCCGCAGCGCTGACACCTAATTCCTCCTCGAGTTCCTTAACTAGAGTTGCAGCGTCCAGCAGCGTCATATTCTTGATGTAGTCTTTAACCTGTTCCCTCGATACCTCTGCCATAAAACGTCCCCCTTTTAATTGATTGCGAAACAACCATGGTACTTGTTAGCCGGCCTTTTCCTTAGCCGCCGCATCTAGTAATCGGACCACCCGAGATCCGGGTTCTTGAATCAGACGGAGCAGATAAGTCGCTGGCGTCTGCAACAGCGCGAGCAAGGTCGCCTGCAGCTCAGGCTTGCTGGGCATTTGTGAAAGAACCTTGACCCGAGCGGGATCCATTAACTCGCCCTCAAACATCGCCGCCTTGATCGTCATCGCTTCATTAGCATCAACGAACTTGACGAGCGTTTTAGAAAGCAAGACCGGATCGTCATACGCGAACACCCATCCATTGGGACCCTCGAGCATTCGTTCCAAGTCACCGTACGCCGTATCCTTAAGAGCCCGCCGTACGAGAGTATTCTTGATAACCTGATATTCTCCTGCTGCGTCACGAATCTCGCGCCGCAACTGGGTCATCTTACTAACGGAAAGTCCGCGATATTCGGTCGCGATGGCCATTTTTGCTTTCCTGAATTTTTCATGGACAGCCGCTACCGTCTCGGCTTTTTCGCCATGACTGGAGCGGGCAGCTTCTAACTCCGCCATCCTTCTCTCCCCATTCTTTGGCTGAAATTTAGCTAAAGAACAGATCTAGGCAGCCATAGCCCGGATCTGCGATAAATCGATTTTAACTCCCGGCCCCATTGTTGTAGATAGCGTCACACCGCGAACGTAGTTGCCTTTGGCCGAAGCAGGTTTGGCTCGGAGAATTGCTGAGAGTACGGCTCTGGCATTGTCTATGAGCTTCTCAGGCTCGAAAGAAGCCTTGCCCACGGGAACATGAACTATCCCTGCTTTATCGACTCTAAACTCCAGTTTGCCAGCTTTGATTTCTTTAACCGCACGTGCAATATCGGCAGAAACCGTGCCTGTCTTGGGATTAGGCATGAGACCGCGCGGGCCCAATACTTTACCGATCCGTCCGACTGCGGCCATCATGTCCGGAGTCGCTACGGCCTTATCGAATTCGAACCATCCCTCGCTGATCTTTTTGATGAGTTCATCGCTCCCAACGAAATCGGCTCCGGCTTCCTGGGCTTCTTTCTCCTTTTCTCCTTTGGCGAAAGCGAGCACCCTAACAGCCTTGCCCATACCGTGCGGTAAGGTCACTGTTCCCCGTACATTTTGATCCGCTTGCCGCGGGTCAACACCCAAACGGATCGCTAGCTCAACGGTCTCATCAAACTTTGCCCGGGCGGTTTGCCGCACAAGCTGAAGACCTTCATCCAATTGATAGCGCTGACTACGATCTACCTTCGCCAACGCAGCGCGATAGGATTTTCCAAAACCACTCATTTGTCCCCCTCATGGACGTTCGAAGTTGATTTGATTCAATCGATTGAGTGATGCGCTATGCATCATCCCTCAACATCGAGACCGAGGCTGCGAGCAGTACCTTCGACCGACTTCTCGGCGGCGGCCAAATCTTTAGCCGTCAGATCCTTGAGCTTCAACTCCGCAATATTCCGGACTTGCGCCCGAGTGACTTTCCCGACTTTGGTCTTCCCGGGTTCCTTGGAACCTTTCTCGACGCCTGCAGCCTTCTTGAGTAGTACAGAGGCCGGCGGGGTTTTCGTCACGAACGTGAAAGACCGGTCCGCATAGACGGTGATAATCACCGGCGTGATCATACCTTGCTGGGATTGAGTCGCAGCATTGAAGGCCTTGCAGAATTCCATGATATTGACCCCACGCTGTCCCAATGCGGGCCCGACGGGAGGGCTTGGATTAGCTGCTCCAGCCGGAATCTGCAACTTGATTTCCGCGATAACTTTCTTGGCCATTATAGCGTCCTTGTTAGCTAATTCCGCTCGACCTGCACGAATTCCAACTCCACAGGAGTGGCTCGTCCAAAGATGCTTATGAGCACTCGAAGCTTGCCTTTATCGGGTCGAACTTCTTCAACAACCCCGTTGAAATCTGCGAACGGACCATCGACTACTTTAACGTTCTCACCGACCGAAAATAGCACCCTCGGCTTGGGCTTGATCGCGCCCTCTTCCATCTGAAGAGTAATGGCTCTTACCTCCTCTTCCGAAATTGAGGGCGGATTCGTGCTGCCACCAACGAACCCAGTAATCTTCGGCGTCTCCTTCACCACATGCCAGGTATCGTCGTTGAGTTCCATTTGAACGAGAATGTAACCGGGGAAGAATTTTCTTGAGGAAGTTTTTTTCTTTCCCTTAACGAGCTCAACGACCTTTTCAACTGGCACAAGGATTTCACCGAAGTACTCCTGTTTACCGAGAGTCCTTACCCGCTCTTCGAGAGCTGCTTTCGCCTTTTGCTCAAACCCTGAGAAGGTGTGAACGATGTACCATTGCTTTGCCATAGGAGAGCTCTGAGGATTAATCTATGATTGCCTGAATCATTGTGGTCAAACCCAGGTCTATTATCGCCAAGTAAACCGACACCAGCACGACCACTATGATAACGAGCGCGGTCGCCGCGTAGGTTTCCTTCCGCGACGGCCAGTGGACCTTTTGCAGCTCCTGCCAGGACTCCTTGACGAACTCGATCGTATGGCGAAGCGTGTCCTGAAGTTTTTGAATCCAGTCTGCCATGAGGCTAACGATGCGTTGATGGCGGGTCAGGCAGGATTCGAACCTGCAACAGCCGGATTTGGAGTCCGGAGCTCTAGCCAATTGGAGCTACTGACCCCCCGGTAAATCGTTAAACTTTGATCTCTCGATGTATCGTATGAGACCGACATGAAGCGCAAAACTTCTTGAAAGAGAGCTTGTCGGTGGTTTTTTTCTTATTCTTCGTCGACGTATAATTCTTTCGCTTACATTGGTCGCAAGCAAACCCTACAATGTCCCGCATGAGCGCGCCTCCACTGGCCTGGGTTACTGGATGATCTTTGTGACGACTCCGGCGCCGACGGTCCGACCGCCCTCTCGAATTGCAAACTTAAGCCCTTCATCCATCGCCACCGGAGTAATCAATTCAATCTCCACATTGATGTTGTCGCCGGGCATAACCATCTCAGTTCCTTCGGGAAGTTTCACGACACCGGTGACGTCCGTGGTGCGAAAGTAGAACTGCGGGCGGTATCCGTTGAAAAACGGCGTGTGTCGTCCACCTTCTTCTTTGGTTAAAACATAAGCCTCAGCATTGAATTTAGTGTGCGGGGTTATGCTCGCGGGCTTCGCCAAAACCTGACCTCGCTCGACCTCTTCACGCTTGGTACCGCGTAGAAGTACCCCGATATTATCACCGGCCCGACCCTCATCCAAAAGCTTGCGAAACATCTCGATCCCGGTAGCGACGGTTTTTTGCGTCGGCTTAAAGCCGACAATCTCGATCTCTTCCCCGACCTTAATGACGCCGCGCTCGACTCGACCGGTTACGACTGTGCCGCGACCGCTGATGGTGAACACGTCCTCAACCGGCATAATAAATGGCTTATCGACGTCTCTGGTTGGCTCTTTAATGAAAGAATCAACGGCTTCCATGAGCTTTATGATCGACCCCTCGCCCATATCCGAAGCGTCTCCCTCCAATGCCTTCAACGCACTACCGATCACTATCGGAACTTCGTCTCCGGGGAATTTGTACTTGGAGAGCAGCTCTCGAACTTCGAGCTCCACCAATTCGAGAAGCTCTTTGTCATCAACCATGTCAGCCTTGTTAAGGAAAACAACGATACCGGGCACACCGACTTGGCGCGCCAACAGGATATGCTCGCGGGTCTGCGGCATCGGCCCATCGGCGGCGGAAACCACTAGGATTGCTCCATCCATTTGCGCCGCCCCCGTGATCATATTTTTTACGTAGTCGGCGTGACCAGGGCAGTCGACGTGTGCATAATGACGCTTATCAGTCTCGTACTCGACGTGGGCAATATTGATCGTCACGCCCCTTTCTCTTTCTTCCGGCGCCTTGTCGATTTGATCGTAGGCGAGAAATTGGGCTTTGCCCTGTTTGGACAGAACCTTAGTAATGGCGGCAGTTAAAGTAGTTTTACCGTGGTCTACGTGCCCAATGGTTCCGATATTGAGGTGCGGTTTTTTGCGCTCAAACTTTTGCTTGCTCATCTGTTCCTCCTGATTGATTTGCCAGTCAATTGACTTTATTGTGCACGAAAATGACCGAAGCAAGCCCAGGAGCGGGATTGAACCGCTGACCTCGTCCTTACCAAGGACGTGCTCTACCGACTGAGCTACCTGGGCGTATCAGTCGATGGCTGATCTCGATGGCTGAACTGTATAATCGAGCCATCTGCTTTTAGCACCCAACCATACGCAAGTGGAGCGGGAAACGGGACTCGAACCCGCGACCCCGAGCTTGGAAGGCTCGCGCTCTACCAACTGAGCTATTCCCGCGAACTGAGCTATTTCCGCGAAAAATGGTGGAGAGGGAAGGATTCGAACCTTCGAAGGCATCGCCGGCAGATTTACAGTCTGCTCCCTTTGGCCACTCGGGTACCTCTCCGCTATCAGCAATATGTTTGCTGAAGTCCCACTGCGACTCACCACCACCGATGCCCTCGTTGCCAGGTTCGCTTGGCTGGAGCTGGCGATAGGACTTGAACCTACAACCTGCTGATTACAAATCAGCTGCTCTGCCGTTGAGCTACGCCAGCATCACAATGGGTTGATACCAACAATATGAGCACCAACGGGTACATCACAACGGCAATGACCGCTTCAGCTCAATTTAGTTAACAATATTAGTAGTAAGTTCTTGAAACGCAACGGACAACGACGGCAAAGAGGTCATACCACTTCCGCAAACGGATATTTAAACCATCTTCGACCTATGATGTCAACAGGCTGGCCAGACGCCCTCCTCGACAACCCCCTAATATCCGTTAGGTTTACCCTTGTCAATGTCGCCGTGCTGACGCGAAACCTCATACAATAATATTGCTGCGGCAACCGAAACATTGAGACTCGTAATCCTGCCTTTCATGGGAATACGTACAAGATAGTCGCATTCATAGGAGATCAAAGGACGAAGACCCCGACCCTCGCTGCCTAGGACGATGCCGAGTTTGTCCGGATATTTTATAGTCTCATAGCTTGTCCTGGCATTCGCATCTAAACCCGCGATCCAAAATCCTGATTTTTTGAGTGATGCTATGGCGCGCCGCAGATTGGTCACTCGATAGATCCGCAAGTGATTAACAGCTCCGGCGGAGGTTCTGAGTACTATTGGCGTTATGCGCACCGACCGGTCCTTAGGGATAATAATGTGACCGACCGCGACGGCTTCGGCGGTGCGTAGAATCGCTCCGAAATTTCTCGGATCTGTAATGCCGTCCAATATGACGATTCTCTGGGGAGATGCTTCCGAAGCGAGGGTTCTTTCCAATTCCGACAAAGGCAAGTACGAATATGGCCGGACTCGCGCTAAAGCTCCTTGATGACTTTGCCCCAGCGCCAGATAATCAAGCTCTTTGGCGTCCATGAACTGTATCTTGATCTGAAGCTTCTGCGCCTCGCTTTCTAATGACTTAAGAGTTGGTCGTAGCGGGCCGCGAGCAAGTAAGATAACAGAGATCTCTTCAGGGGATGCCTTGAGCTTTTCTAGAATCGGATGGATGCCGATAATAAATTCATTTTCCATATGTTCTCGCGAGAATGGGCGAACCATTTACAACAAAAGAACCACCCGCTACCATAAAAACATTGTGAAGCGCAGGACTCTTACTTGTTATCTTCTCTCGGAAATCTTCCCGCCTTTTTTCCTTGGGCTACTCACTTTCACTTTCATCCTTCTAATCGCAAGAATTTTAAAGCTCGTCGAGCTTATCGTCACCCGCGGCATACCCCTCACCCAAGTGGGAAGATTATTTGTCCTGATTCTGCCGACTTTCTTGGAATTAACGCTTCCGATGGCATTTCTTTTGGCCATACTCTTGGGGCTCGGCAGACTATCAGGCGATCAGGAACTTCTCGCCCTAAAAGCCTCCGGAGTCAGTCCGAAACAGATTCTTATCCCTCTCACTTTTGTGGCGGCGAATGTCGCGGTGATAACCCTGCTCCTGACGAGTTCGGTGCGACCCGCCGCCCAAGTGGCTCTCAAGAACGAACTTTACGAAATCGCTAGGACTCGCATCGGCACTGCTCTCAAAGAGAAGGTATTCAACGAGGACTTTCCAAATATACTAATCTATGTTGAAGAGATAATACCTCCCGGAAATGTTGCGCAAGGCATTCTAATTGTCGACAAACGCGACAAGTCGAAGGACAACATTATTCTGGGCAAGGTCGGCCTGATCGGCACCGAAGAGCGAACACATACCCTCTCATTGAGATTGTTTGATGGATCGATTTATGAACGAGATAGAACACGCTCAGATTTCAGCCAGACGAACTTCAACATCTATGATTTCAAGTTGGATTTAGACGAGTTCATCGGGCCGGCAAAAATGAAAGATGCCGGACCCAAGGAGATGTCTCTAAGCCGCCTACTTCAAACAATCGACGAAAAGCAGGCTGCGGGCATCATCGCCAGACCTGAATTGATGGAGTTTCACCAGCGGATTGCGTTCTCTTTTGCGCCTCTGGTTTTCTGCCTGCTCGGTGTGTCTCTCTCGCTTCTACCGCGGACGTCACGGGCCAATAGATCGTGGGGAGTCGCTTTATGCATCGTCTGGCTTGTCGTCTACTACGCCCTGCTTTCGTTTGGAAAGGCATTGGGAGAGAAGGGTACTTTTCATCCGTTCATTGCCGTGTGGTTTCCGAACATTGTAGTCGGTGTGATTTCATTGCATCTATTCCGGAAAGCGCTCTATGAATCGCCACTGCTATTGCAGACCAGGTTTGATGCCGCATCTCTATGGCTCGGTCAGAGACTGACAAGATTTCAAAACCGTTAATTGCGCTTATGCAACAAAAGCCGCGATTTACCCTTCTACCGTTTGGCAGCATACTCGATCGCTACATCGCCAGCAGCTTTGTCCGGGTTTTTATCGCCAGCTTGCTCTGTTTTACTGCAATCTTCGCCATCGTCGAGTTTTTTGAACGGATCGGCACTCTGGTGGAATCTGGAATCTCCGTTACCACCGCACTTCGCTACGTGTTGTACAAGATTCCACTATCGATATCTCGGGTGATAGGTTTTGCCACATTGTTTTCCACTCTCTTCTGCCTAGGAATGCTTTCTAAAGCGCAGGAGATTACAGCAATGCAGTCCGGCGGACTGAGCACTCGACGCCTGTCATTCCCGCTGCTATGCCTCTCATTGCTGATTTGCATGACGAATTTTCTTTGGAATGAAGGACTGGTACCGGCGTTCGCGCATCGTGCCGAGACTATTTATAAGACTGAAATTAAGAAGACACAGCAACAAAGCTTATTCGGAACCAAAGATATCTGGATCCGTGCGGAAGGAGGCTTCGTTAACATAGACAATTTCGATCCAAACAAGAATGCTCTAGAGGGGATTACATTCTTCGTGCTAAGCCGCGATTTTACGTTGCAGTCTACGATTGGAGTTCCCAAAGCACAATGGCTGGGACAAGGATGGGAATCAGAAAGCGGTATCGAATGGCAAGTTTTACCAGACGGAAAGCTAAGGCAACGAATCGTGAGCACGCCACCTACGATCTCTGAAACCCCCGACGACCTCATGTTACTTGCTCGCGATCCCGAAGAATTTACGTTTTTCGATCTGCAAAAACAAATCGTAGAAATGAAGAGTAAAGGCATGGATGCCACAGCTTATCAGGTCGATTTGCAGGTGAAGCTGGCCGTTCCATTTATTTCGCCCCTGATGGTCCTTGTTGCGATTCCTCTTGCCTTGAAAAGACGGATTGGCAGCGGGTTAGCGCTGAGTTTCGGCATCGCGATGCTGATCGGCTTCGCCTATTGGGTGCTTTCCGCGTTCTGCTTTTCTCTGGGACATAGCGGCGCCTTGCCACCTACGATCGCCGCGTGGTTACCCAATGGTATCTCCGCACTCCTGGGAATTTATCTGTTTACAGCGGAAGAGTCCTAGAAGAATCGGCGTTGATGGCCCAACCTGATGTGAAGTTCAAACGATTACTGACGCAAACGAAATCGTGCAGAACGGTTCAACAACTCTCTGCATCCGGCCTATCGCTTTGAGTACTGGGGACGTTTTCGCGCCTTATGCCGGCCGTATTTTTTGCGCTCGACACCCCGCGGGTCACGGGTGACAAAGCCAGCTTTTTTCAAAGACGATCTAAAATCCGGATTGAGGAACATAAGCGCTCGCGTAATCCCATGGCGGATCGCCCCTGCTTGCCCTGAACTGCCCCCGCCGTTAACATTGACTTCGATGTCATAATTTCCTGTGGTCTGGGTCAACTCAAAAGGCTGCATGACAATCATCCGAGCAGTCTCGCGACCAAAATACTCGTTGAGAGTTCGATCATTGATAGCGATGGCGCCCTTTCCTTGCCGTAAAAACACGCGAGCTACAGAAGTTTTTCTTCTCCCCGTTGCGGTGATTACTTTTTCGGCCATTTGAGAGCCTCCTACGCCCCGATCGTCAGTGGTTTTGGTTTTTGTGCCTGGTGAGGATGTTCGGCGCCGGCATATACTTTGAGCTTCGCGGCTAATTTTCTCCCTAACCGGTTCTTAGGCAACATTCCTTTAACCGCCAAGTGAATCAGCTCTTCCGGTTTCTCATCGAGAAGATTCGCGGCGCTACGTGAACGAATTCCTCCAGGATAGTTGCTATGACGATAATACATCTTGTCATCCAGTTTGTGTCCTGAAAGTCTCACACCCTTGGCATTGATAACAATGACAAAGTCGCCCGTGTCCTGATTGGGAGTGAAAACCACCTTGTTCTTACCACGTAGAATTTTCGCAATCTCGCTGGCCATGCGGCCCAAGATTTTGCCATCCGCATCTACGATGTACCACTCTCGTTGTGCAAGCGCTTCTTCGGTATTCATACTCGCTATCCCCAACAAATATTCTATGCCACTTCACACAAAATGGCGGGGCCGACGAGACTCGAACTCGCGACCTCCGGCGTGACAGGCCGGCGTTCTAACCAACTGAACTACGACCCCGATGTGATTAACGACGACTGGTGGGCGGTACAGGATTTGAACCTGTGGCCCCCGGCTTGTAAGGCCGATGCTCTCCCGCTGAGCTAACCGCCCCTCTTGCGTACTATCTCTGGTGTATCCACCAGCTTGGATTTAAATGCGCGACAGGGTGTTTTAGCTGAGGGCCTCTTTTAGGAGCTTACCAGCCTTGAACTTAGCGACTCTAGAAGGAGCAATTTCAATTGCTTCCCCGGTCTTCGGGTTTCTCCCGGTCCGGCCTTTACGCTCCGAGATCGAAAAAGTTCCGAACCCAGAAACATTGATTTTATCCCCATTCTTCAAAGCTGCAACAATATCATCAAGAAATCCATTGACAATTTCTTCTGCTTTTTGGCGGGGCATTTCAGCGCGTCTTGCTAATGAATCAATTAAGTCTGCCTTGGTCATTACTCTTCCATTCAATAATCTGTCTAGTCAAAACGTTGCGGGTTTATAACAGTCGGCCAGCCGCGTGTCAAATCACGACGGGCTGGCCGAAGTGTCCGAATAGTTATTGAGGAAGGATCTCAGCGGGAGCGTTATCGTCGATCTTTTCCCCGAACGGAGTTGGGCCCTCTTTCGCATCAATAGATAACGATGGGCGTTTGAACAGATTTTCTGGATTGTCAATGACTAATGCCTTCTTCAGCACGTCATCCATGTGCGCGACCAATTCAATTTCCACAGTCTTTAACACCGCGGCGGGAATTTCCTCTATGTCTTTCTCATTCTCGGCAGGTATTAACACTTTCTTAATCCCCGCGCGATGCGCAGCCAATACCTTTTCCTTGAGCCCGCCAATCGGAAGGACGGTGCCACGCAGAGTAATTTCACCGGTCATGGCGAGATCATTGCGCACTGCCACCGTCGTTAATGCCGATACCAGCGATGTCGCCATCGTTATTCCGGCAGAAGGCCCATCTTTGGGGATAGCTCCTTCCGGAACGTGGATGTGAACATCGATCTTTTGATAGAAGTCTTTGTCCAAGCCAAGCTCCGCTGCTCGCGACCGAACATAACTCATGGCGGCTTGCGCGGATTCTTGCATGACATCGCCCAATTTTCCGGTAATGATCAGCTGTCCTTTACCCGGCATAACGGTCACTTCAGTTGCCAGCAATTCACCGCCAAGTTCGGTCCATGCCAAGCCAGTTGTTACGCCAATCTTCTGCTCGTCTTCAGCCTTGCCGTAGCGGTATTTTACGGGCCCCAAATATTTATGGAGGCTCTTGGTTCCCACCTGCATATGGGTGTTACGATCTTTCTTGACCACCTCAACGGCAACCTTTCGGCAGATCGCTGCGATCTCTCGTTCGAGGCTTCTTACCCCGGCTTCTTTGGTGTAGTGCCGAATCACTCCCAACAAAGCATTATCGGTAAATGTGACGTTTTCGGGAGTGAGTCCATTGGCTTCCTTCTGCTTCTCCAAAAGATATCGCTTCGCGATACTGAGCTTCTCGAGTTCGGTATAACCGGCGATTCGAATAATCTCCATACGGTCCTGTAGTGGCCGGGGAATACGATCAAGTGTATTTGCAGTGGTAATAAACATGACTTTGGACAAGTCATAATCCAAGTCGAGGTAGTGATCGTTAAATGCCGTATTCTGTTCGGGATCTAAGACCTCGAGCAATGCGGATGAAGGATCGCCTCGAAAATCAGTTGACATCTTGTCGATCTCATCCATCAGAAACACAGGATTGCTCGACCCCGCCTTTTTCATCGACTGGACGATTTTTCCGGGCAAGGCGCCAATGTATGTGCGGCGATGCCCGCGAATTTCGGCCTCGTCCCGCACGCCACCGAGAGATACTCTAACGAATTTTCTCCCGGTTGCGCGTGCGATCGATCGACCCAAAGAAGTTTTTCCGACACCGGGAGGCCCAACGAGACACAAAATGGGACCCTTGATCTTACCCACAAGACTCTGCACCGCCAGATATTCTAGAATTCTCTCTTTTACCTTCTCGAGCCCATAATGATCTTCTTCCAAAACCCGTTCGGCTTCAGTGATGTCAAGCTTATCATCAGTAAATTCATTCCACGGTAGGCTCAAGATCCAATCGATGTAGTTTCTGACAACTGTCGCTTCGGCGGACATCGGCGACATCATCTTTAGCTTTTTAAGCTCTTTGTCGATCTTCTCTCGAGCTTCCGACGACAGCTTCTTTTGCTTGATCTTCTCTTCGATTTCTTGGATTTCGTTTTTGAACTCGTCCTTTTCACCAAGTTCTTTTTGTATCGCGCGCATTTGCTCGTTGAGGTAGTATTCCTTCTGCGAACGCTCCATCTGTTTCTTGACACGCGAACGAATACGGCGCTCGACCTCTAGTATTTCGATCTCCGCGCGCATATGGCCTAAAACCTTCTCCAGTCGTTCGGCCGCATTGAAGGTTTCAAGCAAATTTTGCCGGTCTTCTAACTTGATTCCCAAGTGAGCGACGATTGTGTCAGCTAGCCGTCCCGGATCATCGATGGAAGACACCGACATGACCATTTCGGGAGGAATTTTTTTCTTCAGCTTAACGTAATTCTCAAATGTTGTATGAACCTCGCGGGTTAAAGCTTCTACTTCGGTATTGCGTTCATTGACTTCCGGAGCTTCGTCCACGTCTACCAAAAAGAATTCGGGATTGTTTACAAAGCGAGCGATTTGAGCGCGCCTTTTTCCTTCGATCAAAACTTTGACCGTCCCGTCTGGGAGTTTCAGCATCTGAACCACGGTGCCCAACGTACCGATTTTATAGATATCATCCTCGGCCGGCTCGTTGGTCTTGGCATCCTTCTGTGACGACAAGAAGACCGGTCCCTGCTTTTGGGTAGCCTCTTCCAGTGCTCGAATAGAACGTTGACGGCCGACGAACAGCGGCACGACCATATGCGGGAAGACGATAATGTCCCTCAAAGGCAACAACGGGACACGGGTGGAGCCACCCGACTCTTTTTCCTTCTCATCTTTTTTGTCACTGCGAAACAACATACGGTTTCCCTTCCTAAGCGCTCTCCGCTGCTTTGGTGTACACAACAATAGGAGGTTCGTTTTTGTTGACCACTTCCTCGGAAATCACGACCTCCTTGATGTTGGGCTGCGAGGGCATGTCATACATGATATCTAGCATGATATTTTCCATGATGGCTCTGAGCCCGCGCGCGCCGGATTTTCGTTTCATCGCGTCACGCGCAATCGACCGAAGCGCCTCTTCAGTGAACTTCAGATGCACGCTTTCCATCTCGAAAAGCTTGGAATACTGTTTTGTCAGAGCGTTCTTTGGTTCCTTTAGTATACGAACTAACGCGAATTCGTCCAGTTCGTCCAAGGTAGCGATCACAGGCAATCGCCCGATAAATTCTGGAATCAATCCGAACTTGAGCAGATCCTCGGGTCTCGTTTCGTGCAGAAGCTCGGTGGGGCGTTTGCCATCTTGCTCGTCGAGATGTCCACCGAAGCCCATGCGTTTCTTTCCGGTTCGCTTGCGGATAATATCTTCAAGACCGACAAAAGCACCACCACAGATAAATAGGATATTCGTCGTATCTACCTGCAAGAACTCCTGCTGAGGGTGCTTTCGGCCACCTTTTGGCGGAACGCTCGCCATGGTTCCTTCAATAATCTTCAGCAAAGCCTGTTGCACGCCCTCCCCGGAGACATCGCGGGTAATCGATGGATTGTCCGATTTTCGAGAAATCTTATCGATCTCATCAATGTACACAATACCCCGCTGAGCCTTTTCAACGTCGTAATCCGCAGCTTGCAGAAGGTTCAGAATGATATTTTCTACATCTTCGCCAACGTATCCCGCCTCAGTGAGACTGGTTGCATCCGCTATGGTGAAAGGCACCTGCAGAAACCGTGCAAGAGTCTGTGCCAGGAGTGTCTTTCCAGACCCCGTCGGCCCCAGGAGTAGAATATTACTTTTCTGCAATTCAACATCGCCGGTCACCATCTGACTGTCAATACGTTTGTAATGGTTATGAACGGCAACGGCGAGGATTCTTTTAGCTCGTTCCTGGCCAATAACATACTGATCTAGAACTCTCTTGATTTCAGCCGGCTTTGGAACATTGGACGAAGCCGTAAGAGTTTCGTCGTGATCGCACTCCTCGGCAATGATGTCGTTGCATAGATCGATGCATTCGTCACAGATATACACGGTTGGTCCCGCAATCAACTTACGAACCTCGTCTTGACTCTTTCCGCAGAAAGAGCAAACGAGATTCCCGGATCGATCATCCCCATGCTTTGGCATAGAACCCCCGCTTCGTTTGAATCACTTTTTCAAAAGGCCTTCAGGTCGAGCCGCGATCACCTCGTCAACCAGACCATATTCCTGCGCCTGTTTACCTGACATAAACATGTCCCGGTCGGTGTCCTTCTCAATCTTCTTCAAACTTTGCCCGGTGTGCTTCATGAGGATGTTATTCAACTCTTCACGCATTCTAAGAATCTCACGCGCCTGAATATCGATATCGGCCGCTTGACCTTGAAACCCGCCAAGCGGCTGGTGAATCATAATACGTGCATGCGGCAGCGCATAGCGTTTGGTCTTACTGCCAGCGGCAAGGAGCACGGCGCCCATACTAGCAGCCTGCCCTACACAAACGGTAGAGATCTGTGGTCGCACATACTGCATCGTATCATAGATCGCTAAACCTGCAGTGACGGAACCGCCCGGTGAATTGATATAAAAGAAAATATCGCGTTCAGGATCTTCCGATTCAAGAAACAGGAACTGAGCGGTAATCAGATTAGCAACATCGTCGGTCACAACGGACCCTAAAAACACTATGCGATCTTTAAGCAGGCGGGAATAAATATCATACGCTCTCTCCCCGCGGCCGGTTTGCTCGACGACCATCGGAATAAAATTCATCTTTAGCAAACTCCTTAACTACGAGAGCATTCTAACTTTTTTTATTTTCGTCATCAACCTTATTTAAAGGAGGATCTATCTCTTTAATTGCCGCTCGTTGCAGCAAGAAATCCAGCGTGCGTTCAAATGCTATTTGCGTTCGTAGATCGGCGCGCGCCTCGGCTCTGGAATAGAAATCGCGCAGAGCCTTGCCCCGTTCGCCGGCAGCCCTGACGAGCTTATCAATTCTCTCTTGAACGTCACGATCTTCGACATCTATTTTCTCTAACTGTGAAATCTTCTCTACCAACAATGTCGCTTGCACCTGGCGAACGGCACGAGCCTCGAGAGCCTTTCTATTTTCTTCCGTGGTTGGAGCTGTTTCCGCTTCTGGCGAGTTCGCATTCGATGTTGGGTTTCGTTCTAAAAGATATCGAGTCTGACGCTGGACCATCGAGGTTGGCGGCTCAAACGGATTGCTCTCAATCAGATGACTTAGAAGTTGCTCTTTGAGTTCTTCTCGTTGATATTGCGTGAGCTCCGCTTCGAGCCGTTGACGGATAACACCCTTCAATTCCTCTAACGAGGAGCATTCACCATGATCCTTGGCGAAATCGTCATCAATCGTCGGCAGAACTTTCTGCTTGATCTCACGGACGGTGACTGAGAACTCGGCAGTTTTACCGGCAAGTCCGCGATTGGGATAGTCTTCCGGATAAGTGACGTTGATTTGCTTTTCCTCGCCCAGCTTGGCTCCTTGCAAAGCATCATCAAATTGCGGTAATGCCTGTCCGGCCCCAATTTCGATGACGTAGTTTTCGCCTTTGCCGCCGGAAAAAGGCTTGCCATCCGCAGATCCGGCAAAATCTACTGTGATGAAATCCCCCCGCTGAGCGATGTTGCGATCGGTAACCGGCTCCAAGCGAGCGTGGCTCTGCTGCAACCGTTTTAGTGCTTCACCAACCTGATCGCCTGTCACACTCACTCGAACCTTATCGAGCTCGATGCCAAGGTAGTTCTCAACATCAATTTCAGGCTTGACTTCGAAAACAGCTGAGAACGAAAACTCTCCGTTTTCTTGCAGTTCGGCTGCCTCGATCTCCGGGCGGGAAATCAATTGCAAGCCTCGATCCTTGATTACTTCTCCGAGGGAATGTTCGACGAGCTGTGAACGGACTTGCTCTCTTACTTCTTCTCCATAGATTCCCTGCAGAACATTTCGTGGAGCCTTTCCCGCGCGAAATCCTTTGATGCGAACACGTCTGCCAAGGTCCTGGTAGGCGCGAGAGAATTCACCGGCAACTTCTTCTGCCGGCAGCTCGATCTGCACCTTACGTTGTACGGGGCTTAGCTCAGCGATATCTATCTTCATAGCTCTAAAGCGATGATCCGCAGCTTTCTATTACGGTTGGTATGGACATGATCACCACAAATTCCCTTCCTTATCTCACGACAAAATCTGGTGCGAGAGGGGGGACTCGAACCCCCATGGTGTTACCGCTAGATCCTAAGTCTAGTGCGTCTGCCAGTTCCGCCACTCTCGCCTGTAGAAAACAAATTACCGATCAAGCAGCTTCCTCTCTCTGGACCAGCAAAACAGAGTAGGAAAGGCGTTCCACTAAGTCAAGTATTGGCAATGTCTATTTAGGTCAAGCGTTGCGCGCGCGACAAGCACGATTTGGTTGCCGTTGAACTGCTTGTGGGCTTTATTCTAGGACGGATCGGCGGCGGGCGGGGAGATCCGGTTCGTTTACTGCAGCAGGGGTTTTGAAGACGATTAGCCGGAGCCAAACAACGGAGCATTGCTTATTGACTGGGATCGACGGAAGAGGCGCACTCCGAACACGGACAGAGAGACCGAAGATAATCATACGTGTAGATGCCGGTACTGTGACCATCGTGCCAGTGAAACTCTATCGCGTAGTTCCCTATCGGCCGAATGTCAATCAACTTAGCATCCGGGACGGAGACAAACTTCCGGCTGGCGCCGTGCCCCTGGCAGACGGCGCAAGGACAATATCCGCGCAGGTACGCTTCTGGATAGATTCCCGCGTGGTCATCATCCCACAGAATCCTGACAACGCCCTCTGCTTTGATGTGATTGATCTCGGTTGGAAATCGCCTAGTCATGCAGGGTTCGCTTGCCTCCAGCATTAAAGTTCAACCAGACCGTCACCCACCGCCGTCATGCAACCAATCTTTGTGCGATTCACTAAGTACGTTCGGGGCGCGACATCGGGCCTGCCGATAATCATGGCATCCGTAACCGGGAAGAAACGCGTCTTGCCTAAGAGCAGCTCATGCAGCGGAGCGCCCGGTATGACATGAATGTCACCTCTCAACCAGTACGGTCCCACACTAATCAAGGCTTTGTTCGATTCCTTTTTGACGTAAAGATGTTCGTAGCCGGCCCGATCTGAGCTGACTTGCGGGCTCAAGTCACCGATTAAAAATACTTCCTGCATATAAATCAAATATTCGGCAGAGCTCGTCGCCATCGCTTTCCCCTGCAAATCGTCAAGAGTGGCATCCGTGATTGATAGAACTTCATCTCCTTCGCGAAGTATCAGGTAATTACTTAAACGATCCTGATTCGTAACTAGCACGCCACGCAGAACCGCGGATTGCAAGTAGACCTCCAAAGTCATGGAATACGTCGTTGCCGTCAGTTCCATAACATTCCTTCCCCTGTTTGCGGCCTAGGACTTTCGCGTATGCCAAACCGAAATGATATTCATTATCTCACTACGGACAACCCTTAACAATTGATTTTTGGCGCTTAGTAATGTCGCGAGATATGCAGCACGGCAAGCTGGATAAACACAAGAAGGAGAGAGAATTAACTCCTGGCGCAGCGAGTTTGAATGAGTCAGATGGCTACTCTTCAGGACGCCTGACTTCCGATGTCGGAAAGGTTAGAAGAAGTTTGGTGGGCCGCCGGAGACTCGAACTCCGGACCCGCTGATTAAGAGTCAGCTGCTCTACCAACTGAGCTAGCGGCCCAAACTATCTATAATGTCGAAACGACTTGCCGGCTCCGATCCTTTTACGGATGAGAATAATGGGGTGAGTGAAGGGATTTGAACCCTCAACCCCTGGAGCCACAGTCCAGTGCTCTAACCGTTGAGCTACACTCACCATATGATCCCATACTGGCGCGCCAGAAGGGATTCGAACCCCTGACCTACGGCTTAGAAGGCCGTTGCTCTATCCAACTGAGCTACTGGCGCCAAAAACAACAGCGAGTAATAAGCGGTGAGCTACCCTGAACTCAACACTCATTACTCAGCAGTCTTGATGGTCGGGGCGAGAAGATTTGAACTTCCGACCCCCTGCGCCCAAGGCAGGTGCGCTACCAGGCTGCGCTACGCCCCGTCAAGCGAACAGAATCAATACTACACGGCTAAAGAACTAAATCAAGGTTTTTTAACGACATCGAGCCATGCCGGCAGAACCTTTACGAGTTCTTTGAGCGCCTTGCCGCGATGACTGACGGTTGTCTTGGTCTGCTGATCGATTTCGCCGAATGTTTTGTTTAATGGAAGGAAGAAAAATAACGGATCATAACCGAAGCCATTCTTGCCTTTCGCGGCAAACCCGATTAACCCTTCGCAACTACCCCGCGAGGTGCACTGCGTGCCGCCTTCCGATGTCGGGGCGCACAACGCCAACACGCAAACGAACCGCGCGGTTCGCTTTTCCTCCGGCACGTCCCTCATCTCTTCGAGGAGCTTGCTATTATTCGCAGCATCATCACCCTCAATGCCGCTAAATCGCGCCGAAAGAATCCCAGGCCTACCGTCGAGAGCATCCACTTCCAACCCTGAATCATCGGCCAATGTGCGGTAGCCAGACCATTCGGCAAGCGTTCGCGCCTTTTTGAGAGCATTCTCTTCGAACGACTGGCCATCTTCAGCAACCACCGGCGGATCTTGTAGGTCGCTTAATGAAATAATATGAACCGGCAGATATTTTAGAAACGATTTGATCTCCGCTAATTTTCCGCTGTTGGTGGTCGCGACAAGCAGATCGATCATCGAAATAAAGGATTCAGGACGTGAACGCGAGAGCTTGTTTCTGGGCCTTAAGCAATTCTCTGATTCCCTGTTCAGCGATTTCCGACATCTTGTCCATTTGTTTTTTGGTGAAGGGGGCGCTCTCCGCAGTCCCTTGAATTTCGACGAATCTACCGGATCCAGTCATAACGAAATTCATATCGACATCCGCTTTGCTGTCTTCCTCGTAACATAGATCCAACATTATCTTGCCATTGATAATTCCGATACTCACCGCGGCGACGGAATCTTTGATCAGCTCCTGCGCGATGATGCCACGCTTCTGCCAACTGCGAATCGCTTGGCACAGAGAAACATAAGCGCCGGTAATCGAAGCGGTGCGGGTGCCGCCATCCGCCTGGATCACATCGCAATCGATCCAAACCGTGCGCTCACCTAGATGGGTCAAATCCGTGATCGCCCGCAAACTTCGGCCAATCAACCGTTGGATCTCGTGGGTTCTGCCACCAACTTTGCCGCGGGAGGATTCGCGGCCGATACGCGCCTGCGATGAGCCCGGCAACATGCCGTATTCCGCGGTGATCCAACCCTTGCCGCTATTGCGCAAGAAAGGCGGCACGCGGTCTTCCAGCTTCGCAGTGCAAATTACTTTCGTATCGCCCATCTCGATCAGTACCGAACCATCGGCAGTCTTTAGATAGTTCGGCGCTATTTTTATGAGCCGCAGTTGTTTTGGTTTTCGCCCGTCGCTTCTCATCATTGGTTCCAACGCTTGCGAGTTGTCCAAATTTGATGTTCGTCCGCTCTGAAAGGTTGTCCCAGATGATCAACTATTCAGGTGAAATACGACCATCTTGAGCTCGGTCATCTCCTCGACCGCGTATTTCGGCCCTTCTTTGCCAAAGCCTGAATCCTTAAGCCCGCCGTATGGCATCAGATCCACGCGCCATTGCGGTCCCCAGTTGACGTGCAGATTGCCGGCTTCGACTTCACGAGCAAATTTGATGGCCCATTCCACATTCTCGGTAAAGATGCCCGCTGCCAGGCCGTAAATGCTATCATTGGCAAGCGCAATGGCTTCTTCGATGTTTTCGAACGAAGTCACGGCCACAGCCGGGCCGAACAGTTCATCGCGCGAGATACGCATATCCGGAGTAACATCTGCCACCACTGCCGGCGTGTAGATTGCACCGCGCCGGCCGCCACCGACCGCTAATCGTGCTCCGCCGGCGACCGCTTCATTGATCCAGTCTTCAACGCGGACCGCCTCGCTCTCCTTTACCATCGGCCCGACTTTTGATTTTTCATCGAGTTGGCTGCCGGTGCTGAGAGCTTCGACTTTGGGTTTCAAAGCATCGAGGAAATCACCATAAACCTTCTTGGCTGTAAGTACTCTTTGAGTCGAAATGCAGGTTTGCCCGGCATTGCCATACCCTGTCGTCGCTACCGCCGCCGCCACCCTGTTTAAATCGGCATCAGGCATGATAATCAGCGGGCTGTTGGAGCCAAGCTCCATAGTGACTTTTTTGATTCCGGCCATGCGGCAAATTCGATCGCCAATTTCGCGGCTGCCGGTGAATGTGATTTTTCGCACGCGGCGGTCCTTTACCAGAGTGTCACCGATTTCACCGCCCGAACCTGTAATGCATTGAATTCCTTCCGGCGGGAGGCCGGCTTCGAGAAGCATTTCCGTGAGCTTCAACGCCGAGAGCGGCGTATCCGAAGCGGGTTTAACGATCACCGAATTTCCCGCTGCGAGCGCCGGACCCACTTTGTGACAGACGAGATTCAACGGAAAATTAAACGGCGCGATAGCTGCAACGACACCACAGGGCACGCGCAATGTAAATCCTAACTTCTTGTCCCCGGTAGGATCCGCATCCAGCGGCACGGTTTCCCCGTGCAGGCGTTTGGCTTCCTCAGCCGAGCCCATCATGGTTTCCACCGCTCGGCTTGCTTCTCCTCGACCCTCCGCAATGATTTTTCCTTCTTCTTTAGAGATGGTCTGCCCGAGCTCTTCGTTGCGTGCGGCCATCAGATCTGCCGTGGTGCGTAAGATTTTCCAGCGCTCATAGCTGGTAAGCCGGGCCATCACCTTGGCTCCACGTTCGGCGTAAGCCAGCGCCTTTTCGACATCGCTCCCATCCGCTTTGGGAACCGTGTCGATGACGGAATTATCGAAAGGGTTCTTGACTTCGATCTTGTTGGCCTTATCAATCCAACGGCCTTCTAAGAAAATTTTCATGAGTGCAATCTCCTTAACTAAATACCCGGGCCGAACTATTTTTCTTTGTCTTCGGTTTGCCTGTCACTCAATCATTGTTAGGCAGCGCCACGGTAGGAGCTGCCCGTCCCCGCCAAGATTGGTCGTGAAGAGACCTTGATGATCGCAACCCGGCGATTACCTCAATGAATAAGCAAGGTCATAAAGTGATTGAACCAGAAATCGCTTGATAAACCAGATGGCGAGCCAAACAACCAAGGGCGAAAGATCGAATCCGCCGGCAATTAGAGGTAGCCTCTCACGAACCTTCTCGAGCACCGGCTCTGTCAAATTATAAATGAATCGTACTATGGGATTATACGGATCCGCGTCAATCCAGGATATCACCACTCGCGCAATCAAAATCCATTGGTAAGCCCAGAGCAAGAAGTCCAACACCTGAGCCGTGGCAATGATAAAATTAGCAAGAATAAACATTTTCCGGCTAGGTTCGTCTCGGACCAAATAGGGCTGTGCCAATTCGCACAATAGTGGCGCCTTCTTCAACAGCAATTAGATAATCATGCGTCATACCCATCGATAGCTCCCTAAGATCGACGTTCGGCAACTGCAAGCTGTCGAGTTCATCGCGCAACTGGCGCAGCTCACGAAAGTAAGGTCGAGTCTCCTCAGAGTTCTCGCGAAAAGGTGGAACAGTCATGAGCCCTTGGATGCTGAGATGACTGAGCTGGCCCATTAGGCGTAGAAGCTCCGCGACTTTGGTCTTGGCAACCCCGGACTTCGTTTCTTCACCGCCGATATTGATCTCGATGAGCGCCCGCACTTGAATATTTCGTTTTCGGCCTTCCTTATCCAGCTCTTGCGCTAATTCGGCATTATCGAGAGACTCGATGACATCGAAGATTTCCACTGCCGCTTTTGCCTTGTTGCGCTGCAAGTGGCCGATCATGTGCCATTCAACACTGGTGGGAAGACTTTTCCTTTTGAGGCTTGCCTCCTGAACGTAATTTTCACCGATGAGCGGCACACCGGACATAATCGCAGCTTCGATTGATTTAATGTCTTGTGCTTTCGCGGCTGCAAGTATTTTAATCTCACGCGGATTTCGTCCGGCCGAAACCGCTGCCTGCCTGACCCGTTCAACGATGGCTCGATAGTTCGCCGCCACATCCACCATAGTGGAGATTGCTTATCATATCCACTTTTGTAAATCACTCCGGTGGTGGCGATAGTAGTGCGAAAAGTAGCCGTTACAGACAAGTTCGTTACATTCGCTGCCGTATCGCCGGAGTGCGACACCATAGGTCACCGGAGCGTCATTGGCTTGCAGGTTCGTCGATCTCACCACGTGCTCGGCTCTCTAAAACCAAACTACCGAGAGTAGAGCGAACTGAAATAAAGTTGAGTCGCACCGGCCAGCCCTTATCCGCAATGAAGGCATCAATATCAAATAGGAGCATCCCGTCACGAATCACTGAATTTGTCGCAGCGGCAATAAATTTCAGAAGATAGTTTTTGATAAACCCGACGTTAAAAAACCCGGCTGTCACACGTTCGATACGGGCGACGAGCATGCCGTGGGAAACTGATATTTGCCACAACATCTGAAATGGAATCCCGACGAATTGTTGATAAACGCCCGTAACCCTAACGCCTTCCGGCCTCACCGCGAAATGGATGTCGCGGATAGCGTCGGGCCAGACGAAGACTTGAGGTGCCATTTCATTTAGATCGGCGTCGTCCACACTAAGCTTCAATAACTGGATTTCCATGAGACTAAACTATCAGCCTCTCCGGCGATACTACAGTGAGAAATAGCGCTGATCATAGAGGGATTTAGTTCGACAAGCTGCTGGCGAACCGAGAGCGTCGAATTCATCTACTGCAACATAACGCACCGAGATCCAATTCCTTCTAAGAAAATCGGGCACTGCATTTGCGTGCAGGAAACTGGGATGACTTCAGCCGCACAAATTTCTCACAAATCGTGGGCAGCGCTTGCGTTATCGGCCGCTGTCTTACTGGTTTTCGCCATCGTTGTTACACAGCAAATCGGCGAACGTCCCGCAAAGAAAGAAGCCGTGCAGTCCGATAGATCATTGGATAAACCGCTCGAAGTCACGGAGCAAGCGAAAGATGTAGCTCCGCAAGCACCGAAATCTGACGCCAACACCGACGCTGGTCTTGAATCTACCGTTGAACAACTGGTACAGGCATGGAATCAGGGGGATGCCAATAAAATAGCTCAACTGTTTTTGCCTGACGGTGTTTTGCGTCTCCCTACCGGCTCGGAAATTAAATCGCGTGAAGAAATCAAGAACACCATCGCCAAACACCAAAGCGGCATGCTGAAAGAGACAACACTTACGAATGATATCGAGGGAGTTTCGACCGATGGCGATAATGCGGTGGTTAAAGGCAGCTATCAGTTGGACGGCATTAAGGTGCTGGGGTTTAATGCGAGCTCCGCGGGCAGCTATGAATTTCAAGGCATCAAGCGGAATGGTCGCTGGCTAATTGCTAAAGCTGATGTGACGCGTGAGTGAGCAGCCGGAGTCTTCTCGAGACAGACGATCTGAACTGACAAAGGAAGCGCCCTCGGAGTATTGGGCTTATCAATCGAACACGCACCCCTGCATAGAGGAGCGTAAAATGGATTTTTGCAGATTTCACCTACCAAGAATTAACTGACCGGAGTGCGCACACTGCAATGCTTTCGATGATTTTCGAGATCTGAGCGTAAACTAAATTTGCTATCACAGAACTCGCAAGTGTAATCGCCCATTGGTTCAGCCATGATCCCGCGATCAAACTGGTCGTGGCCCCCAAGTTTAACCATTTTGTTATAAACTCCGATGATCAACCAGGTGGGCACCCACTGCGCGATGAAATTGCCCCACTTGCCGCGACCGGTAATCTGGCAGAACAAGGAAAGTGCCATGGCTCCGACGGCCACGCCGAGATAGGCCGACGAGGGTATAGCCGCGGTATAAGACTCGATACTCTTCGTGAACCGATCCTCACTATCGATCACGGCTTGGGACCCATTTGTCTGGCTTGTTACATCATAGGTTTCCATTATGCTTGCCTCATCTACTGTAATCACTGCATGCCGCTTGCTTTAGCTTGCCTTGCGCTCCCGTTTTCCTTTTGCTGTTTCCAGTTCCGCTCCGAGTTCCTGTAGCTCGTTTGCGCTGAAGAGCTTGCGGACTTTCGGAAACATCTTTCCTTCCTCCTCTTCCTCCGCATGATGCTCGACGTTTTCCTTGAGCACCTTGAGCTTCGGCTCAAATTTCTCACTGTCTATCGAAAGGCTATCGATCTCTCGCAGCAAGGTCTTAACTTGTTTATGCTCCTCAATTGATTCCAGAACCATGTCTTTCAGCTCTTCGTTCTTCTGCACCGCGGGATAAAAAACGTTTTCTTCGATCCGCGCATGAGTTTCTAACTCAGTTTTGATCTTTTCGAAAATGGCACTTCGTTCTTTGCCCTGTTCGGCGCTCTCCGCCTTCTCCAGCAGTTCCTTGACTTTGGCGTGGTCCTGTTTCAAGAGTTCGAGTGCATCCATTGTTGTTCCCTCCTATGTGTCAACTGCAACGCAAGAGCAAGGCCATAGTTCGCCAGCAGTGGGGTTCTTTAGATTGTTCAATATGTGACACATGCAAACTTCCGTTGTCTCAGATTTGAATGTCGCTGCAGTGTCGTGATACCTCAAGGACACACGGGGCTCGATTTGCGCAAGGGGGATTGGTTTCAACCGAAAGGTCGCCGCGTATAAGACCGATGCGGCGCGGTGATCATAACGTTCCCTTAGGTTTTGCTTCCCGCGTAATTTTTTTGTGTCCGTCCAATGAGTTAAAGATCATCTCGGAGTGAAGTATCCTTCGAACGGAGGTAAACTGTGTCGCTCGATTACCTTTCCATCATGGCTCAAGCCGGCGCACCTAAGCCGCCGCGAGTTCTCGTCTTACCATCCCGGCACGCTTGGTCGCCTGTAGCAAAGCCACTCAAGGAATCAACGGTTGCGCTTTTATCCAGTGCAGCACTGCGGCTGGAAAATCAGAAACCTTTTGTGCCGCGCGAAGATCTCAGTTATCGACGCATCCCCGCCGATTCGGCCGCCGGCGCGATTATTATCGACCACCACTCCGGAATCGGCCGGGTACCCAAACAAGATCCCGAGATCGTATTTCCACGCACCGCTCTTGCCTCTCTGGCCCAGCGCGCTGTGATCGGCGCCGTTTCTCCGTTTCATCTCTCTTTCATGGGCGGGATTCGGCGATCACAAGAAATCGAAAACGAGTTGGCCCCCGCGATCGCAGCCGAATTAAAAAAGATGGACGTGCATCTCGCGTTGCTCGTGCCTTATTGACCGTTTTGCCATGAGACCGTCGGTCTCATCGCCCACGTTATCGAGGCGAGCGGTATTCCAACCCTGGTGATCGGCACCGCCCTGGACATAATGAACAAAGTGCCAGCGCCACGAGCTGTTTTTGTCGATCACCCGGTAGGCCGCACCTTCGGTCCACCGCATAATCGCAGTCGCAATGAAGTCGTTCTTCAAACCGCGCTCGCTGAACTAGCGAGATTTACAGATCGCAACCAGATTCACGATTTACAATGCGAGTGGCAAGCCGACGGTAGCCGCGCTTGGGAGGCGGAACTGAGAGCGGAGATGCTGCGCGATCGTTGACAGCGCAGCTCAAAACATAATAATTGCCGCAGATTAATTCACCGAAAAGGAGAGTTTAATGTTCAAGTTCATGGGCAAGGGTCTTTCAGCTCTTGTTGTTAGCTTGCTTCTCGCCGTTCCGGCCGGTGCCGCGGCGCCTTATTATGAAGGCAAAGCGATCAGGTTGATCGTGGGTTTCTCAGCCGGCGGCGGTTTCGATACCTACTCCCGTGTGATCGGACGTCATATCGGCAGGCATATACCGGGCAATCCGTCGATTGTGGTCGAGAATATGACGGGCGCCGCCAGTCTGGTAGCCGCTAACCACGTCTACAAGGTCGCCAAGCCGGACGGATTAACGATTCTGAATTTTCACGGCAATCAAGTCATCAATCAGATCATCGGCAAACCGGGTATCGAGTTCGATGCACGCAAATTCGAGTATATCGGCATTCCGACGCAGGACAACGTCGCCTGCGCATTCACTAAAGCCAGCGGCATTACCTCTATCGATGCCCTTAGAAACGCCAAGACGCCAGTCAAAGTTGGCGGTGTCGCGCCGGGTGATACGACTTACAATACTGCAAAGCTCTTGATCGCCGCGGTCAAACTGCCGATTCAACTGGTCGCCGGTTACAAAGGCACGGCTGAAGTTCGCCTTGCCGCGGAAGCTGGAGAAGTCGCCGGCGGTTGCTGGCAATGGGAATCGATCAAGTCGATCTGGCGTCAAGGGCTTGACTCCGGCAATGTCTCCGTCGTCCTGCAAGTCAACCCTAAACCGCATCCGGAGCTGCCAAACGTACCGAATGCCATCGATTATGCGCCGAACGACAATAGCAAGCAGCTTTTGAAATACGGTGGTCATGATCCCGCCGCGATTACCAGACCTTATGCTCTCGGCCCCGGCACACCTAAAGACCGCGTGGAGATATTGCGCAAGGCATTCGTCGAAACGCTCAAAGACCCTGAGTTTCTAGCCGACGCAAAAAAGTCGCGGCTCGATACCGATCCGCTGACCGGTGAGGAAATCGAAAAAATAGTCGCCGCGCTGTTCAAGATGGACGCAAGTCTGGTGAATCAGTTGAAAGAGATCTTGCAGTAAAGACAACTCGAAAATCAGTGGGAGGTCATATGGTCCGATCGCCGGTGCTGTTGATCATGGGTTTGCTAACGCTTTCGTATGCTCCCGCTCATGCACAGGATTCATTCTATAAGGGCAAGACCGTACGAATCGTCGTCGGAGCTGCGGCTGGCGGAGGTTACGATACGTACTCAAGAACGATAGCCCGGCATATGGGAAAACACATCCCGGGGAATCCGACATTCATCGTGGAGAACATGCCGGGAGCCGGATTTCTGATATCGGCGAACCACATGTATAACATCGCCAAGCCGGACGGTCTGACTATCGGTCACTTTATCGGGGGCTTATTCTTACAGCAGCTTCTTGGCAAAGAAGGCATCCAATTCGATGCTCGCAAGTTTGGCTACGTCGGCGCTCCAGCGCAGGATAACTACGTTCTGGCAGTTTCCAAGTCCACCGGCTTTACCACCATTGAGCAATGGCTTTCCTCGAAAACCGTAATCAAATTTGGTGGAGTTGGCGTGGGCTCGGCGACAGACGATATCCCCAAGGTACTCAAGGAAACGATTGGCTTGCCGATACAGGTTGTATCGGGCTATTCCGGGACTTCGACTGTGAAGCTGGCCTTCAACAGCGGCGAAGTGCAAGGGATCTGCAATGCATGGGAGTCGCTCAAAGCAACCTGGCGGCCAGAGCTTGATTCCGGCGCACTGAACATAGTTCTACAGAATATTCCGAAGTCTCATCCAGACCTGCCAAAAATTCCGCTGGCGATTAATTTCGCCAAAACCGATGAAGCCAAGAAATTAATCAATGCATTGGTGCACAGCGTCGGGCCTACGGCGCGACCTTATGTGCTGCCTCCCGGCACTCCCAAAGATCGAGTGCAAGTCCTGGTCAGGGCGTTTATGGAAACAATGAAAGACGCCGAATTCATTGCCGACGCTACCAAAGCGAAACTGGATATCAACCCGTTGGATGGCGCCGAACTGGAGCGCAACGTTCAAGCGGTCTTTGACCTCGATGCGGCGCTGGTACAGCAGGCAAAAGAGATCATGAAGTAGCGATTTGTGAGATCTGTAGCGGCCGGGCAGCCGACCGCGCTACGGATCGCGTCCCGCAGATCAAAAGCCGCAGTCGGCCGGTAACACATCGATGGTGGCGATGTGTTGTCTGTCTTTGTCGAAATACGAATAGCGCAGCGTCACGCCTTGTTTCAGTAAGTCGTCACGGGTCTCAGGGCGACTGCAAGCGCCTTGAGAGACTCGCTCTTTTGCTCCGGCAGCGAATCTGGCGGCATCCAACTGGGAAACGGAATAACTCACCAGCCGGTAATTATAGATCAGCATTCCCTCTGCACCGGCAGAACCCAGCAATTCGGTCTCTTTGTCGATCATAACAGGGACAGCACGATTGATTTCAGCAGCGAGCCGGTTAAGAGGCTCCTCCGAGCTCGGGTTTTCTCGTTGGAAAATTTTCTGGACTGACCACCAGATCATCGGCGCCAACAAGACTGCCCCAATGATAAATACAAATATTTTATTCCGTGACATCGTCTTCTAAAATCGACCTCGACTGCAATCGTGTAGCATTTGCCTCAATCAGATCCGGTGCCGGAGGCGCCGTAATCGAGAATCCTATGCGACCATGGAGCGATAACAGAACAACCATGAGAACACCAGCAGATGATTACAGAGCGCATGAGCGAGTCCCAATATCGGAAGTGCTGGAAATATCGCAGGCGATCGCCCCAGGATGTCGTCGGATTCTGAACGACTGGGGCTCAAAAAAAACGGGGAACAGCATGATGCCATTCCCCGCCGAACTAGGAGGAGGCAATCGTCCTAGAACGTGTATATTAGCTGGCCCGCAACGGTCGTCTGGTTTTTATCCGCTGACGTTGCGCCTTTTTTAAAGAACGCTTCGTCAGACCAGTCTTGACGAACCTCAACCCGACCTAGCAACATCCTGGTAAATTTGTACGAGCCGGTCAGCGTCGCCTCCGCAATGCTATTGTTTGCGTGCGTTCCAGAAAAATTACCGCCCAAGCGAGCACCATCCCGGTCATTAAAGAATTCCCCACGAAGCGCCGTCGTGAAGCGATCGGTCCAGCCGTAGGACGCGATCCCGGCAATTCCTTGCCACACTGCATCCCGCGTTCCACCCAAGGAGGCATTCTCTTCTCGACCATAAGTGTACTCAAGAATCAAAGCTAGGGGATCAGACGGCTTATAGGTGGCTACGTGACTCATGGTAAAACGCTGATCGCCGGTATTGCTGAACTTCTCTGGACCATAGATAACGTTGCTGGCGAGGGCAAATTGCTCGGTAGGGGTAAAACCAAGACCCCCCACAAACGACGGCTGCCTATTATTGTCACGAGGATTATCCCAGCCTGTAACCACGCCGGCGTTGACCGATAAGGTTTTCAAAATCGGATAACTAAAGAGCGCCCCGGCATGGCGCAGAGGGATCGCATAGTTGAACAGGAAAGATCTCGAAATATTGTCGTTGTAGGCTCCAGCATTGGGAAGAATTTCAGCGCCCAATGTAGTGACGAAAATTCCGCCCTTGACGCTGATACCTGCGCCGATCGGGATCGTCGTTGTCAGGTAGGCTTCGCGCACTTCAGCCGAAGGCTCATCATGAAAACTTTTACCCCACAACGTAGCCTCCCGCAGAAGCTCGCCACCCCGGCCGAAATCGCCGGAGAGGCGAAAACCAACGCCCCAATCTTTTTCAGGCTTGTCCACTGCCACATGGAAGTAATTGAAAACTAGTTTGTTGTAATCTTTATCGAAATATCTGCCAGAAATATTTCTCGGGTTCTTCGGATGATTCGAACTCCACTGGTAACTGGTGTCGAGAAATCCGCTGATGCCAATCCCCAAAGCGCCTTCTATAGCGGATTTGCCCTCCGCGATATTTCTATCGAGCAGGCCCACGTTGTTATCCAAGCTCAACCAGCCCGGACCTAAGGGTTTGTCTTGCGCCAGTGCCGCCGGCAGTTCAAGAGCAGCAATGGCTGCGGTAAGAATAAGTCCCAGTAAACCTTTCTTCATCAAAACCCTCCTTAATATTCAGCATGTATTCGACATAAGTTATTCAGTCAGGTTCGCGGACGAGCAACAAAACTGCCATGGGCTATTGAGATTAATGTCGAACGATCCGAACTTGATTCTCTCCGTGGAGGGCGCCGGAACAATCATCATGCAGTGCCGGCAGACACAAGCTGAAAGAAGAACTAGCTCCACAAAGGGACTTCGGTCCAATTATATCGAATGATGAGTAGACACCCGTGTAAGCATTCCCATCGCCGGGCTATTGTCCGCCGCGCCGACAAACCCCAGCCCCGAAGATACGAAGCGCGGGATTTGCCTTGACATCCGGCCCAGAGCAAGCTGAATGCCATGGAACTGTGAAGAACGCGGGTTTCCGCCCAGTTGATTACGTTGATCAATCCCTGGATCGCAGCGGGAAAGAGACAGAAGGGAGCATGATCGTTGCCTAAAGATCGGGCGGAGAGCTTATTTCCTGTGCAGCCGAACGCAGCAAGCAGGTGGGGTGAATCGGGTGCGTGGGATAAGAAGGGAATGTTTTACGGTGCGCGCGTAGGTCCGATCGCGCAATCAAGTTACTTTCAGCTTAGCTTTCGATGCGTGAGGCACGGCAGCTCGCGGCGCACCTGACTGAGATAATCCAGATCGACTTCAGCGCTAATGAACCCCGGACCGTCGGCGATCACGGAGATAATCTCACCCCATGGATCCACGATCATCGAATGACCATGGGTTTCAAAGCTCCGGGGATTTTTGCCGAACTGATTCGGCGCGATGACGTAAACCTGGTTCTCGATAGCACGAGCGCGCAAGAGCGGCTCCCAGTGCGCTTTTCCCGTGTAGGCAGTAAATGCGGACGGAACGAAGATGAGATCAGCCTGACGCTGAGCTAGCTGGCGATAGAGCTCGGCAAATCGAAGATCGTAGCAAACGCTCAGGCCCATGCTGCAGAGCTCCGTTTCGGCGATCACCACCGTATCGCCGGCCGCGCGGGTTTCGGATTCCCGCGCGGAAACCTTGTTCGCCAACTCCACGTCGAATAGGTGAATCTTCCGGTAGGTTGCAATGAGTTTGCCGGAAGGATCGAACAACAGGCTGGTATTGAAAGCCTTTGCGCTGCCGGGAATTTCTTCCAATATGGATCCCGCCAGCAGATAGATGCCAAGCTCTCGGGCGAGTATGGCCATGGCTTTAGAGGCGGGTCCGGGTATGGGCTCAGCAGCCGCGCGTTCGCTTCGTTTGTCCCCGCGCCAGATGAAAACTTCCGGCAAGGCAACCAGCTTCGCGCCGGCGGCGGCCGATTGGCGAATCCATCGTGCCGCTTCCGCCAGATTGGCCGTCTTGTCATCCGAGGCAAGCATTTGAACTGCAGCCGCGGTGAATTTCATTAAGCTTCCTTGGTCAGATTTCCCGACTCATTGTCATCGTGTTAGAAACACGGGGCATGAACTGTTTCTCAGTACGAACTCGGTCGTGCTACCGAGCACCATTTCGATGATCCGCCGATGGCCGTAAGCACCGATAAATAGAAGATCATGATTGAAATTGACCAAGTGATCGATGATCTTCTGTTCCGGATATCCACGCCCCTTTTCGTAATGAACATCAATCGAATATGAATTTAAATATGATTTCGCTTGATGCAGAATTCCTTCGCCCAGCTGATCTTCCTTGGCGATCGTCAACACGCTCAGGGGCAGGCTCAATACCGTGCAGAACTCGGCCGCGGACTCCATTGCCGCGCAGGCGCGCTGGCTGCCGTCATACGCTAACAGCGGTCTCTCGATGGGTTTGAATTTTTTTGTCGAAACGAAAACCGGGCGCGGGCATTTGCGCGTGATGCTCTCCGCCGTCGTCCCCAAGAGCCCGGTGGTAAAATCCTCATTAATTCCCCGGTGACCAATGACGACCAGATCGGCGATTTTTGAGCGTTCGCAGATCTCGTTGGCGATTAAGCCCATATCCAAAACAGTTTGATGTTTGATGCCGCTCTTCCGGCAACGTTGGGCAAATTCTTCGAGTATTAACTTGCCGCGCTCCTCCAAGGCTTCGCGCATTTTTGTGGAGAAATCGAGGTACGGTTCGAATCCCATGGATCCGGAAATGTCGTGAAAAAATGTGCCTTCGATCGAGATAGTATCGATAACGTGTTGACCGAATAGTGTTCCGTCGAATTTCTCCGTCATCCACAAACCATAGTCGAAGGCTGCCTGCGAGTGTTCCGAGCCGTCGAGCGGAAGTAAAATATTCTTGATCACGTTTCCCTCCTGAACCGTATGGCGACATGCTGTGCATGCATCAGCGCAACGGCTCCGGGTTACGAGCGGCATTCTCCGATCAACGCGGGCTACGATAACAACCTGCTCGGTTTTTGCAAGCCGAAAATGGGTCAATCGTTTTACAAATCAGCGACTTTCGGAGATAATGCTGCAGCGTTTGAATTCAGCGATGGCACAGATAAAACATAAGCAGCAATTACGTTTGCAGGAACTGGTGGGCGCCGCCAAACAGATGAACATCGAGGTGCGCACTGAAAAGCTATTGCGTGAAGTAGGATACAAGCCGCGCAGCGGGCGTTGTCGTATCAATGGCCAGGAATTGATCCTGATCGACCGGGACGCGCCGCTTAGCGAGCAAATCGATTTTCTAGCAGCAATTCTCGCTGAAGAAGAAAGTCAACCATCCGCTCGCACATGATCAACCCCTGGAGCATTACAAGTCCATAGTGATCATCGATGTCGACGATCACTATGGGTTCGATCCGTTTCTATTCCGTTCGACAATTGAACGCAGCACTGGAGTCGATCGATATCAGTGCACGCGGATTTTCTTTGCCGCCTCGATCCCAAGCGAAAACTCGTCGCCGTTGACCGTCAAAGTCATCATGCCGAGCGAGGGCGCGACATCGACGATGTGAACTTTCGCGCCGGGTCGTAACCCATGCGCTTGGAGATAGCCGAGCAAGCGCACATCGCGCTCGCCACCCTCAGTAATATAATCGAGCTCAACGTCCTGTCCGTCAGCCGCTTCGCTGAGCGGCATTGTCTTCGGTCCGGGTGTCGAGCTCGCCCCTGGAATGGGGTTGCCGTGGGGGCAAGTCGTCGGATGGCTGAGCAGCTTGGCGAGCCGTTCCTCTACTTCCTGTGAGATGGCATGCTCTAGACGGTGCGCTTCCTGATGCGCTTTAACCCAATCCAGACCCAGCAAGTCAGTGAGAAATCGCTCCGTCAGAAAATGTCGGCGTACGATGTTTTCCGCGACCTGTTTGCCGGCTTCCGTCAGATGAATTTCCTTGCGACGATCGATCTTTATATAACCTTCCTTGGCCAAGCGACGCAGGGTGGCAAAAATCGTTGACGGAGATACGCCGGTTTCAGTGGCGAGCCTGGCGGCAATCACCGGTCGATCCTCCTCGGAAAGCTGGTAAATCGCTTTCAAATAGTCTTCAAGCGCATGCGTTACGTGATGAGCTTCCATGATCACTGTTAAAATTTTTTAAAGATAAGAACACCGGAACGTGCGCCCGCATGTTTCGTTGCAGCCAGAACTGCTGTGTGGATTTTGCACGCAGGCCATATCCTATTTCAGACGGTACTGAAGTTCAAGGCGATGATCAGATGACCGAAGATCAATAGGATCTCCGCACAGCTCGGCCCATATCGCCCAATAAGCTAGACCCGCTTTACAGTTTCAGTTATTAAGACTGACGGGAAAAGTTATGGTCATCATCGAAGTTAAAGAAATCGGTAAGCGTTACAAAAAGACGGTTGCGGTAAAAAGCTGTGATTTGCAGGTTGCGTCAGGCAAAATTTTGGCGCTGCTGGGCCCGTCCGGTTCAGGAAAGACCACACTGCTCAGGTTGATCGCTGGATTCGAGAGACCTGACGAAGGCTTGATCGTCATCAATGGACGCACCGTCGTCGACGTGGAGAAATCGATTTGGGTTTCCCCAGAGGATCGAGGCGTCGGCATGGTCTTTCAAGATTATGCGCTTTTCCCTCATCTGACCGTCGCACAAAACGTTCGTTTCGGTTTGCGCAACTCGAGTAAAACAGAGCGTCGCCGCCGGGTCGAAGAACTCCTTCGACTAACGGAATTGACAAACTGCGCAGACCGCTATACCCACCAGCTATCCGGCGGTCAACAGCAGCGGGTGGCACTCGCGCGCGCGCTCGCGCCGCGGCCGGGCGTGGTCCTTCTGGATGAACCTTTTAATGGTCTCGATCCTGACCTACGGCCCCAGATGCGCCGGGAGGTAGCCAGAATTCTTCGGCAGTTGGGAACGGCGGCAATTCTGGTCACGCATGATCAGGAAGAAGCGCTGGGAATGGCGGATCACGTTGCCGTCATTCGCAACGGTGAACTTCAGCAGGTAGGCACTCCCGAAGACATTTACCACTCGCCGACTACACCTTTCGTGGCTAATTTCGTCGGCCAGGCGGATTTCATTCCCGGCCAGGTGCTAGGGTCGAGGATCCATACCGAGCTTGGTGTTTTTCCCTGTTCTGTAGAACTGGCTGACGGTCCCGCCAAGCTCATGGTCCGTCACGAGGCGGTTAATTCCAAAACTGCCGGTGTGCTTGCCACCGTCGAAGAACGTGAATTCCTTGGCGGCGAGATACTATATCGATTGCGTCTTCCTTCAGGAGCGATGATTCATTTGGAACAGCGCCAGCCGGTGCATTGGCCGCTTGGGCATCAGGTAGCAGTCGAACTGCATCTTCTCAACGTCGTCGTTTTTCCCGAGCCCGGGTCTAGCCCAGCGCCTGGATAATCACTTCCGGAACTATCTCAACATTACCCGTCTGACAAAGATAGTGGCACCAAGCAGGTGTCTTGCACAACCTCCGTGTGTTTGACAAACTCCGATCATTCGCATACTCGAAAATAAATAGTTTGATATGGCAAACAATGCGATCCAGCAATCAAATCCACATTTTCAGGTGTTCGAAAGGGGAATGGAAACATGCATGCGCCCGCAGGTAACAGGAGAAAAATTTTCGCTTCGATTCTTTCGATTGCCACATGCGTGCTGACTTCATCGATTGGCGAGGCGCGAGCCCAAGAGAAAGTGCTGAACCTATATACCGCGCGCCACTACGCCACCGACGAAGCTTTCTATACAGGCTATACGAAAGCAACGGGTATCAAGATCAATCGTATCGAAGGCGGCGAGGACGCCCTTTTCGAGCGCATCAAAGCAGAAGGCGCCAATAGTCCCGCCGATGTCTTTTTGACGGTCGACGCTGCGCGCTTGTGGCGCGCAGAGCAAGCCGGGATCTTCGCCCCGGTCAAGTCCTCGATCATCGACAAGCGCATTCCTGCCAACGCGAGTGGCGCCGATAACAAGTGGTTTGGATTTTCCGCACGCGCTCGCGTGATTGCTTATGACAAAAGCAAAATTAAACCAGCCGAGTTAGCTCGCTACGAAGACCTGGCAAATGCGAAATGGAAGGGACAGATCTGTGTACGGCCAAGCAGCCATCCATACAACTTGTCTCTGATTTCGAGCCTGATCAGTCATCTCGGTGAGGAGAAGGCGACGGAATGGGCGCGTGGGGTGACGGCTAATCTTGCACGGCCACCCCGGGGCGGAGACACCGATCAACTCAAGGCGGTCGAGGTGGGTGAATGCTCGATCGCGATCTCAAACCACTATTATTATGTCCGCCTGATGCGCTCCGACAAACCTGAAGAGCGAGCGCTGGTCGAGAAGGTAGGTCTGATCTGGCCGAACCAGGCCGATCGCGGAACGCATCTGAACATCTCCGGGGGCGGTCTTCTGCAAACCGCGCCGAACCGGAATGCAGGCATTAAGTTTTTAGAATACCTGGCGAGCGATGCCGCCCAAACTTTGTTCGCCAACGGCAACAATGAATGGCCAATCGTCAAGGGCGTGAAGCTGGACAATGCCGCGTTGGAATCTTTGGGCCAGTTCAAGACGGATTCTTTGCCGCTCGCCAATCTCGGCAAATCACAGGCTGCGGCCCAGCGGATCGCCGACAAGGTGGGCTGGAAGTAAGCCGGCGTCGTCGGCAGTGATTCGCACATGACGACCGCTGCAGCCGTTTGCTACCGATTCGTTAATGGTATTAGGGGCGTCAAGCTGGGTTGGCTCGGCTGGTCTTCGATCACCGTTGCATGTCTGGTTCTCGCGCCAATCGCGGCGGTTGTCTCCAACCTATTTTTGCCGAGCAAGGCCACGTGGTCTCATCTGCTAGCGACTGTCTTACCCGAATATATCTGGAATACGCTTCAGTTGGTTTTGCTCGTCGCCATCGGTGTTGTGTTGTTCGGCGTGACCACAGCGTGGCTCGTGAGCGCGTACCGGTTCCCTGGGCAACGAGCGCTTGAGTGGGCGCTGGTGCTGCCGCTTGCGACGCCGGCCTACGTGATGGCGTACGTATATACCGATTGGCTCCAAGCGGCCGGTCCGGTGCAATCCGTGTTTCGCGAACTCACCGGGTTGAAAGTTCGTGAATATTGGTTTCCGGAGATCCGTTCGCTGCCTGGTGCCGCGGCGATGTTGACCTTTGCGCTTTATCCGTACGTTTACTTGCTCGCACGCACGGCGTTTTTGGAACAATCACGCACAACAATGGAAGTGGCTCGGCTAGCTGGTTACGGCGACTGGGGTCGATTCCTGGGTGTTGCGCTGCCGCTTGCCCGCACCGGGATCGTTGCGGGGACGGCGTTGGCATTGATGGAAGCCCTGGCCGACTTTGGCACGGTATCTTACTTCGCCGTTAACACCTTCACGGCAGGAATCTATCGCGCCTGGCTTTCATTGGGCGATCCGGTAGCGGCGGGGCAGCTGGCCACATGCTTGTTGGTTTTCGTCCTGCTAATGCTTTCGTGGGAGCAACGCCATCGAGGGGGTGCTCGGTATGCTGCGAAGCGCATCCCCATGCAGCCGCAGCTACTGTACGGCCCGGCCGCCGCTGCCGCCTCGATTGCATGCGCTCTGCCCGTGACGTTCGGATTTTTTTTGCCTGCGGCGTTGCTGATCAGGCTTGCGCTTCGAGACCCCGAAGCGCAGTTCGGCGCACGCCTCTACGGGCTTGTTCTCAATACATTCACTTTAGCGGGAGTTGCAGCGTTCGTTGCAGTCGCGGTGGCCTTGCTTCTGGCATATGCGGGCCGGACGGTTAAGCACCCGTTGGTTCACATCGCAAACCGCTTTGCCGTGCTCGGCTATGCGCTTCCCGGCGCGGTGATCGCAGTGGGTATTCTGCTGCCGTTGGGGAAGCTGGACAACACCCTTGCTGGCTGGGTGCAGGAACAGTTAGGGATCAAGGCCGGCCTGCTTCTTACGGGTTCGATGGTTGCGTTGATCTATGCCTACGTAGTGCGGTTTCTTGCCGTCGCTTTCCATACTGCGGAAGCCGGACTGACGCGCGTTACTCTCTCGATGGACGAGGCAGCCCGCAGCCTTGGCTATTCTCCCGTCCATACTTTGTGGCGCGTCCACGTGCCGATCATTTCTGGCAGTCTGGCGACTGCGGTCCTGCTCGTGTTTGTCGATGTCATGAAAGAGCTGCCGGCGACTTTCGCCATGCGGCCGTTCAATTTCGATACACTTGCTGTGGAGGCCTACAATCTCGCCAAGGACGAGCGCATTGCCGAAGCCGCGGTTCCTTCGCTCGTCATGGTGACGATTGCGCTGTTACCACTGGTTTTCCTTTCACGCCAGATCGCTCGTTCGAGACGGGAGGAGCCGACATGAGTGCACCGCATCAAAATAGTGGTTTCATGCGCCTCCGTCAGATGACTCTGGTACTCCTGCTGGTCGTGTTTTCGGCTTCGACACTGTGGGCCGCGGACGAAGCTAACCGCATTGTGGCGCTGATCGACTATATCGGCGGCGATTACCGCAACGCCGTGCAGAATGGAAAAGTCGTGAACGATGACGAGTATCAAGAGATGAGCGAGTTCTCGGCGCGCAGCCTGGAACTGTTCCGCCAGCTCAAGTCCGCCGAAGGTGACAAGGCGGTGATCGAGAAAGATCTCACCGTGATTAGTGCCCATATCAAAAACAAGTCCGGCGAAGACGCCGTCCCGGAGCTCGCGCAACAGATCAAAGACCGGCTGATCAAAACCTACAACATTGCCACTTACCCCAAACTATTGCCCAACTACGTCATCGCAAAGACGCTCTACCTGGAGAACTGTGCCCAGTGCCACGGCGAGACTGGCAAAGGCGACGGGCCCGGCCGCGAGTCGATGAATCCTCGAACTCCGTCACCCGCCAATTTCACGAATCCAGACTTCATGACCGGACTCTCACCATTCAAGGTTTACAACACGACAACTTTCGGAGTCGACAACACCGCGATGGCATCGTTCGCGCCGCTACCGGATGAGCAGCGCTGGCAGCTCGCATTTTATGTCATGGCGTTACGATTTTCGGCCGAGGATGCTGAGGCGGGCGAGGCTTGGCTCAAAGGCAAAGCTATCCCCGGCGATCTCACCAGCACCGAGACTTTGGCGACCTCTTCCGATGAAGATTTGTCGGGCAGGATCAAGAAGCACTTTCCGGATGCGCCTGGAGAGAAAGTCCTCGCTTATTTCCGCCGCGGGCTTTTGGAGAAGAAAACCTCGGATCCGTTGTTGATCGCCCGCACACTGGTCGGCGAGGCTACGAATCTCTACGCAGGCGGCGATAAGGAGAAGTCGTATCAGAAAGCGATCGAAGCCTACCTCGACGGCTTCGAGATGGCTGAGCCCGCCTTGTTCGCTAAAGATGCAGCATTAGGAAAAACGCTCGAGTCGCAGTTCATGGAGTTTCGCAACGCCATCAGGCAGGGTGTGCCGCTCGCAGATCTCCAGAAGAAACTTCAGACAATCGAAGCCAATCTCGATCTGGCGGCGCAGAAACTGACGGCGGCCGGCGGCGGTGGGTTTCCTGGTTATTATGCATTTTTGAATTCGGCATTGATCATTCTCCGCGAAGGTCTCGAGGCGGCTCTGATCCTCGCTGCCATCGTCGCAATGCTGAAAGTTATGGGCGCGTCCGATGCGATTCGCTACATTCACTTAGGCTGGATCCTCGCGCTCTTCGGCGGTGTGCTCACCTGGTTGGCGGCGCAGACCATCCTCACATTCAGCGGTCAGCATCGCGAGAGCATGGAAGGATTCATCTCGATTTTTGCCGCGGTAGCGTTGTTTTATGTTGGCTATTGGCTGCACACCCGGAGCGAAGCCAAGCGCTGGCAGGCGTTTATCCAGGACCGCGTCCAGAATGCTTTGTCGAGCAAGCGCATTCTTGGGCTCGTCGGTATCTCCTTCTTCGTCGTCTACCGGGAAGCGTTCGAGGTAGTGCTGTTCTATCAGGCGCTATGGCTCCAAAACGAAGCTAGCCGACAATCGATTGTCGGCGGCTTCGTCAGTGGTGTCATTGTGCTGCTGGCGGCGACGTTCGCGATTTTCAAACTCGGCGTGTGCATTCCGCTGAAATATTTTTTCGGCATCACTGGAACATTGCTTTACATCATGGCATTCATCTTCGCCGGTACCGGAATCAACCAACTGCAGGCGGCCGGCTGGGTGCCGGCAACACCACTGGAGTTCCCACCAGCTGTGCCGCTTTTAGGGATTTATCCGACGATAGAGACACTGACGGTGCAATTTTTATTGCTCTGCGCATTTATCGTGACGTTATTCTCGATGGGCCACGAACGAAAAAAGGCCGTTGCGTAGATGGCCGGACGATCCCACGAATCTCAGGCCGCGACTCAGCCGTTAGGGCCGGTAAAGCGCTGCGCGGCCATCGCAGCAGTTTGCTGGCAGGTGCAAGGAACCGATCGTATTTCGCTTGCCAGGAGAGAGTTTAGATTTGGTATAGGCTGTTAGTTTCATTACGTTTTGTTGCCAGCGATGGAAAATAGTTGGTCACCACACAACATTATTATTCGTCTTGACAAAGAAAATTAATTTGGATAAACGAACCAAGCAGCGGCCCGCGATCTTCGAGTCCAGAGCCCCGGTATGCGTCAGATATTCGGCGGCTTTCCGGGCTTATTTTAATTGGAGGACACGATGCAGGAAATTAAATCGCATGCAGAAAATGGTCGGTTTCGTTGTGCAGCTGCAGCCGCGACACGGTTCGCTTCCACCACGGCAACATTGTCCTGCATATTTCACTCGAGGATCTGCGCGAACTCCGCCGCGACGCAGAGCGTCGCCGAAAAATGCTGCGAATACGCAGTCGAGCGATCACTTGGATCTTTAGAAAGGTTTGGTCCGGTAGGATGTCCGACGTAGTTGCTATCATCATCAAGGGCGGCATCGTTATGGTTCCGCTGCTCGCGTGCTCGCTAATATCGCTCGCGCTCAGCATCGAGCGGTTCTTTTTCTGGGCCAAGATCAAATCCCCGCAGACTGTTCAGCACATGTTCGGTCTCGCGGAAGCGGGCGAATTCGACAGGGCCATAAAGCTCGGCAAAGAATCGCAGCACCCGATTGCGCGGGTGCTCGCGGCGGGATTGACACACCGCATTCCGGGGCCTTCGAAAGCGATGGAAGCCGCCGCGCAAGCGCAGATCCCGGTGCTCAAGAAAAGGCTCGGCGCCCTCGACACGATCATCACCTTGGCTCCGCTTCTCGGCCTGCTCGGGACAGTGGTCGGGATGATCGGCTCTTTCGACATCATGTCTGAAGCCGGCATGGGTCAACCACACGCGGTTACCGGCGGCGTTGCCGAAGCATTGATCGCTACCGCTACGGGCCTGCTGATCGCGATCCTGACCTTGATTCCCTACAACTACTTCAGCTCGCGGGTGGAAAAAGAAATGGACGCCATGGAGCACTATAGCTCGTCTCTCGAGCTGCTGCTCCACGAGGACGCCGGAAAGCACTGATGCGTATTCAGCGACGCAGCATCAAGAAAGCGCGCATCGAGATCATCCCGATGATCGACACGATTTTTTTCTTGTTGGTCTTTTTCATGATCTCGACGTTATCGATGGCCCAGTACCGCGGCATGCCGGTTAACCTTCCGAAAGCGGCCTCGGGCCAGCAAGCACCCGCCGAAAGCGCCGCCATCACGATCGATAGTCAAGGCCGGCTTTTTCTTGATAAACAGCCGATCGAGAAGACGACGCTAGGTGATCTGCTGCGCCAGCAACTCGCCCAGAATGCCGACTTGTTAGTCGTCATCAACGCCGATGATGGCGTGGAGCATGGCCGTGTGGTGGAAGTCATGGACATCGCTCGGACCGCTAACATCGCCAGAATGGCGATCGCGGTGAAACCAAAGCAGGAGTCCAATGACCGTTGATCGCTGGTTGCTTTCATCATTGACGGCATCCTCGCTCATCCATTTGGCGCTGATCTCGTTGGCGGCTCTGATGGTCCATACAAGACCGGCCAAGCCGATCAAGGTGCCTATCGAATTGATCGAGATTTCGCCAGCCGAGCGGCCCAAGATCCAGCTCGCGCCGGCGCCAGAGCCTCCATCGATGCCCAGGATCAAGCCAAAACCGCAAGAGATTACCGCGCCAAAACTCACCTCCAAGCCGAAGATTATCGAAACCAAGCCGGTACCCGTACCAGGAAAACCCCCGGAAGACATCAAACAGCCCGAACCCATGGTTAAATCGCCACCCCCGGCACCAGCTGCATTACCCGCGAATCCGGGGCCCAGTGAAGGCGGTTGGAACGCTGCTGATAGTCCGGGCCAAGCCAAAGGCAGCGCGGCCGGTGCCGGGAATCTGTTTGACAACGGCGAAGTTGGCGTGGTGGGCGGAACCGGTATCGAAGGTGGCGGCGGTGGAGAGGGCATCTCTGGGCTGGGAAAACGAACCGAAGGCGATGGCACGGGAGGCGGGGGAGCGAATTCGGGAGAAGCTCTCTCAGGTACTGCTCGGCCAATCGGCGGCTACCAGGTTAAACCGCGCTATCCGGCGTCGGCACGTCGCGCCGGTGCTCAAGGTGTCACCCGCTTGCGTGTCCATGTGCTGGAGAGCGGCCGGGTTGGCGAAGTTATGGTCGATGAGTCGGCAGGTTTTCGGGACCTCGATCTCGCCGCGATGGACGCGGTAAAAAAATGGCGTTTCGAGCCGGCACGGCGCGGCAAGGAGCCTGTTTCAGTGTGGGTGATGTTGCCGGTTAAATTCGAGTTGAATTAGAAATCCCATGGGAGAATCAGACCTAAAGGTTGCGCCTGAACAAGCGATTGTGACGCGAGTTGCAGTGCTCACAGACAAAAAGCCGCGCATCCAAAGCGACAGCTTGTTTCAGGGGAAGACTGAAGTGGTGATCGTGCATCAGAGGGAGGAATATAACCTGCGAATCACCAGAAACGGAAAGCTTATTTTAACGAAATAAAGTTTGCACACGCCAGCCATCCAATCCTCCGGAACGGAAAGCCAGCCTTATAGAGCAATCTTAACTTCAGGGAGGATGCATGAGTCGACAACAAAGGCGCGCCCTCGAACAAGACCAGCGCAAGACCGCACTTCGAAAAATTTGTCTTGCTGCGGGTGAGGGGGTTGGTAAGGCGCTGGCTTTGAGCTTCGCGCTGGGGAGCAACGCCGTCGCGGCGGAGCCAAAGAAAGAAGAAACATTCCAGTTGCCTCCGGTCGTCGTGCAGGATCAGAATAGCCCCTACGTGGTGCCGCAATCGTCGCTGTCAAAGTTTCCTGTGCCGCTCAAGGATACGCCGCAATCCATCACCATCGTGCCGGAGAAGCTGATCGAAGAGCAGGCTGGCACCACGTTGCGCGATGCCCTACGCAACGTGCCAGGAATCGCGGTTGCGGCCGGTGAAGGCGGCGGGTCGCAGGGTGACAGCTTTACGTTGCGCGGATTCAATGCCCGCAACGATATGTTCATAGACGGCGTCCGCGACGCCGGTTCTTACTTTCGCGATTCATTCAATTTTGAGTCCGTAGAAGTTTTGAAAGGTCCGTCGTCAACGTTTTTTGGCCGTGGTTCCACCGGCGGCATTATCAATCAAGTTAGCAAGGTGCCCCGGCTTGACCCAAGCTGGGAAGGAATGTTCAGCGGAGGCAGCGCTCTGTTTTTGCGGGGCACCATCGACGTGAATCAACCGCTTCCGAAAGACGCTCTCCCGAACGCCGCATTGCGCCTCAATCTGATGGCCCAAAGAGCCGATGTCGTGGATCGCGATAAAATTGAAGGAAACCGCTTGGGATTTGCTCCTTCGATTTCCTTCGGCCTCGGCACGCCGACCCAACTCACTGCGAGCTACCTTCTCCAGCATGAAGACAATATTCCGGATTACGGTTTTCCTTATGCCGACGGTAAACCTCTGCGAATCGATCGTGACACGTTCTATGGCCTAAACAAGGAAGACCACGAAGAGACCTGGGTCAATGTCGGCACTCTGCGATTCGATCATCGTTTCAATGACATCTTCAATCTGAGAAATACTTTACGCTACAGCCATGTCGATCGCGATTCCGCGGTGACGAACGCGACCGCGGTTCTTCCCAACACGCTCAATCGCAGCCGCCCACAGCGCGATACGCAGGAAAGCATCCTTGGTAATCAGACTGACCTCATCGCGAAGTTCGATACCTTTGGATTCGGCCACACAGCCACCACGGGTGTAGAGGTCTCGCGCGAAACATTCGACCTGAGCCGATGGAACAGCGCCGGACCGGATACGACGATCGAAAATCCCGATAGCCATCAACTGCCCGCGCCGAAGGCCCTAGCTGCGGACTCCGACACGCGTGCCACAGGGTTCGGCATCTACGCCGCAGATCAGATCAAGCTGAATAGCTATTTCGATATCCTCGGGGGAGCGCGCTGGGATTACTTTAGCGCTCACATCAAGGACGATTTTGCCGATGACACGCGTAACCAGATCGACCAAATGTGGAGCTATCGCGGCGGCCTAGTGTTTCATCCGACGGCCTCGCAAAGCTACTATTTTTCCTACGGTACATCCTTCAACCCGTCTGCCGAAGGTATCGCTCTTACCCCTACTACGAACGGCACGCCGCCGGAAAAAAACCGAATTTTGGAAGCTGGCGCGAAGCTGGAATTTTTTGAAGGCGCGCTTAATTTCCAGACTGCTGCATTCCGAATCGAAAAGACCAACGCGCGCACGATCAATCCCGACGATCCGACGGGTCCCAACATCGTGACCGGAGAACAACGCTCACAAGGTTTCGAGGTTGGGCTAACAGGGCGGCTGGTTCCGGGGCTCAACGTTTTCGGCGGTTACACGTATTTGGATACGGAGATTCTCGAAGATAACACCGCCGCCAATGTCGGCAACGAGATTGCCAACGTGCCTCAACATAGCGCCACGCTATGGACCACCTATGATTTTTTTGAAAAGTGGCAGATCGGCGGTGGACCGACCTATGTTGGAAGCCGTTTTTCTAATAACGCGAATACCAACCGGATTCCTGGCTTTGTCCGGTGGGATTCTACCATTGCCTATCAGATCACACGCAATATTCAGCTGAGAATCAATGCTATCAATCTAACCAACCAATTGTATTTCGACAGTGTAGCCGGTTCAAAGGCTGTTCCGGGCGCGGGACGCACGTTTATCGCCAGCGCGAGTTTCAAGTTTTAGGAGCGTTGCCAACATGATCGTCCAAGTACCCAACGTACTCAAGAACCAACAGCTCACGCGCTGCCGCCAAGTGATGGAGCGCGCGAGCTGGGTCGACGGCCGGGTGACGGCCGGGCATCAGTCGGCGCAGGTCAAAGACAATCGCCAGCTCCCGGAGAACAGCGCCGAAGCGCGCGAGCTGGGAGACATGATTGTTGCCGCATTGGAGCGCAATCCGCTGTTCATCACCGCGACCTTGCCGCTGCGCGTCTTTCCACCGCTGTTCAATCGCTATGAAGGCGGCGAGTCGTTCGGCGCTCACCTTGACAACTCGATCCGGCAGATTCCCGGCACGCCGCTGCGCGTGCGCACGGACATTTCGGCGACGCTGTTTTTGAGCGCGCCAGAAGAGTATGACGGCGGCGAGCTGGTGATCGACGACGTTTACGGCGCACACGCGGTGAAGCTTCCTGCCGGCGATATGGTTCTCTATCCGGCGAGCAGTCTGCACCACGTTAACCCGGTGACGCGCGGTGCGCGTCTGGCGTCGTTCTTCTGGGTTCAAAGCATGGTCCGCGACGACGGCAACCGCACTTTGCTCTTCGATCTCGACATGGCCATCAACAAAGTCAATCAAGCCCTGCCCAATCACGGTGCCGTGGTGGAGTTGACCAATTGCTACCACAACCTGATGCGGCGCTTCGCGGAAGTGTGAAGCATAAAATATCGGACGGTCCGAGTAGTTTACGAATGAACGTGATTCACAAAATTATCTTTTGGTCTCACCTGATCGCGGGCGTGGTTGCCGGGACGGTGATTTTTCTGATGTCGGCCACGGGCGTCATCCTCATGTACGAGCATCAGATTGTGGAATATGCCGAGCGCAACGTGCGCGAGGTCCCACCTCGGATTGGCACAGCGCGGCTAAGCTTGGACGAGGTGATCGCGAAGACACGGGCGCAAAATCTTAATGCGCAGCCGACGGCTGTGGTTCTGCGCAATCAGCCCACGGCTCCGGTTGCCGTCGGCTTCGGCCGCGAAGGCGCTGTCTATGTCGATCTATACACCGGCGCAGTGTTAGGACAAGAATCTAAACTCCAGCGTTGGTTTCACGATGTCACGGACTGGCACCGTTGGCTCGGTCAAGACGGTGAAGGTCGAGCGACGGGACGCGCGATCACCGGCGCGTGCAATCTCGCTTTCTTCTGGCTGGCCATCACCGGCGTTTATCTCTGGTGGCCGCGCAGTTGGCGCTGGCGGGGATTGAAATCCAGCCTCCTTTTCAATCCTCGCCTAGGCGGCAAAGCACGCGACTGGAACTGGCACAATGTGATCGGCTTCTGGTCTTCCAGCGTGCTTGTAGTGCTCACGATGTCCGCCGCAGTTATGTCTTACCCCTGGGCTAACGATCTCCTTTACACTTTGACCGGGAGCGAATCGCCACCAAGATCTCAGGGCTCGGTTCCGGCTGGCCAAGCAACTCGGCGCAGTCTTAGTGAAGAG
>DASUVS010000349.1:0-10939 GCA_036378835.1 Binatia bacterium | reverse complement strand
GCCAAGCGTCGCGTAAGTCAATAACAACAGGTACCTTCCGGCTGATCGAACTAAGTGCCCGCAGATCGAAATAGCGTCCGTGCAAATTGAAGCAGTGAACAACCTGCGGACGATCAACCAGATCGAGTAAGCGCCAGGTGCCGGGAAAATGAAAGTCCTCATGTCCCAGCCAGATGTCGATCCAGCGGAGCGGGTTGCTGACCAAGCGCGCGAGAGAAGCCATGCGGTAGAATCCCCGACCCAGCGGTGCTTTCTCCTCTAGCCGCATCGCCATGCCGGTCCACATCCTGGTCCATCGGTTGGTGCACGATTCGTTTGGAATTAAGATAACATCCGGATCATCGCTAGTTTTCGTGCCGACGGCCATCCAGCTCCTATGCCCGGCCTCAGTATATGCTTTTAATAAGCTCCACGCCGATCGCTCGGCACCGCCTCCGACGTCGGACGTGCTAACTAATAGAATACGCACTCGATCTTGCTCGTTCCGACTTTGACCTTTCATCAGATATTGTCCGCCGATCGCACAAGTCGTCAAACGTCGTTGTTTGGTATCTTCCCTGCTCTAACCCGTTTCAAAATCCTATAAGAACCCACTTCCGCTACCGTGCGAAAGCGCGTATCCACAGGAGCAGTAATGTATCCTTGACCGGCACTCGCCTCTTGATATGATTGAGCTATTCTATAGTTGTCATTCGGTGAAATTCCCTCGGGACAATCGTTGGTATTCCGAATTCCGTGTCGGCTCTTGAAAAATAGGTTGAAATCCGCGCCGACCTTATATCGAAGATCTGCTGCATTAAACGTAGCCATGAATCGGGAAACTAATATTGAATAACCTATGGCGGCGGTCTCTGTTCGCTCTGACTCAATCAGCCTAGCGACCAGATCAATAACTCTGATCTCATCCGATTCTTTTCCCGACCAACCGTCGCGAGCCCATCCTGTCAGTCGAGAAGCCAAGAGCTCGGTGCTGAGAAGCATAAACGCCAATACGAGAGAACCTGTCCAAACCCAAAACCGGGGCCAGTTGAAGCGATTCGGAAAGTAAGTGACGGCTCCAGCTAAAGTCATAATTTGCAGCGGCCATAACCACCAAAATCTTTGCGGGCTAGCTTCCTCTGTAAGTAAAAGCAATATCAGCCAAGGGACCGCCAAGGCAATTGCGACGAATTTTCGACCGATGCTATTCGATGCTTCTGACGGCAGGAGACTTGAGGTTTGCCATAGCCGTGAGATGACCGCAACTATGGTCTCTCTCACGGTCAACAGGATGAGGGCGCAGGTGAAACAGACGAGCTGAAAGATGCGAATGATTAACACGGTTGATGGTTGTAGTGCGCCGTCGGGACTCAGGAACGCCATCGTAAGCTCATTGAACGCAAGGGAACAAAAAATAAGGCCAACTCCGAACCATTTTAACCAAATCGATCGTCGATTGCGATGAAGTGTTCTCGGTGGCGCGCTCGACGGTGAGACGCCGCAAACGAGCATGGTCACAATGGTGACTACCAGAAGAAAGATGCTGGCGCCGGGAAACCTGGATGCCTGAGCATGGTTCGCTATTAGCAATTTGCTCAAGACAATCTTCGCTCTGGAGAAGACAGCCGCCAACCCCAAAGCTAAACTCGGTTGATCTGGTATTGAATCTATCACATTGTCACTTGAACCGGGTAATCCCCGGTTGGCTACCCAACTAGCCGGAAGCAATCCCGGATTACACCAAGTTTTTTCAAAATCCGTTGGAAGAATCTTCTGACGCGCTATTTGTGACTTGATATCCAAGAACCCCCGCGTGACTTCAAACCGCAAGTAAGGCAACCAAATAATCCCGCTTAGAACTCCGGCAGCAATTAAAGCGGAAACTTTCAAAGGCGGCCGAAAATAGAGCCAAACGACCGGTATAATCATTATCGCTGGGGCGATTTCCATCATGCAGTACATGCCCACAGCCCAAACCACGATAGCCAGAATCAAGTACTTAGAGTCTTTTCTACCAATCCATAGCCCGGCCAAATAGAGCATCCAGATGTAGAAGAACGGGTGACCCCTTGCTCCGGTAGTATCCGCAAAGCGCAATCCAAGATCGGACAGCCCCCAGAGCGTCACCGTCAGGTACGCGCACACAAGACCAAACGCCGGCCGCGCCAGCAAGAAGAGCCCGGCCAGCGTCCCTGTGTAGAGGATGCCGGCGCCGATCGATTCAAAGATCCTTGGATCGGTAAAGGCATACGTGCCGGGGATGAATAGCCAGGTTATGCCTGGCGGTGAGTAGGAGGCAAAACTCGTCAATATTCCCTTCTCAGGAATGTGCCCGTGATCGATGAACCTCTGAGCATCATCGATGTAGCCCAGCATGTCGAAGCTGATGAATCGGGAATTCCAGCCTTGATTGGCCAGCAAGATCCCGCTCGCCGCGATAGCTAATACGAACAGCCAATGGTACGTGAGGCGGGCACCCGGCTGTATTTGGCGACAAGTCATACCCTGTAATGACACTGCAACCGTACTGATCTGAGGTCGGCCTACTTGGGATAGCCAATAATGACTAGGACGCAACTGTGAGGAGAAGGGTTAATTTACCTACTTGCGAATACGTTCAATCAAATTTGCAATTCATCGCTTGATCCCGCTGCCGACGATCCCGTTGGAACCGTTTCCGACTTGCACATTGTCCAGGTCAGCCTCATGGAACCATGAACGGACTTCGGCACAAGTTTGCGGGCTGTCATACTTTGCTCCCAAAGCGTCAAACGTGTCGAGTATCGCCCACTGGGTAATTTGTTCAGGCGTCAAGGGAAGCATGCCAGTATAGTTCCAGCACGGTATGATCCCCACGAGCATGGTACCGATTTTAGGGATGCCGGCCAATTTGTTGTCTATCGGAAGCCATTTCGGGATATACCATTCGATGACTCTAAAAAGTTTTTCCGAGGAAAGCCGGGTGGTAATTGGGCGCCAAAGGTACTTGGCCGTCCAGCGGTTGAGACGCCGGCATTTAAGGTAGCAATCGATTGCGATTTTTCCCCCAGGCCGCAAGAACTTTACCAGGGACATGAAAGCTTGCCGTGGATCGGGCGTGTGCTGGAGAACACCGTAACAGAATATTCGGTCAAAAAACCCCGTGCGATGCGGGATGTGATAGATATCGGCCTGTGCCAGGTAAAGGTTACTGTTTGGCCCATTGGTGCGCCAGCAGGCATCGACCGCCGAGCTCATGTCTAAAGCGTAGACCTTGGCTCCCGCCTCGAGCATCACTTGCGTAAATCTTCCGGCACCGCAGCCGGCTTCTAAAACATGCTGCCCTGCGAGCTCGTCTTTCTTCCAACCCGTCGAACGGTAGAACCTCTCAGCGCTTAAGTTAAGCTGGTTCTCGCTATCTATCTGGATCGAGCGATAGCGATTCCATTGCTCTCCGAAACTGCCCGTATAAGACGCTTCCGAGATGAAACGGGGGATGAAATTGCGAATTGGAATCTGATGATCTCCCGAGGCATCAACTAGCATCCCCTCTTTGATTTCGCCGTGCTCCCGCGATTGAACTGATTGCAAACGCAGCCTGAGTCCGGTCGCGGGTGAAACTAAACTGTCAAGGTGTTCCAATTTCATCTCGTTACCACAGCAAATGAAATTTCATGAGCTATCGATCAGGCGCGAATTGCCGCTGTACTCAATTAGTCCAAGCCTGCCATGGCTTGCCAGTCGTACGAGGGAGCCACCGTCTGGTTCTGCTCGATGTAAATCAGATGCCAAATCTGAAACATCAGAGCCGCCCAAACCTGCGAGGTAAAATCCGCCTTGCCCTCCAGATGAGGCAGCACAAATGAATTGTAAAAGGCACTCTGAAACAAGCCCTGGCGATGTAAACGCTCAGAACCCAGCAAGCGTTCGACCAACGGACGAAGCTCGCGTCTCAGCCAGAGTGTTGTAGGAATCACAAAGCCGCGCTTTCGAGCGTTTAGCAATGAATCCGGCAGGAGATCCCCAATGGCACGCTTGAAAAGATACTTTAGATCGCCCGCCGCGGTACGGATTGAGGACGGAATCCGAAATACTGTTTCGACCAAATTATGATCGAGAAAAGGCACTCGAGCTTCCAGGCTATGCGCCATCGAAAAGCGATCCGTCATAAAAAGGAATTCTTCCGCGAGCTGTGTGCGAAAATCCACAGCAGCCAACCCATTCCGTAGATCGCGAGCTTCACTAAGATCATAAACCTTCTGTAGATAAGAGGCAGTGTCCTGTAGATCTCCGTTATGGGTTCGCAGCACCTGGGTGCGCTTGCAGTCGTCCGTGAAGTTGTGGAAATTCGCATAATAGTAGCGCCCGAACGGCTCGTTGATAATGCGCGGCAGCTGCGACAGTAGGTGACCGCGCCCAATCCAGGGCCAGGACGATGGAAGAGAGTTGCTCAGTGTGGAAAGCGGCGCGATCAAGCCGGCCAACATACGGGCAGGCTTGTCGGAGTACCGCCGCGATGCCAGCGATGTTTGCAACATTCTGCTGGCTTCGTAAATCTTAAACTTACCGTAGTTTCCGAAGAGCTCGTCGCCTCCCGTTCCGGTGAGTCCGACCTTAACGTCACGGCTCATCTCCCTGAACACATACCAGGACGGCAATCCGCCGCCGTAAGGTTCATCCAGGTGCCAGACCATAGCCGCCAGGTCGGACAACAAATCCTGCGGTTCGAGTATGATCTCATGATGCTCCGTCCCCCAGCGTTGGGCTACCTGACGGGCGAGATCGATCTCATTCCACGACTGCTCTTCCGAACCGACAAATCCGAGCGAATAAGTCTTGGTCCTCGGGTACCCAGCCTCCGCCAGCAAACCGACGATGGCAGACGAATCGAGCCCACCCGATAGAGAACAAGCAATCGGCACGTCGCTCAGTGTCCAACGACGAACCGCGGCCTTTAACTCGATGCGTAGAACTTCGGCCCATTCCTTATCATCGGGAGATTCGTCGGCAGCAAATTTCAACTGCCAATATTTTTGCAACGTCAGCTGGCGACTTTTCAAATCGTAGATGAAGCTGTGCGCCGGCGGAATCCGGCGCACCCCTTTTATGATGGAGGCTTCATCCGGCACGTAGAGGAGCGTCATGTAGTGAAACAAACTCTGTCGATCGATCTCTCGTTCGATGATTGGCAGTGTGAGCAAAGCTTTTAATTCCGAAGCGAAGAGAAACCGGCCATTGGAGGAGCAATAGTAAAGCGGCTTGATGCCCATCCGATCACGCGCGCCAAACAACAGATTTCGTTTTCGATCATGGATAACAAAAGCGAACATGCCATTGAGATCCTGCAGCAACGAGAAGCCTTTCTCCTCATAAAGATGGAGCAATACTTCGGTGTCGGAATGGCCGGTTGAAAACTGCGTGCCCCGCTGTTCCATGCGGCATCGAATTTCCGGGGCGTTGTAGATCTCGCCATTGAACACAATCCAAAGCGAACCGTCTTTGTTCGGCATCGGCTGATGACCGCCTTGAAGATCGATGATACTCAAGCGCCGCATCGCCATCGATACCGAGCTCTCCGGGCTGAAGTATTCGCCGTGATCGTCGGGCCCGCGATGAACAATTGACGAATTCATTCGACGGATCCATTCGGGATCTTGTTGCCCTGCGATGCCTGCGATTCCGCACATGTTCTTGGACCCGCTGCTTTCGATGAGTAGAGACTGATTGATTGCCGCGTTCTTCTACGGGCGTCTTGGCCTAGCGGCGCGATAAACCTGATATGCGCGGGGAAGATGTTGTTTGATAGCCTTCAAAAATGGGGTTACTGCTGCTGCGAGCAAAGTTTGGATCATTGCCTTGTAATATTCTGGAATAAAGGGCAGCTCGAATCCTGCTTTCGCCCATTGCAACGGCGAAAGTCTCTCCCGGTACATATCGGCCCATCGCAGATAATAAGTCTTCCATGCCATCTTGACCAAGAGGTGCCTGGTTTCACGCCACTCGGTCGGATGATCGCACGCAAACTGCTGAAGGATCGGATTACGATCGACGAACTGCAGAAAATCTTTGATTCCCCTGGCGAGATCCTGGGTACTTTGAGAGAAGCCGTAGCTGTCATCGTAAGAGCGCTTGCGGAAGACACAGCGCCCGCTTAGCACGATAAAATTATCCAGACACAGCTTGACAATCAGCGCATCGTCGTTGCCACTGCCTTTCCAAAAATCCGGATATCCGCCGGAGGTGCTCAAACTTCTCGTTCTTGCGAGGAAAGTTGAGAACGATTCATAGTTATACTCATGAGTTCCCCATGCGGCGCGGACAAACTCAGTTCCCGATAATATTTCAGGAACTTGTTCGCTGGATCTTCTGACCAGGGTTCCCCCCTCATCGACCGTCTCCTGTACCGCCATCGCGACCGAGGCTCGAGGATAACGCTCGAGGAGATCGACCAGGTCAGAAACATAATTTGTGCTGATTTCGTCATCATCGGCGAGCAAAACAAAATACTCTCCGGAGGCCTCATGGATAATCTGGTTAAAATGAATCGACATGCCGACAGTGGACGGATTTTGGCGAAACCTACTCGGGCGGGTATAGCATCGCTGGACGATGTCCCTAACAGCTGCTCCGTTCATGCCATTATCGGAGACAATCAGTTCAATATTCGGATAATCCTGCGAGCCGACAATCTTCAGAACGCTGGGCAAGTACTCTAACCGCTTGTAGATTGGAATACCGATCGTTACCAGCTTGCTCATAGCATCTCTCGCATCACCAGCTCAGGGGAAACAGCCCTGGTCTCGATCGGGTTTCTGGCGAGTTGTCGTCTCTCACTTTCGGCGGTGATTATTTCCGATATAACTCTCGAGTAATGTGCCGCAAACGTCTCCCTCGTATGGTTTTCTCTGGCAAACTCCCAGTTTCTTTTCGACATGGCAGTAAGCTGTTGCGGCGCTAAAGCCGATAATTTTTGCACCGATGCTTTGATTTCGTCAACCGAACTTTCCTTGAGAATCAAGCCGCGGCTCTCATGGACGTCCACGCTTGCCTCGTAACTCACGATCGGGATCAAACCGGCATGCAAGCAGGTTATGACGCCCCCGCCTCCGCCTTCCGAGCATGACGGGAAAACAATCCCGACACAGTTCTTAGCGATGTCGATAAACTTAGAACTGCCGATATCCACCCAACCGACGGTATGGATGTTCGGTGTCTCATATAGCTCGTGCCAATACGCGTTTTGGAAATCTTTATCCGTACGGATCGGGCCGCACACTGTTAAATGATAGCCCGGCATCTGTGCGAAGGCTTCCAAAACCAGATCCAACCCTTTGTGAACAAAGCCTTCGCTGCCCAACCATAAAAAGTTCTTACGAACCTGGCCGAAATCTTTGTTGTCCTGCCAGGGGTATAGGACCGGAGTCGAAATCGGCACACGGAAAAGCGGCTTGTTGGCGTACGTGTACGTGCCGATGGTAAACTCGTTACCCAGAATCGTCGCGTATGCGGCATGCTCGATAGCTAAATTGGGAGTGAGATTCCTTTGGGGGAGCAAAACAAAACCGCGCCTCCGTTGAAGAAACTCGAGGCGCCGGCCTTCGGCCATGTTATTAAAGAGCCAGTGTGCTGTATCGAGATGGAGAATTTTAATGCAATCGTCATTGAGCAGACCAGTAAGCCGATGAAAGTTAATGCGATTACCTACAAAGACCGAGTAATTTTTGGTAGGCACGAAACGATCGTCGTTTTCGTTAATGATGTCGACACGATAGCCCAGATCGACGAAGGTTTTAGCGATCTGCCACGATTCCCATCGGTTGGTGTGCCTTGTAAGATAAGGGTCCTCGCTCCTCGAGAAGAAGGCATAGTTGTTATAGCAGAGCAAAACGTTTCCGATTGATCTTGTCTTTGGCTTTCGTGAGGTGAATCTGCGCTCCAACCTGGTCATCTCCTTAGGCGCATTCAGCAGGAATCCTTTGAATTCACTTGCCAAAATACCTAGTGGGAAGTTCTTGAAGCGCCGAAGCAGCTTTAGCGCATGTTCTTTTATGAAATTTCTCATATTTTGCAGGAGTTCCAGTGCCATCCATCCACGCACGCCAGCCAGCGGCCGTCGCCGATTGGATGAGGATCAATATGATGCATTCCAGATTCGTTCCATCCCATACCGCTGCCCTGAAGTACCGGGGATGCGCCCAGCTGCTGCTCCCGAAAAGCCGTGGAAGTCAACTCCGTAATCTCAAAGGCGCGGACCCGGGCGCCGTATATGGGAAAACAGTCTTGGGTAAAGCGGATGACTCTATCGTTCCATACTACGACCCTGCCAGCCGGCCGGGCGATGTGGGGATTGCCGTCAATGACAGGACTCTTCGGATGCTCGACCCATGGCCCCATCAGATGGTCAGAATAAAATAGCCGCAGCTTGCCGGCATAATAGGGCGGCTTTGCATGGTCGGTGATAAGCCACCATCGATCATTGAAGCGGAACACACAGCTATCTTCGAAATCATCGCCGCTGAGGAGATCGCCCACGAAACTCCAGGACACGGGAAAATCATTTGCTCGGTAAAGCCTGACTGAATTTGCCTGATAACTTTCCGGAACCATATAAAACTGATTATCCCACTCGAACACATACGGATAAGAGAGATGGAATGATTCTCTCAGAACGATTTTGCGGTAATCCCACACAGCAGCGTCGTGGCTGGATGCAAGTCCTATCTCTCCACGACCCGATTCCGAATTGAGCGCCTCGAAGAACATATGCCAACATCCCCGGGCATAAATCATAAACGGATCCGCGACAAATCGGGCTTGCACATCGGAAACCGAAGCGCGGGTGAGAACAGGATTGTTAGCGCTATTAGTCGGCCGGACTGAATAGGGAGAATCTCCGGTATAAATCCCAATCGACCATATCTGTGTCTTGACTGGGTCCGGCTCTGGGGCGGGCATGGTGCCAAGCAGTCTACGGATGGCCCGAGAGAAGAGGCTCTTCATATTCGCATGTGGACAAAGGTGGTTCTCTGCTGGGCCAATCGAGCGATCAACAGAGTGGTGCCAGCGCTATGATGTCCGGTTTTGGTTTACGTGCTCTCGTAGCCAATCGACGGTTCGCGCGAGTCCTTCGGTAAGCGAGATGGTTGACTTCCAACCCAGTGTTGCATAGGCGAACTCGGTATCAGCAACACGAACTTCCTCAAATCGTCGATCGCGCTGAGCACCAAATATTGGGTGGACTTCCTGATCTGTCAGATCGATTATTTTTTGCACTACGGCACGAACGGAGGTGAGTGCACCCGAACCAAGATCAATTGTCTTGCCACAGATTCCTGGAGTGCAACCGGCCGCCATGAATCCATCGACAACATCATCGATATAAATCCAATCAGCTTGCCACTGCCCGCTCGAAATTTTAGGCGCTTCTCGGCGCAGCGCAGCAAGAATCACATAGGGTACTAACTTGCTCCGGGGCTGTCCCGGGCCATACGTCATAAACGGCCGAGCAATCACCACTGGAGTGCCATAGAGTTTAAAAAACATCCGGCTATACGCTGAACCGGCCCATTTTGCGGCGGCATACGGGGAGCCTGGAGTAGCATCAACGTCATCTTCTTTCGGCTCCGTCAGAGACCCTGGAATGACGATTCGGCCGCATCCAAGCTCCGCCGCGCTGGTAAGTAGATACACGGTACTTGCGAGAAGACTGTCAAACGTAGGCACGACAAGGTCGAGTTCTGTAGCGGCTGTCGCCATGCCGGCCAGATGAAAAATGATGTCTGGTTTTGTCTCACTGAGAATCTGGCGGATCTTACATGGATCGGCGGGCCCGGCCTGGAACCAGCGCATTCCGCTTGCCGCGGGCTCTTGGGCGCTTCGAGAGATCCCATAAACTTCTGCGCCATGTTCGATCAGGCGCCGGCACAAAGGAGCTCCGATGAATCCTGTGGCACCAGTTAGCAGTACTTTGCGATTCACGTATTGGGAAAACGATTCGACGAAGTTGGTGGTCAAATTGAATTCCTACCTGACGCGCGTGGACTAGATGAGCAGTGCTTCTGTATCGCAAGTATCAACCCTGCCGATGTGCCGATATCCAGATACGGTTCCGTTGATACCGGTGACCCATCTACTTTCAGTCCGGCCTCAATGGCTGCTTGAATGACATTTCCAACGGTGATCTCTGGTTGAGTAGCAGCGTCCGATTTCCTTTCGCTAACGTACTCATGCATAAAATCGCTAAAAATCGGACGCCATAATGCGATGCCCCACGTATAAGTTAGGTCGGTTCTGGCAGGTTTAATGTCGATTTTCACTACGCGACCGTCCGGCTCGATGTCGACCATGTCCACCTTGTCCGGTTCCATTGAAGGAAAGAGGCCTAGTAGAACACTGGCATCACTGGATGCTTGTTGCGAACGTAATTGTGAAAAGGCGTCTTCAGGTTGAAAAATCATGTCAGGAAAACCGAAAGCCACTACGGATTGTCGAATGAATGGATAAGCTTCATCTAGTGTAAACGGCGCGCCGAAGGGAAGAGCGAGCACCAGGTAAGAAAGGTGCATATCGACTATGGCGCCGCTCTTGAGATAGGCAGGAATGTCCCACTTGCCGTCTCTGAGAACGATGTATGCTTTGGTGATACCGGCCCGCCGCATGTTTTCCAGAAGGTAATGACAAACTACTTTTGGTCGCCAACCACCTTGCCCAGGCGATTCCCGGAAGCCGATGGGATATAGCTCCTTGCTACAAGGCAAGGGCGCTAAGCGCGTGCCAAGTCCTCCCGCTGGAATCAGTCCGATGACTTCATCATGAGACATGATTTTGAGCAGCCCAGTAATTTATTCAGCGGCGGTGGTCGGTCTAGTGGGTTGGTAAACTAAATCGCCCATGTTTTCAGTTCCATCGGTATAGAGCTTGACAACGTCATCATCGATCCGACTTAGATCACTGGCCCGTAGGAAGTCCCTCAGCGATGTTC
>DASUVS010000348.1:0-5678 GCA_036378835.1 Binatia bacterium | reverse complement strand
GTAGCATATTTAGTGCGAAGTTTATTCCGAGGATAAAGTGCAACACACGGATGCTCGGGAGCAGGAACCGAATCGGCAAAATGAATTAATTGCAGCGATGCTCCAGCCGGGCTTCTATCCGGTGCGCCCGGCGGAAGTGACTCACAAAGAAACCCACATCTCGCATCTCTTTTTCGCCGCCGATCTGGTTTACAAGATAAAAAAGGCGGTTCGCTTTTCCTTTCTGGACTACTCGACGCTTGCCCAGCGACGCTACTATCTCGATCAAGAGCTGACTCTCAATCGGCGCTTAGCCCCATCCGTGTATCTTGAAGTGCTGCCGATCGGGTGGGACGTATCAGGATGGCGCCTTGGAGCTGGCGATAATCCGGTGGAGTTCGCGCTGATGATGCGGCGTTTACCGGACTCCCGCATGTTGACGTCCTTACTGCAGTCATCGCAGGTCACAGTGGACATGATGCGCTCTCTCGCGCAAGTCCTGGCTAGCTTTCATGCCGACGCCAAACGGACGAATTCCGCCGGCGCCGCCGCCCACTTCGATACAGTGACAAAGCAGTGGCGGGATAATCTTAAGGACGTGGAACAGCTTATCGGCAGTGCTGTCGACGTCGAGAGCTTTACAGCTATCAAAGCCTTCGGGGACCATTTTCTCGACGAATACCGGGAATTTATCTCGCAGCGCGCATTCGACGGCTGGGTGCGGGACGGGCACGGCGATTTGCATTGCGAGCACGTCTGCTTTGCACCGGAAGGAATTCAGATCTTCGACTGCATCGAATTCGACTCCCAATTGCGGTTGTGCGATCTTGCCTCGGAAATCGGCTTTTTGCTGATGGACCTGGAGGCGCGGGGCGGCGCCCCCTTGGGCGAAGCGTTGCTGGCTCGTTATCGCGATCTCATCGATGATTCCAGTCTTATCGTGTTGCTGCCCTTCTATAAATGCTATCGCGCATTGATTCGCGGCAAGGTCGAAGTATTACGCGCCGGCGCGAGCGCCGCGTCGGTAAGATATTTCACAATCGCCGGACGGCAGACCTGGAGCCCGTATAAGCCGTTTGTGATCGTGGTTTGTGGTTTGACCGGCAGCGGCAAGTCGACCTTGGCTCGTGAGCTAAGTGACCGAATCGGGATCGCTGTGATCAACTCGGATGGGGTGCGCAAAGAGCTTACAGGTAGGAGCGGCAGGGGAGTGCCTTTTAATCAGGGAATCTATAGCCCCGAAATCACCGAAAGCACCTATGGAAGAATATTCGACGAAACCGATCGAAGACTCTCGCACGGTCAAAGCGTGATGTTAGATGCCACTTTCGCGCAAAGGCGGCACCGCGAGAACCTCGTTGGCGTCGCGGCGCGGCATCGTGTACCCGTGTATTTCTTGCATTGTGTCGCATCTGACAGCCTCACTCACGCTCGTTTACGTGAGCGTGCAATGAATGAAAATGAGGTTTCGGACGGACGCTGGGAAATCTACCTAGAGCAGAAATCGATTGCGGAGCCGCTCGACGAATGCTCTGCCGAGGTCTATCTCGAGTTACCGGCGGACAGGTCCATTGAAGATCTCAGGCGCTCGAGTGAAGGGTTCTTGCGAGGCAGATTGTCGCGTACCACTGGCCATCCGGGCTGATCGGCTTCAGTGCTCTTGCAGAGACTGACAGGAAGGGCAATGCTCTGATTCAGGCGAAAGCTCTAGCTGTTCCATTGCAATGGGCTGATGGCAAGCAGCACAAACACCGTAACGGTGGTCCTTGACCCGGGTCAATGCTTTATCGATCTGAGCCATCTCACTACGGTACCACGCGGTGACGCGGTCAAGGAGAGTTATACGCCTCTTGTATGCGGTGTAGTTCAGCCACTCGGTGTTGCTTTCGACCTGGCGCCTCTCTGTCGAAAGATGTCCCAGAGTTTTCTCGACTTCGATACGCCTGCTTCTCAACCGTGCTGCGTAAGTCGGCTCAATATTGCTCTGCATCGCAGCGGTCTCCTTCCGTTCTTAAAAAATTCGTTAAAAAAGATAATCAGAGAAAATTTGCACATTGGATTAAGAGACACGCCAGGCCGTGCGATCCCTGTCAGGAAGATGGTACAACTGCACCGACTGAGCGATTATGCCGCAAAAAAGATGCCATAAATGGCCGAATCTTATTCTTCCGTTAGTGGGCTTTGCACGGCAAGGTGCTGCGCCGATGTCTCGGATATGAGAATTATTGCCTCAATGAATTTGCAAACCTGATACATGAATCCTATTTCTCTGTGGCAATGACTCAGCAGCGGTAAATAAGTAATTCCATCAAGGAGGAAGTATGTTTAGCCGAATGCTGATCCCGTTAGACGGCTCGAAGACAGCGGAGACCGTGTTGCCCTACGCCCGGCGTCTCGCGGCTGTTGCGCACGTCGCGGTCGAATTGCTCGGTGTGGTCGAAATGGCTGACATTGCCGGAGACATCGACTCCAACCAAGTCACCTATGCAAAAGCGCTGATTGGAGAAGCTGTACGGAACAGCACGGAATATTTGGAAAGCTTAGCGAAGACGTTTCCCAACGGTCAAGTAAGCTGCAGTGTGGAGCAGGGCCGGCCCGAGGAGGTTATCACCGGGGTCGCGGCTGCCGAGAGCAATACTCTGATTGCCATGGCGACTCACGGCCGTTCGGGTGTGACTCGCTGGCTATTGGGCAGCGTCACTGAAAAAGTCTTGCGCGGCACGGTCAATCCGCTCTTGGTAGTGCGCGCGCCGGGCGATTCGAAGACGGAGGGGGAAGCAGTCTTGAGTTCGGTTATCGTGCCGCTCGACGGTTCGGAGATAGCCGAAAGCGTTCTTTTACCTGTTGCGGTTTTGGCCAAGGCTCTGAAGATGCAGGTGATTCTCGTGCGAGTTTACGGGGTGCCGCTGGCGACGTACGGCGGAGATGACTACTACGTGCCTGACTATCTCGAACTCAAAGATCAGATCAAGGACGCCGCCGATAGCTATTTAAACTCCAGGGCTAGTTTGTTACGGCAACAAGGAGTGGCAGAGGTTTCTACCGTGGTAATCGAGGGTTCAGCCGCCGATGCCATCATCAGTCTGGCCCGCAAGACGCCCGACAATCTCGTGGCCATGTCTCCTTATGGCCGTTCGGGATTGCAGCGGTGGGTGTTGGGCAGCGTCACTGAAAAGGTCGTCCGGCATTGTGAAGATCCAGTGTTAATAGTGCGAGGAGCATAGGCGCAAACAGAAGGTTTACGCTGCCAACGACCGGCAAAGTAAGAGATCGAATAATTCCCGAGGAGAACAGAATGGTTCGAGTGAACAAGCCACCGTTTCGCGCCGACCATGTCGGCAGCCTACTGCGGCCGCCGGAACTTTTGCAGGCGCGTGAGCTGAGAGCAAAAGGCACTATCTCAGATAAGGAGCTCCGATTAACCGAGGACCGCTGCATTCGCGATGTGGTCAAGATGCAGGAAGATATCGGCCTTCACGGCATCACCGATGGCGAGTACCGCCGGACGTTGTGGCATGCCGACTTTCTCAGCAGAATCGAAGGTGTGGTTGTGAAAGAGGGGATAGCACCTGGCGCGGGGCGCGACTTCCAGGGTGGCGATGACGTGCAGCGGTCGCCGACACGATTTGAAACTGCCGGGAAATTGCGGCGGCGGAGCGGTCTGGAGATCGAGAACTTTAAATTTCTCAAATCGGTGGTAAGAGAGACCGCGAAGCTCTCGATTCCTTCGCCTTCGTTGCTGCACTTTCGCGGCGGACGCGGAGCGGTCGATCAGCAGGCGTATCCTGATATGGCTGAGTTCTTTGCTGATCTGGCGGGTGTTTACCGCGAAGAAATTGCCGCGCTGGCTCAAGCCGGCTGTACTTATCTGCAAATCGACGATACCAATCTTGCTTATTTGTGCGATCCGAAAATACGCGATAGCGCCAAAAAAATTGGTGAAGATCCCGACAAATTGCCCGCCCTTTATGCCGGCTTGATCAATGAATGTATCAAAGATCGACCGGCGACGATGACGGTTTGCACGCACCTGTGCCGAGGTAACTTCGCTAGCGCCTGGGTTGCCGAAGGCGGCTATGATCCGGTCGCCGAGGTGCTTTTTAACGAACTCAGGGTTGACGGTTATTTTCTGGAATTCGATTCACCGCGCGCCGGAAACTTCGCGCCGCTCCGTTATCTACCGCCTCACAAGCGACTGAATCTTGGCCTCGTGACCACTAAGACAGGGGCGCTGGAGACAGCCGACGACCTCAAGCGTCGCATCGGTGATGCCAGCAAGATCGTGCCTTTGGAACAACTTGGCATCAGCCCGCAATGCGGTTTTTCCAGCACGGTGCTGGGTAATAAGCTGACCATTCAAGAGCAGGTCGCGAAATTGAGATTGATCGTCGAAGTAGCCAAAGATATCTGGGGGTAGGGAGCTTCGGGGTAGCCACTCTAGACTCCCTGGCAGTGAGCGACTATGTCTGGCGACCGCGTGCACCCTAGTTGCTTCAACCCTCCGTGGTTGTTAAAAATAAAAAAGGAGGATTCAACTATGATACGGAATCTAAAATCAATTGGCCTCGTGCTCGTGCTGCTCGGGATTCTCGGAGGATGTCAGGCGATGACCGGCCAGACCGCCGGCGAGAATGTCGATGACGCGACCATCACCTCAACGGTGAAGGCTCGACTGGCCCAGGATAAGCTCGGTACGTTGACCCGTGTCGATGTCGATACCACCAACGGTGTGGTTGCCCTAAACGGAGTCGTTGCTACGGCGCAGGACAGATCCCGGGCGGAAGAGGTAGCGCGGGCCGTTGGTGGCGTAAAAAAAGTTACCAACAATCTCCAGGTTCAGAAGAAGTAGCCATACGGTGCTAGTGACTGCTAGGCGGCCTCACGTGAGTTGGTGCGTGGGGCCGCATCTGGCGGAGAATCCAGAAACGATCCCCTTACCGTTGGCGGCGAGTTTTCGTGGCCAATCAGATCCCGTCCTCGGCCATACGATTACTAGCGGGTCGGCGTCGGGCTATCTGCTGCCCGTCATTTGTACACCGAATCAATAAAGCTGTTCTTTTCGAGTTCCTCCACGATAGACATATCGACAAAGTTTTCCGGTTTGGGCAGCGGTGTCTTGCCTTTGAACTGAAATTCAATCAAGAACTGAATGGCTTTTGGGGAGGGGCGTGGGACTTTTTGAATAGTCGGCGCATAATCCTGCCACGTGCCTTCCAAAAGATCATCTTCGGTAATCTTGCCGTACTTCCCTAGAACACGCTTGCTAAATTCCTTGTCTGTACGATAACGGTGCGCGCCGCGTATGTAAGCTCTGACGAAGCGGGTCGCAGTATCACGATGCTGCGCAATGAAAGACCGGGTGGTAATCACGCCGCCATTGACGTCTTCCACTCCAAGATCACCGAAGTTGATCAACTCGCGCATTCCTAGCTGGGCGGCTTTGGCGTAGAGCGGATAGCTTAGCGCCGCCACTTGCACCGCACCGCTCTGTAATGCGGCAAACGCCTCCGGTTGGGCGCCCAAAGATAAAATCGCGACATCCTTATTTGGCTCCAAATTGAACTTCTGCAGCGCTATGCGAACCACCTGATCGGATGTCGATCCGAACGTGGTGATGCCGGCTCTTTTGCCCTTTAGATCTGTAGGCTGCTTGATCTCGGGTCGCGCCATCAAACGAAACGGTGATACGTTCCCGGTCG
>DASUVS010000347.1:0-3904 GCA_036378835.1 Binatia bacterium | reverse complement strand
TGACGGAGTCCATGAAAATGGAACCGCGCCTGCCGGAATTGATGCAGAGCGATCCGCGGGTCAAGACCTTGATCGAGCACGCGCTACGTTTAGAAGGCCTGGTGCGACATGCTTCGACGCACGCGGCGGGCGTCGTGCTTTCGAATTTGCCACTGGTCGATCATCTGCCGTTGTTTGTCGATAAAGAAGGCGGCATCGTCACTCAGTTCGACATGAGCTGCGTGGAAAAGATCGGGCTGGTCAAATTTGACTTTCTCGGTCTGAAGACGCTGACGCTGATTCATGATTGCCTGAAGCTGATCGAGTCAACTCAGGGCGTAAAGATCGATTTGGAGCGACTGCCACTGGATGATAAGAAAACCTACCGGCTGCTCTGTAACGGCAATACCACCGGGATATTCCAGCTGGAAAGCACCGGGATTCGAGAAATGACCGTCAAGATACGCCCCAATTGTTTTGAAGATCTGGTGGCGATCCTAGCGCTGTATCGGCCGGGGCCTTTGGACAGCGGCATGGCGGAAGAATACATCAAGCGCAAGCATGGCAAAGAAAAGTTCAAGTATTTGCATCCTCATTTGGAACCGGTCCTTAAAGATACTTACGGTGTAATCGTCTATCAGGAGCAGGTGATGCAGATTGCTCAGATCCTCGGCGGTTATACGATGGGCGATGCCGATATCCTGCGGCGCGCCATGGGCAAAAAGGATCCTGAGGAGATGGCCGCCCAGAGAGAAAGGTTCGTCGAAGGAGCGCGCAAGAAAAACATCGACGATAAAACCGCCACGGAGATCTTCGATCAGATGGAGACCTTTGCCCGGTATGGTTTCAATAAATCACACTCGGCGGCGTATGCGCTCGTCTCGTATCAGACGGCCTATTTGAAGAGCCACTATCCGGTCGAGTTCATGGCGGCGTTGATGACTTCAGAGATGGGGGACACGGACAAGATCATCAAGAATCTTGCTGAGTGCAGAGAGAAGGGGATCGAAGTGCTTGCGCCCGATATCAACGAGAGCCGGTCCGATTTTACTCCGGTGGGCGGCAAGGTGCGCTTCGGGTTGGCAGCAGTAAAGAGTGTCGGCGAAAAGGCCGTGGAGGTCATTCTGGAGAGTCGCCGGCGAGACGGCCCTTTTCAATCGCTTTTCGATTTCTGTCGCCGCGTCGATCTAACAGCGGTGAACCGGCGGGTGGTTGAGAATCTGATTAACTGCGGCGCCTTTGATTCGACCCAGGTTTCACGGGCGCGCATGATCGCCGCCTTGGATGAGGCTATAAGGGCGGGCCAGGCGCATCAGCGCGATCAAGCGAGCAATCAAATCGACATTTTCAGCCTGCTGGGCACTCCCGGCAAAGGGCCAAACCGTCCGGGCGATGTTTATCCACAGGTCAAAGAATGGTCACAGCAGGAGCTGTTGGCCTTTGAGAAGGAAGCGCTGGGGTTCTATATCACCGGACACCCTTTAGATAAGTACGATCGGGTGATAAAAAGAATCATCAGCGGCACTGCGGCTGGGATCAAAGAAAGGCCGGTGGCCGGCGAGGTAAAGCTGGCCGGGGTAGTGTCGGCGCTGAAGTTAAGAAACACCAAGAAAGGCGATCGCTACGGCAGCTTCAATTTGGAAGACAAAACCGGCTTTCTGGAGGTGATCGCATGGCCGGAGATTTACAAAAAAAGCGCGGAGCTTTTAGGCTCGGATGATCCGATATTTATTAAAGGAAAACTTGAGGTTGGCGAAGATCGCATGCAGATAATCGCTAATGAAATAACTCGATTGGCCGAGGCGGCCGCGAAACTTCGCCCCCTCGCCAATGGCAATCCCCACCGCAACGGCAGCATTGAAAGAGTGCATCTTTATGTGCGCGAATCGGAAATTTCCGCGCAAGAACTGGTTCAACTGCGGGAGGCTCTACTGAATTGCCCCGGAACCTGCACGGTTGTTCTTCATCTCCTGGCCGAAGATCCTAACGAAACTGTAATTGAGTTGCCGGATCAAATCCGAGTCGCTCCCGGCCCGCAGTTAGGAGCGATTGTTTCAAAGCTCTTCGGTCCGCGGATCAGCTTTCGTTCGTTAGCGTCTTGATGAGGCCGCATTCGAGGCAGCAGCGCAAAGAGCGCGCCGTTTTGGTCGGCGTCGAACTGCCGTCACACGATCATAAAATCTCTCTCGAATACAGCCTTGAGGAGCTTCAGAGTTTAGCTCAAACGGCGGGGGCCGAAGTAGCGGAAAAATTTACCCAACAGCTGAGAAGCATTACCCCGGCTACATTGGTCGGCCGGGGCAAAGTCGATCAAATTCATGCCAGAGTAGACGAGCTGCATCCAGACCTGGTGATTTTCGATGAGGATTTAACTCCGGCTCAGCAGCGCAATTTGGAATTGGCTCTCAACGTGCGGGTCATCGACCGCAGTCAATTAATACTCGATATTTTTGCTCAAAGGGCGCGAAGCAACGAAGGTAAGCTGCAGGTTGAGCTGGCCCAACTAGAATATTTGCTGCCGCGCCTAACGCGCCAATGGACACATCTTTCGCGGCTCGGCGGCGGTATCGGCACACGGGGACCGGGTGAAACCCAGCTTGAAGTGGACCGGCGGCGCATTCGCGAGAAAATAAGTCATTTGAAGCGTCGGCTAAAAACGGTGGAGCGGACCCGTTCTTTGCAGCGGAAAGAGCGTGACAATGTGCCGTTTGCCACGATCGCACTTGTTGGTTACACGAATGCCGGTAAATCGACCTTGATGAACGCCCTCACGCGGGCGGATGTTTTGGTCGAGGATAAATTATTTGCGACTTTGGATCCGACGATTCGGTCACTACGCCTGCCCAATGGGGACAAGGTGATGGTCGCAGACACTGTCGGTTTTATCAACAAGATCCCGCATTCGCTGATCGAGGCATTCAAGAGCACACTTGAAGAAGTGATGAGCGCTGATTTGCTGTTGCACCTAGTCGACATGAGCAGCCCACTGGTCGACGAGCAGATTCAAGTGATCGAAGAAGTGCTCGGCGAAATTGGCGCCGGCGACATTCCGACCATCATCGTTCCCAACAAGATAGACTTGCTGTCTGAACCATCAGACCACCTGTTCAAAAATCGCCGCAGCGAAGAGGTGTGTCCGATTTCCGCCGTGACGGGCGACGGACTCGAGGCGCTTCTGAAGGTTATTGGCACGCAGTTGGATCGAGGCAAAGAAAAGATCCACGTATCGCTTTCAATGGGCCAGGGAGATTTGTTGTCCCTCCTGCGAGAGCGAGGGCGAGTAGAGAATGAGATTTACGAGGATGATCAGGTTCATATCACCGCGATGGTGACACCGAAGTTGGCTGGGCAGTTGCGAAAACTGGCGCTCAACAACACCTCGAGCGATCGCAAGCGTTAGATACGGATGCTAAATCTCCCTAACTTTCTGACCCTGATTAGGATTCTGAGCATCCCTTTCTTTCTAGTCTATCTTTCCTATCATCGTTACCTGGAAGCGCTGATCATTTTTATCATCGGTGGCATCACTGACTTCCTCGACGGCTTCGTGGCAAGGTTGATGAAGCAGCAGACTCCTTTAGGAGCTTATCTCGATCCCATCGCGGACAAGTTGCTGGTGATAACTTCTTTTATCATGCTCGGTGTGATCGACGGAATTCCCATGTGGCTGGCGATTATCGTTGTCAGCCGTGACGTCCTGATCATCACTGGCTACGGCATCATTCTTTTCTTAACCGATGAACGTCCGGAGGTGAAGCCGAGTCTCATTGGCAAATGGAGCACTCTATTACAACTCTTGACCTTGGGTATCGCTTTGGCTCTGCTGCACAACCCCAAGCTGATGAATCACTGGGTGCTCGATGTTTTTATCGGCTTTACGGCAGTGGCAACCGTGCTCTCCGGCTTGCAGTACATCTACCGCGGC
>DASUVS010000346.1:0-4266 GCA_036378835.1 Binatia bacterium | reverse complement strand
GTCCGTTCTTGACGAAGTCTTTGCCTTCGCCCTTTTTGCAAAAACCGTAGTCTTCGAGCGTGATCATCGCCGTGATCGTGAAACAGTCGTAGATCTGCGCGAACTTCATGTCTTTCGGGCCCAGACCGCTCATCTTGTACGCCATCTCAGAAGATTTTTTCCCGCCCAGCGTGGTTAGCGTCGGCGCGTCCAAAAGACTGAAGTGCGGATGGTGCTGGCCCATGCCCAGAATGGCCACCGGCTTCTTCGGAAAGTCGCGCGCGCGGTCGGCGCTGGTCACCATGACTGCGCCGCCGCCGTCCGATTCGAGAGAACAATCGAGCAATCGCAGCGGCGCTACGATCATGCGCGAGTTCTGGTGATCTTCCAGATTGATCGGTTTGCGCATAGTCGCGTTTTTGTTCAGGCTCGCGTGCTTGCGCGTGGAGATCGCGATCTCGGCCAGATCCTCGCTTCTCGTGCCGAATTCATGCATGTGACGCGACGCCGCAAAGGCGTGGCCGCCGGCCGCCGCGAAGTGACCCCAGGGTTCCTCCCAATGCTCGTCGCCGCGCCGGATCGGATGGCCTGGGGTCGGATCGGGCGTCGAGCGCTTGCGCGCATGAACGCAGACCACTGTGCTCGCCATGCCTGCGTCGATCGCCATCACCGCATGCTGCACCATCGCGATCGGCGTCGCGCCTCCGAGCGCAAGGTCCGTGGCAAACAGCGGATCGATGCCCGCCATATGGGCCAGCTTGACGGCGTAACTCCGGTGCGAATCGTTCAACGGCTGATTGGTGAGCAGGCCGTCGACCTGCGAGTTTTTGATTGCCGCGTCGTCGAGGCATGCCTTAATAGCCTCGAGGTGGAGCGAGTTTGTCGTGGCGTCGGGACGTTTTCCGACGACCGTCTCGCCGATGCCGACAATACAATATTTTCCGCTGATATTGGCCATGAATTTTCTCCGTCACATGTTCGATGGCGTCACTCGTCGATCGGGTTAACGCGGTAACTCCAGCAAATTTTCGCCGGTCTTACTCGTGAGTTCAATCTCAACGCCTGAATGATTCTTCATCATGGCGTCAACTTCCAACGGCGCGCTACATTCCGGCGCGTCATATTTCGGGTTATCACCCTCCGGGAAAACTCGTGCGTGGCCATGATATCAGCGCGAAATGCTTTTACAACAATCGAACCTGTCGAAAGCATTCGCGGCGCAGTTAAGCCATCGATCTTCGTCTTCTTGGCGAAGGATGAATTCGAGCGCGACGCTCGCAAGCCACGGCTCAATCAAAGGTTTAGCGTTAGGGTTGAACTGATTTCTCCTTCGAAGCAGTCTTCCCTTGATTTGAGCTGACGCGTCGATCAGTTCAATTCTGACGGCTTCGGGGTGATCTGGATTCCATTATCGCCGTTTATTCCACTCTAAAACTGCTTGACATGACCCCCGCGGGCAACTTAGCCTCCGGCCAGAATAGACAAATCACCGGGAGGTAAGTCATGACCAAAGCATTCTGTGGATTTTTACTTGCTGTCTTTATCTCAGCATCGCTGGCGACGTCGGTTATTGCTGCCTCCGCCGAGGAGTTCTACAAGGGCAAAGCAATCCAGTTCATCGTCGGCGGTTCCGCCGGCGGAGGTTATGATACGTACACCAGGCTGATTGCGCGCTACTTCTCTCAATACGTTCCGGGCAAACCTTCCACTGTCGTTCAGAATATGCCCGGAGCCGCCATGCTGATTGCGGCCAATTTCACGTTTAACAGCGCTCCTCACGACGGAACGGTCATCGGGCATTGGTCCGGCCCGCTCATTCTACAGCACCTGATGGGGAACCCTGCGGTGCAATTCGACGGGCGCAAATTTGGCTGGCTCGGGATGCCGACGGCAGATTCCCTCATATGCATCACCACCGAACGCAGCGGAATCAAAACGGCGGAGGATTGGCGCAAGGCTAAAACACCGGTCAAGCTGGGGGCGATTGGCCCCGGCACCAGCGGCACCGACGATACCAAGCTTCTTGCCGCCGCCACGGGTTTTCCCCTGCAGCTGATCGAGGGGTACAAGGGTACCGCGGATATCAGGATTGCCGCGGAAACCGGCGAGGTCGACGGGACCTGCGCCTTTGGCTGGCAATCGGCGAAGGTGACCTGGGCCAACGCGCTGAAGGCACGCGAGATTCATGTTGTGCTGCAGACGATGCTCGAACCTCATCCCGAGCTGAAGAATGTCCCTCTCGCAGTCGACTACGCCAAGACCGACGAAGGCAAAAAACTTCTCCAGATAGCGAGCGAGCTTTACGGCAAACAGCGGCTCTATTCGCTTCCGCCACAAGTCCCCGAAGAGCGCGTGCGAATACTGCAAAAAGCCTTCATCGATACTCTCAAGGATCCTCAGCTCAAGGCCGAGGCAGAAAAGGCGAAGCTCGAGATCGACCCAATCGATGGACCGGGCATAGAAAAGATGGTGAAGGGCTTGTATGAGATCGAGCCCGCCATCCTGAAGCGAGTTAAACAAATTCTGGAATCAAAGTAGGAGCGGAGAACTTCTGCTAAAACTTGAACCGACGGCATCGAGTGTCTTGATTGACGATGGTCTCCTTCGGAAATTGTCGCTGAGGTGAAGAGCTGGGACTCCCCAATATTGTCACCCCCGAATGTTTTAATCGGGGGTCGAGTTTGAATCCCGCCTGGATTCCCGCTCGAAGCATGCGGGAATGACAGACTCGTCCGAGTGTTAGCGGTTGAAGGACGTATTCCATTTTGATTCTCTGGGGGCGAGTGTAAGCTGATAACACACTTCCCCGTAAATCGGGAATCGTGATTGGCACATCGGGAAGCGGACTTACTGCTGAGGCAATCGCCCGGAGATCAGATAGGGTTTCGCCGAACATTCCGTGTCGAACATTGTTTCGGGGTGGCTCGCCATCACCCTAGCGGTGAGTTGAATATCCATCGGGCAGATCTGTAGGATTGCCTGAAGCTTGTCATTGTTCTATACCGGCTCGTGCTTTTGCGGCAGCAATGGATTTCGGATGTGAGTATTGGCAGAGGCGCCTTGCTCGCAATCATGAATTTCTTCGTTGACGCCAACAGCCCACCTGAAGTAAGACTTAGCTGAGCCGCTGGGGAGCTGTTTCCGCGGCGCACCCCGATCCTCTCCACGCATTTTTTCTCCCCGAGCGATATCTTAGTTCGCTCTTTTACTTATGCCAAAGAACATAAAAAAAGGTTCTCAGAGCAATAAAGTAAAACCTCGCCATGCGGCAGTGAAGGCGCCGCTATCTAAGAAAGCGCAAACGATTGCCGAGGTGCGCCGCGAACTCGCCGAATCGTTACAGCGCGAGAAGGCATACGTCAATGAATTGCAGGACGTTAAACGTCAGCTCACCGAAGCATTAAAGCAGCAGACAGCCACGAGCGAAATTCTTAGCGTCATCGCCGGCTCACCGACGGATATCCAGCCGGTGCTAGATGTGGTGGCAGAGAATGCCGCTCGGCTGTGCGGTGCAACGGATGCCCAGATCAATCGTGTCGAGGGTGATCTTCTTCGTCGAGTGGCTTCGTATGGCTCAATGGCTACGCCTGACGAGGTTAGTGTATTTCACCGAGGCCATGTGGGCGGCCGAGCCGTTATCGATCGGCAGACGATTCACATCCAGGATATTACTGCTGGGTTTGATGAGGAATTTCCGGGAGCTAGGACATTTTACGAACGGACCGGCGTGCGCACGATCCTGGCTACGCCATTGCTGCGAGAGGGCGATGCGATTGGAAATGTCGTAATCCGTCGCACGGAAGTTCGCCCCTTCACGGACAAACAGATTGCTCTTCTAAAAACCTTTGCTGATCAGGCGGTCATCGCAATCGAGAACGTCCGCCTGTTCCAAGAATTGCAGGATCGCAACCGCGATCTGAGCGAAGCGCTGGAGCAACAAACTGCGACCAGTGAGATTCTGGGCGCGATCAGCAGTTCGCCGGCCGACTTGCAGCCGGTCTTCGAGACGATCCTCGCCAACGCTACACGTCTGTGCGGCACACAGAACGCCGCATTATTCCGGTTCGATGGCGAATTTCTGCGATTCGCCGCGGGACACAATCTCGGTCCTGAGAATATGGCGCGTATGGAAAATTACTCGGTCCGGCCCGGAACAGAGACTGCAAGCCGACGCGCGGCTCTGGAGCGACGAACCATTCACGTGCCTGATGTTGTCGCCGCGGCTGGCTTCGATGCTTACCAGACCGATACGTATCGCAGGGAGAACCGGCTCAGCACTTTAGCCGT
>DASUVS010000345.1:0-3590 GCA_036378835.1 Binatia bacterium | reverse complement strand
TCAAGGTGGACTCTTATCGCGCCCAGGGAGCCGACTTGGTCGTGCGCTTGGAGGAAGAGGCCAAAGCGCGGCGCAATATCGCGGATACGATCGAGACCACCGAGGGAAGCCTGATATTCCTGCGCGATGAAAAATTGCTCCGGCCCTACGACTCACCTTATCTGGATAACTACCCTGAAGACGGCAAAGAGCGCGCGGATAAGAACCTTGTTTATTGGGCTCTCGCGCGGGAATCCTATATTGGTTTCACCTACAACAAAACGCTGCTGCCGAAAGACGCCGTGCCGAAGAACTTTGACGGCCTCTTTCACCCGCAGCTCAAAGGCAAGATGGGTATCAGCATTGGCCAGACCAGCGACAAGATCATCGGCGCCATGATCAAGTCTAAGGGCGAAGAAATGGTGCGCAAGCTCAAAGGTCAAGAGATGAAACTCTACTCGATCGACGCCCCGGCGCTCGTTCAAACCATCGCAGGCGGCGAGATCGCCGCATCGCCGGCGATCTTTCAGACTCATACCCTATTGGCGGCATCCAAGGGAGCGCCGGTGGAGTGGGTGCCGATGGACTTGGTTCCTACCAATGTGGGCAGCGCCGCGATTGCGGCCAATCCGCCGCATCCTCATGCCGCGCTGCTGATGGCGGATTTTCTGTTAAGCCCCGCGGGGCAACAAGTCTTGGAAAAATATTATTACGGCAGCGGCGCCAAAGACTATGGATTCAAAAAGTGGCGCCCGGAGCACGGGCTGACTACGGAGCAGTACGAAAAAGATTTGGAGCGTTGGGACAAGCTCTTGAACGCGATCACCCGCAAATAAAAATAAACAAGAGAATCAATTACCTACATCGGGCACCATACCCGAGGAGTCGGATGGTTTACCGCCGAGGCGCTGAGGACGCGGAGGGGAGTTTTAAAATAAAAAACACTGCGTGCTCTGTGCCTCCGCGGTGGAATCCTGCTTTTCGTTTTCGGTTGCGGCTCTGCCGCGTTAGGTTCTTTGCGGCTATCTTCTTCTCGATTAGAGGAGGCATGACATGAACGGTCTTCGCATCATCGACGCCGACGGACACGTGCAGGAACGGGATGCTGATTGGCAGGAACTACTGGACCCGCCCTACAGAAAGCATGCGCCCAAAATGGTTACCGGATCTGACGGCAAGGAGTCACTGCTTCTCGAAGGAAAAATTTGGGCGAAGCCTTCTGGAACAGGCTTAGGCATCGGCACGGCACCCTATAGCCGAAGGCCACAAAAAACGACCGGAATGTTCGATCCGGTGCGGCGCTTACAAGACATGGATCTCGAAGGTATCGACACGGCGGTTAATTTCGGCACGACGGTTTTTTTAAGCCTGCCCTTTCTCGAAGATTACGATCTGGCCTGCGCCATCGCGCACGGCTATAACACATGGCTCGACCGCTACTGCAAAACCAGCCCGCAACGATTGAAAGGCGTCGCCTTGGTGGCCATGCAGGAGCCTAAGGAAGCGGTGAAGGAGCTGGAACGCTGCATTAATGAATTGGGCTTTGTCGGCGTCGCTACTTCGGCGCATTCAGCGGGACGCAATTTGGATCATCCCGATTTTTATCCATTTTATGCCAAGGCTCAGGAACTCGGCGTGCCGGTGTGCGTGCATGTCGGTTCCGGCCGGCCGGCGGCCGCCGCCGAACGCTTCAACAATGCGTTCTTCGTCCATGCAACGACCCACGCCTTCGAGCAGATGATCGGCGTTATGTGCATTGTCGGCGGCGGGATTCTGGAATTGTACCCCAAATTGAAAGTAGCCTTTCTCGAAGCCGGCGCTGGCTGGGTGCCATACTGGATGGAGCGTTTGGACGAACATTACGAGTATCTTCAGCCGACTGTGCCGCTGATGAAAAGGCCGCCCAGCGACTACATGCGCAGCGAGCAGGTGTACTATTCATTCGAGCCGGACGAGCACACCTTGAACTTCGTCATGAATTATGTCGGCGAAGACCGTTTGGTCTTTGCGTCCGATTACAATCATGGCGATAGCAAATTTCCCCGGACGGTAGCCTCGGTGACCGAGCGCAAGGATCTGAGCGCGAGTCAATTACGCAAATTGATGTGCGACAACGCGGCGCGACTCTACAACCTTTAGGAGCATGAACGAGGCATTAGGCAACCGGCCTGCAACAAGGAGGGCGCGAATGTTTTCAAAGCTTGCTGGCAAAACCGTCGGCCTGATCCTCGCTTCAGTGATATTTCTGCCTGCTCTCTCGGCGGCCCAGGAGAAAGGGCTGAAAAAATTCCACTGGGGCGTCACGTCTCTATCCGCTTCGCAGTGGATCCCATGGATCGCCAAAGAAGCCAAGCTATACGAAAAATATGGAATGGAGGCCGAGCTGGTGTTATTGCGCGGCTCGGGACAGTCCGCCCAGGCGATTATCGGCGGCAGCATTCTCGGCGCGCCCTGCACGTTGACGACCGTTATGGGCGCCAATCTGAGCGGCGCGGATCTCGTCACCGTAGCGCACACGGTTTCGGGCGTGCAAAGTAAATTGCTGGTTCGCGCGGATATCAAAAAACCCGAGGATCTTCGGGGCAAGAGAATCGCGGTTTCAGGATTTGGCTCGCTGGGAGACTTTCTCGAGCGTTACATCATCAAGAAACACGGCATGGACCCGGTGAAAGACATGATTCTTCTCTCGATCGGCACGCAACCCGATCGAATTCAAGCTTTATTCAACGGCGTGGTCGATGCCGCCGATCTTTCTCATCCCGCCGACGTTCAAGCCGAGCGAAAAGGCTATCGCGTCTTGTGGGATGCCAAACAGGAGGTCAGCTATCCATCGATGTCGATCGTCACCCGGCGCAAACATACCCTCGACGACCGCGACAGCGTCATGCGCATGGTCAAGGCGCATGTCGAAGGCATCCAGCTTTTGAAGAGCAATAAAGAATTTAGTCTCAAAGTGCTAAGTAAATACCTGAAAACCAGCGATCGCGAATTGCTCGAAGGCTCGTACGAAATCTATCGCGAGTCTTTTATCTCGGTCCCCTACCCGATCACTCAAGGCTTGCAGCCGACGTATGAATACGTCGCGCAACAACGCCCCGACGTTTGGAACTACAAGCCGGAAGCTTTTATGGATGCAAGCTTCATCGCGGAGCTGGAAAAAACCGGCTTCATAAAGAATCTGAGCGCGGGTGCGCGATAGCTGGACTAGAAAGCTGGATCAGAAATTTGTTTCCTGCTGCTCGAGCAGCATTCCCTCGATATTATCCCTTAACGGCGGCAGGTCTCGTTCAACCGCGTCCCAGACAAAGTCGATGTCAATTACAAAATAGTCGTGAACAAGGATATGCCGGACCGTGACGACTTGAGGAATCTGGAGGGAGGTGGAGCGCTTGACGAACCCAACAAATGGAGCTCGCTTCAGGATAAGGCTTGAGATAACTCCGGAAAACCGGTCAACGAATTTGCGTCGCTTCGAGATGAGAGCACCTCACCGAAGCCACGGCTTTTCTTTCTTTATAACTCCTAGGGAATTGCAATCCTTTATCCGCTGATGTAACGCACGAGCTGTTCGATCATAAACTGCTGATCGGCGATGATCGATTTCACGAGAT
>DASUVS010000344.1:0-4746 GCA_036378835.1 Binatia bacterium | reverse complement strand
GGTTCTTTGCGCTCGCGACCTGGTCGGGGACGAGCCTTTCGCTGTCATGCTGGCGGATGATTTAATTGATGCCGAGACCCCGGGGATCCGGCAACTAGTCGAGATTTTCACCGAAACCGAAGAGTCGGTCGTTGCCCTAATGAAAGTTCCGCGCGAGGAAGTTCATCAGTACGGCGTCATCAAAGGTAAAGAGGTGAAGCCTCGCCTTTACGCAGTGGAAGCTACTGTGGAAAAACCAACCGCAAAAGAGGCGCCGTCCCAATTAGCGATCATCGGCCGTTACGTGCTGCGCCCAGAGATTTTTTCTATTTTGCAGACTCTTCCACCGGGACGAGGCGGCGAAATTCAACTTACCGACGGATTGGCCCGCCTGGTTCAGGAACGAAGAATCTTCGGTTGCGAGTTCGCCGGGGATCGATACGATATCGGCGATAAGTTCGGCTTTGTTCGAGCGACTGTAGCCTATGCATTGAAACGAAAAGACCTAAGGGATAAGTTAATCGAGTATCTGAAATCGTTGAACGATTAGTCTGGGGCCGTAGCTCAGTTGGGAGAGCGCTAGAATCGCACTCTAGAGGTCGTGGGTTCGACCCCCATCGGCTCCACCAAGTTATACAGTGTAAAGAACTCCTCTTTGCCGGTTTTTAGGCCCAGGCAGGAGGAGTTCTTTACTGTAACTAGAAGCCTGTACTTCAGGGTGACGGTCTTACTGTCGATTCTACCTCTTTCACAAAATCTGTCGCGATTTCCTTTTTATAGCCGATATTTCTTCGTATATGCCTGCCTGCATTTCCCGGACATATTGAGCCACGATCTCAGTTCTCATCGGCAAAATAGGCACCGCCGAACGACATTTTCTATAATTCCAGTTTGCGTCTCAAAAGCGCCTCCCGATCTTGGCTAAGCTCTTTGATGCGATCAGCAGAGTCTTCCAGAGATACAAGCGCGCGCTCGAGCGTCTCCCGCCACCGTCTAATCTGGGAATCGATGCGCTAGAGAAAAATAAACCGCTTTCTCCTCTGCACCCGGTTCAGCCTTTGCCGAGCCAGCCTGCAGACAATCAATGTATTTGGGCAAATTCTGTTCATTTAAAATCTGATCCTCAATCTGACCAGAACGGGTCTTTCGAGATTCTCTTTATTGATGAGGGGTGCATCACAGGCGCACGGCCCTTCTGCAGATAGTGCGGCAGCAGTGAATGGTTGAATTGGCGCTAACCCAAGGGCGATAAAGAACGGCGTCTGGCTTGAACCAAGTTTAGTTGCGCATATCGAAGCTACAGAATGCAGATCCCTGATTCGGAAGTTGAGGCACGGCAATCTGCGGTTGGAGAGATGACAAAGACGCCGATCTCGTGGTCCGAGGTAATCATGCCTCAGCCATTAGGGGACTGAAGACTCTTGCTTGCGCTCTATCGCCTCCCTACAACATTTAACCACCAGTTCACAAAAGAGCCCGCCCATTGACTTGCCGATGGCGTTGAACTGATTTTCCATACGGCGGAAGATTAACTGCGCTGAATCAAGATCGCTGATCGAATACTGCTTGAAGTCTGGGTCTCTGGCCTCGGTGCCGGGGATAACCCGCAGTTTCCGAGTGCGAATGGCGCTCTGCTCATATAACGACCGCAGCCAATACGTGCAGATCTCATTTGTATGATTTGAAAGCATCGCCCGTTGTAATGCTTTGAGCTCTTCATCGTCCAACCAAGCGAGATCGAAGACGTCAGGATCATTTCTTTGAAATCGTTTCTCCATGATCTAAACCTGCCTGTTGCTGATGACTGACTGTTCAGACCTCCTGCAGATAAGCGCAATTCCGCTTGATAGCCCCGTAGACGTTCCCGAACTGAGCGAACTTGAATCTCTTGCCGTCTTTTCTACGGAACAAAAGATATACGCTGCTCCCACCGCAAGGGTTGCCCTGGTCATCATACATATCGAACTCGTCTTCGAGTTCGTTACACTCCACTTCAAGTACTCTATGAGCCGGAATTTCTAGCCACCTCATTGAAGTCATCCTTCTGCGCTATACCCGGCTACGGTTTTCAGGTGGCGGTGTGAAGATGGACTGGTACATGACCTTCGTCTTCTCTAAGATACGGGTAACTTAGGCTCCGGCGATGTAGCCGGTAAACCGTATGAAGAGAAAGCTAACATTAGCGTGATGCCGTCACGTCTTGAGAGCTGTACGGAATTTTCGACCATCAACGGTTTCATTCACCCGCCGTTCCTTCGGGCAGCTGCTGGCGCATGCTGAGCAAGGGGTGTGCCCGTCAGTCCTTCATCAGGCAAGCTATACGTCGGAAGAGTTGGCGATGCATACGCGGTTCTGTCTAGCCGCAGTGGCGGCAGCTTTGCCTGCTAAGCCGACGAAACGGATATTGATCGGGTTTATTTGTCTGTTCACATTGAGTTAGTGACAAGCTCAAAGTTCATACGGTCGTTCTAAGACCCGACGATGTGTTTCAGAGTGAAGTGCAAGCCAAGAAATTCATCATCGACCAAGCCGGTTGATGTTAGGCTTGGCAGTACACCCGGATCCAGCCGAAGCGTAAACGCATCTCACAGCAACGTTAATGAGCAAACACCAATGTGCTGGATATCCGGACCCTGCAAGAATAGCCGAAACGATCTGTGCTCCACGATTCGAATAATCACCGCGGTGCCAACGTCCAGATCTATTGTTGGTGCAGCTTACAGCCGATCAATGATAGTCGAAAAGAGGAAAGCTCAACAGAAGGGGGCAGCATTCAGTCCTGGAGATCCTATAAAAACGAAGCGCAATGTATAATTTCGCTATCGTCACCCGACCCATAATTCGTATCAGTTCATCCACGAGCTATGCTAACCTGCGGGATTTGCGGGGGCGCCGTTTACGTCGTACTCCCTCCGAAGCCAAAAGCAAAAACAGCTAGATCTGCTGCAAGAGCGGCTAGTAAACAAGCCGGAGAATGAAATCGCGGCTGATTATACCCGTTGCGGACCGCACGGTTCCGGCTTGTCTAAGACTCATCCTTTGACAGTTCAGTTACTGGTCCCAGGCACCCGATGATCAGCGGCGATTTTGTCTACTCCAATCACAGACCGAAGTATTATCAGGTATGCGTGCCATCACCCGTAGGAAATTTAGAGAAACTCGGTAATAACTGAGCGCCTTAAGCGGGCACAGACCATGCAAATCTGGCACTCTCATGGAACACCCTGTGGTTTGTTACGAGCACATTCTTCGCGCTATAGGGCAGGGCCTTGAGTCGCTATCGTTGGAAGCGTTCGATTTGGAAGTAGCTGATGATACTTTTTCAGTCCGAGGAATTCCGACCCGAAAAGCATCTGAGAAGTCGCCCGTTACAAAGCTAAAAGCGTTCAAGAAAGCCTTCCTCGACATCTGCAATACCTCGAAAACATCCACGCCGTCCGCAATTCCCGACGCGGGAGTCCCCGGCTCTTCTCGCGTGCTGCGGCTGCAATTTATGCAAGCGGACATTGATAAGCTCGAACGAGACGGGCAGGCTCTACGATCGGATTGGGAACGCAGCCCACTATCGCACAGCTTGCCGCAGGTCCTACGGACGGTAGGATGGTATGTTGATCACAAGAAAGGCCGGATACATAAAATCTCAAAGGCTGCTGACACACTGAGCGTGTCTTATACAGGATTAGCCGGGACGCAGAAGATGGAAACGCTTACATTAATACAGATATACGACATGTGGGTTCATCTCTATAAGCAGCGTAGGGTGCGCATCCATGTCGGATAAGAGATCGTTTCTCTCGGGGAGAATCACACCGAGAATACGAGTCTACGGCAGAAGTCCGGCATTTAACCCATCATTGTTCCGGCGCGCCGTGAATTGAAGTTCTATCATCGGCCAACGCTTCTAAGTTTCGTGTCGCCAATAGCCCTGAAGAGCTGGGAGAACTTGTGCGATTATTGATGTGTCCGCCTTGTCTATTATGGGATTGAGTACGGAATCAATCCGTGGATAGACCTTACATGTCAAAGCGCATCTACTGGCCTACAAGCAATGGCAAGCACTTGATCAGCTCCTCATGATGCTGCTATCGGTGGATGTCCCTTTAATAGGACCGAAAACGGGTGTGCCCGCAAAAGCTTGAGCACTGATAGAAGAGCAAGGATAGCGACGAGGAGAAATCCTTTTTCCGATTAAACTGTCCGAAGTGCCTTATGCGTTTTGATTTCCCTCGTCGAACCTGATGAAGATTTCATCCGGATCAGGGAGCACACGAATTGTCCGGTGTGTTGTTGAGGTCTATCTATTTTGTTGTCCTTTGTTTTTACTGAACCACGGCAAACTTAACCGATCACTGAAGGGGCGTTTTGACTAGTAGACAAACCTGCCGCACGGCATTCCGATACAGAGCTCCCGCACACGTTCCGAAGTGCTCCAGAGTTATTGCTGCTGCGATCAACAGTGACGGTCCAACGCTTGCCCAGTCGGCTAGTGGCCGGGGCGAAGAAGCGCAACTCGTAACTACACCAAAGATTCTTTTCGTTCCCGGCGCGCCATTCTCTTTGTTAGTTGGTTCATGATGATTCGACAAAGGTAGGCGAACGAGAATCCTGATCGTGGAAGATAACCCTTGGACTGCGCCCCTCCGACTGGAGACATTTCATTGAGATTTGAGGGAGAGGCGACCGGCAGTTTTTGCGGTTGTTTGAATTGCCATCTCGTATTCCTTTGGGGGTAGATATCCCAAGGCAGAATGCAGTCGTTTGCTGTTA
>DASUVS010000343.1:0-5547 GCA_036378835.1 Binatia bacterium | reverse complement strand
GTTTAAACTGCCGTCGCTATCTTTTACCCGCGCGGAAATCATGAGATGCGGTTTTCGCCGATGAAGAGTCCCTTGCACTACGCCTCTGACCGATTGCATGACTTTGGTCATATGTCCTCCGCCCTAAGTGTCCAAATTTTTGTCACTGCTTGTCAATAAAATTCTCTACGCTAGGACGAGGCAAACAGGTTTTCTGGGATCAACTGGACTGTCTCTCTTAGGACGCTATGGCATTTCTTGATGCTCTTTGTTCATTTAAGCCGTCGTCTTGGCCATATCATCGATGCTGATGACCACGAGACGCATCAGAAGCATTCACCGTGCTCTTTCGGATTCGATCAGATTCCAGTCGCTTCTTGCAGCATTACGGATAACAACGTCGCGTTTGGGTTGGATGACACGGATGCAACGCCAAGCAGGAAGATAAACCGCTTAACGGAACCGAACTCTACGATCTTAGGTGTCGTGTCGAGCAAACACAGCAGGGCTTCAATACGGCAGTCGGCTAACCGACGCTCCATCTGGCAGGTACTCCTGCCACCTTCTAGCAAGCTCGGCTAAGTGTCGGTGTGGGATTCGGTCAGGATTTCATGGAGGCGGCCGTGATCGATCGGCTTGGCCAAGTGATAATCGAATCCAGCCTCTCGAGAGCGCAGGCGGTCATCTTCCATTGCCCAGCCAGTCTGCGCGATCAATAGCGTTTTGCTGAATTGCGGCTGCTCTCGGATTCGGCCGGCAAGGCTGTAGCCGTCCATACCAGGTAAACCGATGTCTATCAGCGCTACCTCCGTCGGGAACTCTTGCAGGATCTGCAACGCATCTGGGCCATTGTGTGCGATACGCACATCATGCCCCCTCAGTTGGAGGAGGATGGCTAAACTCTTCGCCTGTATTGCGAGGTCATCGACGATCAGAATACGACGGCCTTTTTCGACGACAGTTTGTGCATTCGGTCGTGCGGCACCATCCTGATCTTCGATCACGGAATCGCCCTCGCCAATTGGTATTCGGACAACAAACTCGCTTCCACGACCTAAGCCCTCGCTTTTGACCTCGACATTGCCGCCGTGCAGCTCAACAAGACTGCGCACCAATGTCAGTCCGAGACCGAGACCGCCTCGTTCGCTCTCATGAGAAGATTTTGCCTGTACAAAGATGTCAAAGATATCGGGCAACAACTCGGCGCTAATACCGATGCCGGTATCCTTGATCGATATTACCGCGTCGTTATCCTGTCGCTTCGCGGCGAGCACTATGCGCCCTTCATTGGGCGTGTACTTTGCCGCGTTGTTAAGCAGGTTTGAAAAGACTTGTGACAGCCGGCGGTAATCGCCGTTCAGTACAATCCGCTCAGCCGGTAAATCAACTGTCAGTTGCTGGCGCCGTTCATCGATCAAAGGCTTGCTGGTCTCGATGGCATTGTCGATGACGCTTGTCAGGAGAATCTGCTCTCTGCGAAGACTCAACTTTTCATGCGTAATCCGACCGACATCGAGCAAATCATCCATGATACGGATCATCTGTTGAACCTGCCGATCGATAATTTCCCTACTCCAGTCACGCTGGGTCTCAGACACATCTTTAGCGCGGAGCACCTGAACTGCATTGATGATGGGCGCCAGAGGATTGCGCAGCTCGTGCGATAGAATGGCAATGAACTCACTTTTCCTCTGATCGGCTAGCCGGAGCTCTTCCATGTTCAGTCTTAGTTTCTCAGCCAGTTCTTTGCGCTCGGTGATGTCCATGCAGATTCCGCTTAACCGCGATGCCGCCCCTGATGGGCTGTAGAAAACCTTGGCCTGCAGCAATATCCACCGTACCGCGCCGTTAGGCTGTACGATCCTGATCTCATCCATGTAACGATCACGGATTTCCGCAGCGTTGCGCAGCACCCCAAACTTCTCCTGGTCCTCGGGATGAACCCGGGCAAAGAAGGTGACCTCGTTGCGGTCCGCATATGCAGGCAGTCCGAGGATGCTGTTGGTATTGTCGTCCCAGGACCATCCCCCGCTAGTGAGATCGCTATACCAGGTACCGAGCGAGCCTCCTTCGAGCGCCAGGTGTAGCCGCGCCTCGATCTCTTGCTGCACTTGCTGGAAGACTTTGATCTGATTGATGTCGAGTAATACCAGCACGGCGCCGTCAATTTTGTTTTCGGTAGTACGGTAAGGGTGGATGCGCAGAAGATACCAGACGCCGTGTCGATCGCGCACCTCTACTTCACGCGGTTGCACTTGATCGATCACTTCTGTGATGAGGCCCTCCAGCTCGGGCAGATCGAAGTTGGTCGCAAGCTCTCTTAGAGGCCGGCCGATGTAATCGGCTTGAAGGTTCATGACGCGCCGCGCCGGTGCCGTGATACGCCGCAGACGTAGGTCATTGCCGACCATAATGACCGGGATCGTGGTGCTGGTTATCAGATTGGTTAAATCATCGCCGATTTCGCTCAGCTCCAGGTTGCGGTAGCGCAGTTGTTCGTTCAGGGTCGTGAGCTCTTGGTTTGAGGACTGCAGCTCTTCCTTGGCCGTCTGCAGTTCCTCGTTAGTGCTATTTAGTTCTTCGTTGGAAGATTGAGTCTCTTCGTTGGCTGAGCGGAGCTCCTCACTCAGGGTGTCCTGCTGCTCGATGGTCGCCTGTAGGTATTCTTTCACGGAAGTCAGTTCACGCTGGAGTCGCTCGACTTCAACATCAGAATTTACGCTGGAAAACCTCGCAGCGGCAGGTGAGCGGCGCGAAGCCTCGGGACCCTCATGTTCCCCTCCGCGCAGCAACCGCTTAAGGCGCGTGACCCATCCGCCTGCAGGTGTCGACGGCGTCACCGCGGTCGCGACAGATAAAGCCGGTTCAAAGAGAACTAAAAAACAGCGCTCATCATTGCCGGACTGGAAGGGAACGACCCGGAGGGTTATCTCCCGAAGCTCATGCTCATCGTGTAATTGCACTCTCTCGCGGCGTACCGGCCGATTGCTCTCTTTTGCCTCGGTGAGCGCGCTCCGCAGCTCCAGGAACAAACCCTGGCGGACTAATCTAAGTAGATTGACCGTCGGTTGCCCGGGCGGTAGCGACAGAAAAGGTCGGGTGTCTCCACGGAACTGGAGGACGTCGAAGTTATCGTTGATCAACACACCGGGGGGCGCATACTCAGCCAGGATTAAACGGTCGGCCCGCAGCTGGTATTCAGCCGAGAGGCCTTTCTGGCTTCTTTCAGGAGTGGTATTTTTTTTATCCTTATAAGCCTCTTCCGCCATGAACATAGGTGGGTGGCTTACGATCGGGTTTTTCTTATATACCTTGTGTTCGCGATCGAGCCGCGCAAAGTAATCGGCCTTACCGCTCACGCTTTCGGCTGTTCCAAGCACGAGAAAGCCCGGCAAGTTGAGCGCATAATGGAACGTCGAGAGCACCCGCTTTTGTGCAGAAGCTTCAAGGTAGATAAGTAAATTACGGCAGCTGATGAGATCGACGTGGGAAAACGGCGGATCAGCCATGACGTTGTGATGCGCAAAGACGCAGGCATCGCGTATCGATTTGTCAATCCGATAAAGGTGATCTTCTTTCTTAAAAAAACGCCGTAGTCGCCCGGGCTCCACCTCAGACTCTATGCTGGCGGGGAAGAGCCCCGCGCGAGCCTTCTCAAGTAGGCCGGTATCCGCCATATCACTGGCGAAAATCTGGATCGGCGGACGCACTGGCCGATCATCAAAAAATTCCCACAAGATAATCGCCAGCGAGTAGGCCTCCTGCCCGGTCGAACAACCCGGCACCCAGATACGCACCGGCGCGTCTCCCTTGCCCTTGATGACCTGCGGAAAGACCTTATCTTTCAAGTAGTCGAAAACTTCGGGATCGCGAAAAAAACTCGTGACGTTGATCAAGAGGTCCCGGTATAGGGCTTCGACCTCGGTGGCATCTTGTTCCAAGCGGCGCGCATAGTCGGCCATCGATTGCTGATTCTGAAGCGCCATGCGGCGCAGGATCCGTCGCTGAATCGTACTTTCACGATAGTGGCTGAAATTGACCTTTGTAACCGCCCGGACCGCGCCAACGATTTGTTTGTAGTGCTCGCCCGATGCGGCCACAGATTCAACGCGCTGCAACGGATCGAGATACGGATGGCTGGCAATTTCAGCCAGCTGCCGGGCAATCGCGTCGGGGTTCAACACGAAATCCACGCTGCCACTCTCGATCGCGCTGTGTGGCATGCCGGCATGAGTGGCCGAGGCTTCGCTCTGGGCAAAAGTAATACCGCCGGCGCCTTTAATTTCGCACAGTCCCATGGTGCCGTCGGCTCCCGTCCCTGAGAGCACCACTCCAATGGCACGTCCCTGCTGCTCGAGAGCGAGGGACCGAAAAAGGTGATCAATGGGCAAATGCGGTCCCGGCAATTGATCGCGCGGTGTTACATGCAGCAGGCCGTCAGTAACCGCCAAACATGTATTGGGGGCGATGACGTAGATTTCCCCGGGGCGCACGGCACGTCCGTGAATTGCCTCTGATACCGGCAGCCGCGTGGCACGGGAAAGAATATGAGTGAGGTGGCTCTCGTGGGTGGCATCGAGGTGCTGGACGAGTAAGAAAGCCATGTTGATGTCGGCGGGGAGCTGACCCAACAACTGCTGAAACGCTTCAAGCCCACCGGCCGACGCGCCGATGCCGACGATCGGAAACGGGCTGTGCCCGTCCGGGTCGTTGACCCTTGCATTCTGCTCGGCGTCAGCAGAATCTACTTCCAGTCCCGGGTCTTCGCTGCGGCTCATGAATAACTCTGATCCTAGTTGGCTCTACCACTCAGCGGTATTTTGTACAACGGGAAATAATGCGTCGGTGTTCACCTACGAGTCCTGCCCAATCCCGAATTAACGCAAGTCTCCACTTGCTGTTTGGCGGTTCCCCCGCCGTTTGATACTCGCTGTTTAGACTTGCGATGAGAGGGAATCTGCCATAACGAGGTCATGAAGGTGCTCTGATTCCGATTCCTCGACGCGATTCCTAGTCATTTGCCGGCGCCTGGCAACCGTTTCTAGGCTTGGTTTTTCTCACGACAGCTGCTGGTTGTGGTCATACGCTTTGCCGGGGACGGGTCTGAGGTCCCAGATGAGTCCAATGGCGGCGAAAAACTTAAGAGCATAGTACGTCAAATCGATTTCCCACCAATAAAATCCTTGTCGGGTACAACTCCTAAACTTGTGATGGTTGTTGTGCCAACCTTCGCCCAGGGTAATCAAAGCGAGGATAAAGTTATTGCGGCTCTCATCACCGGTATCATAGCGGCGGCGGCCGATTAGATGCGCCAGCGAATTGATGCTCGCCGTGGCATGAAACAGCATTAGCGTACTAACCACGAAGCCCCAGACGACTAACTGCCACCCGGTAACTCCCAGGGATGGAGCGGCGTAATGAAGCAAACGACCGACGAAGTACAACGTCACTGCGAGAATGATCGGTACGATCACGTCAAAACGATTCAACCATCGCAATTCGGGGAAGCGGGCAAAGTCGTGAATGCGGCGATAGTCGGTTAAGAAATGCCGATTGGTCATGAACCAT
>DASUVS010000342.1:0-11968 GCA_036378835.1 Binatia bacterium | reverse complement strand
ACTCCAACGTGACTTTTACTTTGTAGTCCGGCAGATCCAGAACCGGGTAGGAACCGAGAAGCAGATGGGGGAACTCCGCCAGCAAATTGTTCAGTGCGGAAGCGATGACCCCTTCGCCGTATCTGACAAAAACATTCTTGAGGAAATAGGGCGCATCGCGAAATCGTTCCTTGATCGCATGAAACCGTTCCTGAAGAATGCGTGGTATACCCGGAAAAATGTAAACATTGTGAATATTGACGACCGGTGCAAATAGCGCATCGGTCGCCAATAGCACGGCACCTTCAGGAACATTGGCCATCCTCAAGCGCGCTTGGTTAACATCGCCGCCCAGGCGCTGGCGCATGCGGTGCTCAATTTCCGGATGGCGGACGACTGGAACAGAAAACCCTTTGGCTATGCCTTCGATAGTAACGTCGTCATGCGTAGGACCGACGCCGCCGGTCGTAAAGACGAAATCGAATCGCTTCGAGAAATATGCCGCTTCCTGCCCAATCAGATCGATCTCGTCCTGAATCGTGGAAATCTTTTGAACCTCCACGCCAAGGCGTCGGAGCTCAACACACAAAAAGTGAGAATTTGTATCCTGGGTCTTGCCCGAGAGAACTTCATTGCCGATGATGATGATGCCGGCGGTTTTCGACATGATTAATCTTCCAGCTTAAACGCGCCTGGCGGGGCAAGCTCGCTCAACGATCGAATTCGCTGCAACTCATGAAAAAGCGACAATGGGGATTCGAACAAAGGTAACGGCACTTTTGATTGAACATATTCGAACCGCAAATCGGACAATACTCCGACCAGCTTTGCGGCGTCGGGTCCTCATCATGTGATGGTACGGGTCGATCCCTAGAAATTTCCATAACGCCAATATAGCAACAAACGAGGTCTGGAGAAAAGCTTTATCTCGACAACTCATCTGTCGATAACCGCAGATCTGTTGTCTAAAGGAAATAACGCCGAATGCCTCAACTGTTATCGTCTGACCCGGCCCAATTACGAGCGCTGCCGATCACCGCGATGGACATGGCGGTGACCGCATAATATATTTCCTACGCTCTCTGATCGGATCAGACCGCCTTGACGTGAATATGGATTACGGCCCGCCCAGAACTCTTGAAGATTTTAAGGCCGAGCAACGTCGCCGACGCTGGGGTTACGTTCTGATGCCGTTCTTTACCCTAGCCTCCATCGTTGTCTCGGTGGGAATGCTGATGTTCTTCGGAAAGGCTTGCCAGGATCGAATACCCGCCGACGCTCCGCTGCGCACCTCGCCCCTTTTCAAGCAGTACCAACAGCCGCAAAAGCAACAGGGCGGCGTTGAGGATCCCAGCAGGGCGCCTGAACCATCTCCAGCGGAGAACCGCCTACCCACTCGCGCAGAAAAGAGCCAATAGCAGGGTGCTGAAAAGCATCTTTCAGGCTGCTCAAAAAGGTTCAGTTGCGAGGCGCGCGAGAAATCGACGAAGCATATGGGTCTTTTTCAGCAGCCTGCTAGATCTCTGGCATCAAGGACTGTTGAATAAAGGTGTCCGGAGCGTCGCATGGAGTCTCGCACGCAGCGCCATCGTTCCTGATATTGCCGGCTGGCTGCGAGTTCCGCCTCAATCCTGCTGAACTCCGAACCGGCGAGCAAACAGATAATAGCTAACCGCAACGCTCACCAGTATCGCCGTCCAGATCACACTGAATGCCGCCAGCTCGCCTACCTGACCATTTTCCCAGAGCTCGTAAATAGCGACTGAAACCACCGGCGTCTGCGGGCTTACCAAAAGAATCGACATGGAAAGTTCTTTGGCTGAAAGCAAGAAGACGAATACCCATCCGCCGAGAAACGACGGCATAATCAGCGGCAAGGTGATCCGGCGCATGCAGTTAACCCATGAGGCGCCGGAAACATACGAGGCTTCTTCCAGTTCCTTGTGCAACTGCAGCAAACCTGAATGCGTATAGCGGATGCCGTAAGGGATGTACCTGGTAACGAACGCGAGCAATAGGATCCATAGAGTGCCATAGATAGGTATCGGCACATTCAAATAAAACCGCATGATCGCCAATCCCATGACGATCCCGGGAAAAAGTAGCGGCAGTGTCGTTAACAAGTCCAACAGCCAACGCCCGCGCAGCTTGCTCCGAACCAGTATCCACGATGCCAATGTTGTCAGCACCATCACCATAGTCGCGCTGACCAAGCCTAACAAAATGCTGTTCTTGATCGAGGCGATGATTTTCGGAAAGTGAATCGCCAGAAGATAATTTTTCACGGTAAATTTTGATATCGCCTCAAGCGATGGCTGGATATAGAACGGCAGCAGAGAAGCCCAGAGAATAATCAGAAATGGCAGGACCAGCAGGACGAACGAATAGAACAGCAATCCGGCGGCGCTTACATAGCGCCAGCGGCCGAGCCGGATTAGCGCCGGTCGGTAGCCCTTTCCCGTTACGGTGTGGAATCGATCACCGTCCCGGGTGGCGCGAAAATAAACATACAAGGTCGCCGCCACCACCACCATGAGCAGCACGGCGAAGGCTCCGGCATTACCGTACTGCGGCGGCAGTCGCTGCGCGTCCTGATAGATCGAAGTTGTGAGCACACGAATATCACCGGGAAGTCCGACCAAAGCCGGAATTTCAAACGATTCGAAGGCGCGAATAAAGATCAGCAGGAGCACTGAAAAAAACGCCGGCAGCATCAAGCGCAGCGAGATGCGCCGCAAAGTCTGCCAAACCCTGGCGCCACAGGCAGCCGAGGCCTCCTCCAGCGATGGGTCCATCGAGCGAAAAGAAGCCGCCAGCATGAGGAACACGAAAGGCGACCAAAGCAATGCTTCAATGAAGATCATCCCTGCCATCGAGTAAACGTTGATCACCGGCGTGTTCTGATTGAACAGAATCTTCAACCAGTGATTGACCGGACCGGCTTTGCCGAGCAGCAAGATCCAGCCAATCGTGTACAAGATGAACGGCGTCCCGAAGGATGCGAACGCCGTGAAGTAGCCGAGACCGCGCAGCGGCGTATCGGTGCGGGTAACCACCCAGGCAACCATGCCGCCGATCAGGGTCGCCAATAACGCGCTGCCAATAGAAAAATAAAGCGTGTTTAGAAACGGCCCCAGAACCCGGAGCTCGCGCAACAGCTCTTCATAATAACGCAAAGTGAACTGATCCAGTTCGCCGGTAAAAGTGGTTGTAAACAGGCTGGTCTGGATGACCGAGTAAAGCGGCGGCAGCACCAGATAGGCGGTGATCAACGTGACGACGATCATCACCCAAGACTCGATGCCCCAGCGGGACCCCATGCTCAACGGAAAAACCCGCCGCGGCGCCGGCACGGTTGCCGATTGCGCAGACAGGTTAATCTCGGTTGATTGTTGCCGGTTCATGGGCGACAAAATACCTCGCCTCGAAGCTAGTCTCCGCCACAATCGAAAGTCAAGATGAAATCTGACACAGATTGCACAGTTCCAGGGTAATGTTTGACAATGTGTATTAGTTAAGGAGGGAACCTGGACGAGCTAAACAAGAGGCGAACAGATTCATCATAGTTTGCCGACCAGCGACGAGCCGCGGCGTACTAACAGTTTAGTAAAAACTCTGTATCCAGGCTGCTCAAAAGATATCAGAGGGAAGCCGCGTGAAGCTCGATGAGCTGAGGCGTACGCTTCAGTACGTTGAAGCGAGTCGGGCGAGCGCAACGAACCTATGAATCTTTTCAGCAACCTGTTAATTCATGAACTGTTTGTTAAAGTAATCCACCCAGTCATTGCCTTTCTCAAACTGAGCTTCCGGCGTGATGTAGAGCGCTTTGTTGAAACGGCCGCCGCCCGGCTTTAAGTCCGGTTGCTTTGCTGGAACTTTGGGGTGAGACGGCAAATAATTAACCTGTTGAAACACCTTTTGTCCTCGTTCGGACAGGATGAAATCCAGGAACAGCATGGACGCGTGAGGGTGCGGCGCTCGTGAGGCGAGAGCTATGGTATTGAGAGTTGCGGTGACAGGCTCCAGCGCCTGCCAGTCCACTGGCGCCCCGGCGGTTTTGCTGATGTAGGCATGATGATTAAAAATATGCAGGGCGATCGGATATTCGCCGGCGATCACCAGATCCAATAACTGTCGATTGCTTGCCGTGCTCTTGGCTATATTCTGTGCTTTTAATTTTTGCAGGTACGCCTTGCCGCCGCTTTCTCCCATGGACTGCAGGACGTTGCCGATAAACATCGGCGCGCCGGAGCCGCGGCTAGTCGACCACATCATCTGGCCTTTCCAACGCGGGTTGAGCAGATCTTCATAGGTTTTCGGCACCTCGTTGGGCTTGACCATACGCGTGTTGTAGCCGAGCGCAAAGAAGTAAACGTTGGTCGATGCCCAATTGCCTTGCGGGTCTCTTGTTTCCGCCGAGTGCTCGGCCAGATAAGGTGAATGAAAGCGCTGCAAAAAGTTGGCGCGTCGTATCATCGCTGCCGTCACCGTTCCATCGAGCAAATCGACGTCGTAGCGCTTGGCCTGATACTCGCTAAACATTCTTTGCACGATCCGCTCGGAATTGGCGCGAAAGAACTCGACCTGAATAAACGGATACTCTTTCTCGAATGCTGCTGTAACCGGACGCACAACCTGGTCGACGATCAGCGATGTATACCAGGAAATCTTTCCTTCTTTCTTCGCTCCTTCCATAAGGATCTTCTGCCGGTCGGGCTTATTGAGCAGGGCAATCTCTTCAACCGATGCGGCGCGCGCGCTCGGCATTTTGAGCCCGGCGAACGCAATCCCCAGAAGAAATATCGACGCCAATAACTTGCTTGAGAGACGCATGTTCATACCTCCTGCGACCGAGAGCGAGACTGGTTTTACTTGAGAATGTCTTTTAACTTGGCCATCACCATCCGGTTCGGCTCCGTAGAGTCCAGCGGTTGAATTTTGAACCGTTGACCGGTGCCCTCATCGAAGGACAGAAATTTTGGAGAGCTTTAGTTGAATTCAAAAAGGCCGACGATCACTTCTGCGCATAGAGCTTCTTGATGAAACCGCTCTTGTCCAGCTCGGCCATGAGGCTCGGGTCCATGAACTCCTCTGGTTTGCGACTGCGAATCTCCGGCCTGGTTTGCGCGACATAGTCGTAGGTGGCTTCGAGCCCGTTCATGATCGGATAGGGTACCGAGATGAAATCCTGCCTGAATATTTCGTACGAGCCTTCCAACAGTTCCTGATCATTGGTGCGCAGGTATTTGCCTAGAACTTTCATGCTGAAATCTTTGTGTGCTTTGAAGTAGGCAATCGCCTCGACATGGGATTTGAGCATGCGCATCACGGTATCGCGGTCGTCTTGCACAGTTTTCCGCCGGGTCACGACTGACATCGACGGGTAGACCACCTCTTTTCTGGCGTCCCACAAGACGTGATAGCCCAGCCGCAGCGCTTGGGCATCAATCGGATACGACAGGTCCGCCGCATCTGCGCGGCCCGATGACAGCGCTTGGAGCCGCTCCTGCGGCGTGCCGATCGACAGCCAGATGACGTCGCGCATCGGATCCATACCGTTCTTCCGGATGATGTACTTAAAAAGGAAATCTCCGAGAGAGCCTATGCTCGAGGTTGCAATCCTTTTTCCCTTGATATCCTCGGGCCGTTTGATTTCCTGCTTCACCAGCAGTTTGCTTTGAACTCCCGGGACCGTATGAGCGATGTTCACCAGATCAGCGCCGGCGAGATCGGCCAGCATCACTTGCGGAACGGCAACCGGCGCGGCAAAGAGACTGCCACCGAGAATCGCAGTCGAGGTCTGGCCTGAACCTTTGACTAGAACCAATTCGACATCCAGTCCGTGCTTCTCGTAAATCTTGGCATCCTTGGCGATCCACGGAATCCAATTGGATGCGGACAACGAAGTGACTCCCCAGCTGATTTTCTTTAATGGCTTATCTTGCGCTTCGAGCGAACCGATCCCGGCAAGCGCAATCGCTAGGAATGCGATTAGGAATATTCTTCCTGCCGACATTTTCTCCATGCTTCGCAACCTCCGAATTTGCCGCTGCAGTTCGCGTCCATTTAGCGCCGCGCCACAAACTGTTTGCTAAAGCCGCTTTCTTCTATCTTCTTGAGAAAACTATGATCGTAGAAGTCCTCAGGGTTCGCGGTAAGCGCCTTGGGATTGCGCGTCCCGAGGAATTGCAGGACCGCCTTGACGCCGGCATTGCTGGCATACGGCATCACCGGCATCATATCTACATAGTACTCATATCCTTCCTCGGCGCGTGATCGATCGCTGATACGCAGATATTTCATGATCCCGGCGATCGATTTCTCTTTTTCCGTACGGAAGAAATTTAACGACTCGATATAACCTTTTAGAAATCCTTCGATCGCGGCCGGATGAGCCTTGACGTACGAACCGATCCCGGCAATCGAAGTTCCCGAATACTCGATATCGGTTTTGCGCAAATCCGCCAATTCACGAAACCCTTGCTGCTTGGCGACAGTGCTGTAGGGCGGCGGCAGCACCGTTCCGGCGACAACGCTGCGGACCAAGGCATTGAAACGGCCCTGCTGGCTTTCCGCGACCGCAATGAAAACGACGTCTTTGTCAGGCACGAGTCCATGCCTTTGCAAGTACAGGCGCAGCGCCGTATCCGCGGATGCGCCGGTTCGAGTGCCGGTGACGATCTTGCCCTTGAGATCCTGGGGAGTTTTGACGTCAGGGGCGACCATAACCGAGTAATCCAGCTTGTTGGATTGAACAGCGAACATGGTGATATCGATTCCACCGACGCGTGCCCCGATCGTCGCAGTAGAACCCGCCGCGAGCAGCTGGACGGAATTCGATGTAAGCGCGGCGATCGAGTTCATGCCGCCGCCAAAATAGATCGGCTCCAGATCGACGCCATATTTTGCAAACATTCCATGCTGAGCGCCGATCGGTATTACGCTCGAGTTTACCGAAATCGAACCCAGAGCGACGCGCACTTTTTCGCGCTGCTGGGCATCGCCTAGACTGGGAAACCACAACAACGAGAGCATTATCCATAGAGTAAAATGGCGCCGCATACCGCCAATGGTACTCGTTCCAATTGAAATTGTTCTGCTATGGAGCTTCGATTGGACGACCCTCATTCGCTCACTCCTCGGCATATTGCTCCTTCAATTTTGCCACCACATTGGCGTCTGCCAGCGTCGTGGTGTCTCCCAACGCGCGCCCATCGGCAATGTCACGCAGCAAACGGCGCATGATCTTACCGCTGCGGGTCTTCGGCAGTTCCGCGGCAAAGAGAATTTCATCGGGCCGCGCAATGGCTCCAATCTTTTTTACCACGTGATTTTTCAGTTCATCCAGAAGCGAATTGCCCCCGTCGACGCCGGCTTTCAAAGAAACAAAAGCGCAGATCGCCTGGCCTTTGATGTCGTGCTCTTTGCCGATGACCGCGGCTTCAGCGACTTTTTGGTGATCCACCAGAGCGCTCTCGACTTCCATGGTACTGATCCGATGGCCGGCGATATTCATGACGTCGTCGACGCGGCCCAGCAGCCAAAAATAACCGTCCTTATCGCGCTTGCAACCGTCGCCGGCGAAATATCTTCCCGGAAAGCGGCTCCAATAATTCTGCACGTAACGATCCGGATCGCCATAGATGGTGCGCATCATCGCCGGCCAAGGTTTGGTCAGAACCAAATAGCCGCCCCCGCCCTTGGGAACTGATTTTCCATTTTCGTCGACGACATCGGCCTCGATTCCCGGAAACGGCAAGGTCGCAGAACCTGGCTTCAACTTCGTGATACCGGGCAACGGCGTTATCAAAGGATGGCCGGTTTCAGTTTGCCACCAGGTATCGAGGACCGGGCAGCGATTACCACCGATATATTTATGGTACCAAACCCAGGCTTCGGGATTGATCGGCTCCCCGACGGTTCCAAGCAGCCTCAAGGTCTTGAGATTGTGTTTTGCCGGAAATTCCGTTCCCCAGCGCATGAATGTGCGAATCGCGGTGGGCGCGGTGTGAAAAATCGTCACGCCGTACTTTTCCACCAGGCGCCACAGCCGATCCTTGTCCGGCCAGTCGGGAGTGCCCTCGTACATGACCTGGGTCGCGCCATTGGCCATAGGCCCATAGACAATATGCGTGTGTCCGGTAACCCAGCCGATATCGGCGGCGCACCAGAAAACGTCGTCCTCTTTTAGGTCGAAGACCCAGTTGTTGACCAGGTTCACACCGGTAAGATAGCCGCCGGTGGTATGGACGATGCCCTTCGGTTTTCCGGTGGTGCCGCTGGTGTAGAGGATGTACAGTATGTCCTCGCTGTCCATCTGCTCGGGCTCGCACCACAGCGGCGCCTCCGCCATCAGATCATGCCACCATAGGTCGCGGCCGCTTTTCATCTGTGCGCCGGACTCGCGTCCAATTCGTTCCAAGACTACGACATGCTCGATAGAAGGCGTGTCGATCAGCGCCTCGTCAACGTTTTCTTTGAGCGGCACAATGCCGCCGCGACGATAACCGCCATCAGCCGTAATCAGGATCTTTGCTTGGGCATCATTGATGCGACCGCGCAATGCTTCAGCGCTGAAGCCCCCGAATACCACGCTGTGCGGCGCGCCGATGCGGTTACAGGCGTGCATGGCGATGACCAGCTCGGGAACCATCCCCATGTAGAGACAAACCCGGTCGCCCTTGCGCACGCCGAGTTTTTTTAGAACGTTGGCGAATTTGTTGACCTCACGCCAGACATCGCGATAGGTCAGAACCCGTTCGTCGCCCGGCTCGCCCTCCCAAATGATTGCAGCTTTATTTTTCCGCCCGTTCTCGACATGGCGATCCAGACAGTTGTATGACGCGTTAAGCTTGCCGCCGATAAACCACTTAGCCCATGGCGCTTTCCATTCCAGCACTTTCTTCCATGGCTTGAACCAATGAAGCTCTTTAGCAGCTTTGGCCCAAAACGCCTGCGGATTTCGGCGCGCCGAATTAAAGACACTCGCGTTCCTGAAGTTAGCTGTTTTCCTAAATGTTGCTGGTGGCGGGAAGTTCCGTTTTTCATTTAACAGAACCTCGATGGCCTTGTCTGCCATGATAGATCCTCCTTGAGACGACTTTCACAGGCGTGAAAAACGAACGGATTCTATTTGAGGTTCCGCAGCTTCGCAAGAGGGCGATCGACGAGATCGCTGCTCGGTTTTACGATCGGGAGCGTGGTAAAACGGCAAGCAGCTGTCGGCACCCAATCGTCCGCGGAATGCACCGATAAGCCGCCCGAGCGCAACCGAATAGTGTCAAGAACAAAATCGCCAAACGCGGCAGCGCGCGTGGCTATCTGTTTGAACCCAGAATGAAGCGGCTATGTCAGTGCGAGCGCAAAGAACTATCGATCCGGTCCGAGCTGATAGACAGCAACTACAGTTACCTGATCTCCACAGTGCTAATCGCCGGCGCCGAACCGATCGCGTCCGAGAAGCGTATAGAAAATTCCGACCGTGCCTCTATCCTGAATTCTGTTTCCCGTATCGCGCAAATCAAAGTCACGCCGCGACAGCTGATATCTTATTGACACCGCATGCTGACGATAAATGCGATATGTGAGCGAGGCATCCGTGCGTACCACATTGTCGTGACGGACGCCGCTCCCGGATACATCAGCGACAAAAAATTCGCGCGCGGTGAGGTCGATGGACGCCCGCTCGCCTAGGATCAATCGCAACGATAGAAGCGCCTGCGGCGCTACACCGTAGTGATTGTCGCGTTCATCGGAGATGCCGGCAATGTCGCTGACACTGGCGTAGCCGATGCCCAGGAGACCTGTTCCCTGCACCGCCAGATAATCGAAAACCCGCCACTGGGCGGTGCTGCCGAGCGAGAGGCCCGTGCTTGCCAGGCGGAAAATTTGCGGCGCCATGTAACTATAACTGCCGTACAGACCCCATATGCCGCGATAGTCCTTCCCAAGGTCGTAACTCTTTCCCAGCAAGAGCCCGTAAGTGGAAACGCTCTCGAAACCAATCGCAGTGGATGCGGCTGCCTGGAAAGTGAAGTAGTCAAACGGACGGTCGTAGGTGTAGCCTGATTTGCCAGGCAAGCCATAGTCTAGCGCCACATCAACGATGCCTTCGTGCCGGTCGATTTCTCCCGATCCTCCGCGGCGGTCTTGAGTCGCCGAGACGAGTCCGAAATGCATTCGGCTGTAGTATTCGGGATCTTTGCTGGGAAATATGCCATCGAAACGTTGATCGAAGGCGAGGCGGTTAAAGCCCACAGGCGGAGAGATTAGCGCGGCGACGACCTCGCGCCAGAAAGGGGATCCTCTCCCCTGCTCGAGCCAGAAGTTGGACATGCGGAACAACGCCTCGCCTAGGAAACTGCCGCCGATTCCGGTGCTGATCTGGTCGTTTCTCGACGGCGGTGTAGTTTCGCCGGCAATCTCCCAGAACAGGCTTCCTACAAAGGTGTAGGCCAGACCCTGCCAGTAATTCAACCCGGAGGCGCGGGCGAAACCGTGGTACATCGATCCCTGGTAGGGGTGCCCAAGTTGGTTGACCGTGAACTCGTCGCGGTCCTCGTTCCAGCCTCGGTGCAAATTGCGTTTGATGGATGAAAAATCGACGTCGTAATCGCAGCAGCCGTAGTAAACACGGTCAAACAGATTGAGCAAAACATCGAAGCCGACGATCTCCAGCGCCGGAATCAGATAGCTCTTTTCGGTTCCCCATTGCGGCACTGGCGTGGTGAGATTGGAACTCGCCGCGACAGGCGCAGGCGCGTTGATCGTTTGTGCCAGTAAAGATCTTTTATCTAACAGGAGAGGGGCGCCCGAAGATCTTAGCTCCGGAAAAAGGGTAAAGCGTCCTTCGTTAAAACTGGGTACCGGTGCAGCCCGTTGCGACAGAGCCCATCCACGGGGACGACTGAGAGTGTTAGATTCCTGCGGGTAAGCTGCACCGGACAATAAAATGGACAGGAGGATGGTGCAGAATAATCTCACGTGCAGTTGTGTTGGTTTTGAGGCGGGGAAGGTTTGCTGGTTCCGATCGGTTACATTTATCTGTGACATGAGCCGAGCCTTGGGTTTTGTAGTGAGGGTAATCGCGAATTTAACCGCCATCGGACAATCTTGATCTCTGCTTCGCCACGAGGTCGCCGGGTTTGTCCGGGCAAACAACTCGCACTTGAGGTCCTATTTCAGCTTAGACCGTTACCTGAATGCAGGTTTTTTTCCAAGAAATAAGATTGGCCCGCAACTCTGCATTATGCGCTTGGGGTGCGCCGGTCACGCTACGAACGTCCGGTCAGTCAGTGAAACCTCTTACTTGTGCACCTACGCGGGGAGCCTCGACGCTCACCGAGGAGTGATTGGCAACCAGATGCAGCCAGGCAATCTCCAACAATAAATACATTCCCAGCAACGAACCGATCTCAGCTTGCTATTCTCCAGCCAAATAAATCCGCGAGCTGCCACACCCTATCTTCTAAGCATCAGGCTTGATTGTAAGTAAAAACTCGAAGCTTAGAGAAGATCGAGGCGGCCGGGCTGCAACAGTGTGCTGGCAAAGCATGGCTAATATATAGATGAAACGGCGCGATGCGCGCGATCCGTCACTGAGCTAGTCCGGGGCCAAGTCGGATGCGACCGTCGGAATCCATTTAGTCTTCGAGTCGTACCAACCGGGAACATCGTTGGATCATCCATAACCAAAGCGTGCTGCACCCTTTAACATCGTCGCTGCCCGGGAACTCGGAAGTCTTCTGGCTCGATGTCGCAGACGCAGACTTTGGCGCCGATCGCAGCGAAGGCTGTCGAGATTTCTTTTCGGGATGCCGGACGCGCCGGGCTTGACCAATACTTGCTGTGGCATCTAAGCCCTCGACTCGGAAGCGGATGAGCTTGCCTTGGTGCCCGGCGGCAAGCACCTAGAGCAGCGGCAGGTATTGATCGCGTCGCAATCGAGGCTCGACGCTGGACGGCGGGCGCACAGGCCGGGACTAAGACA
>DASUVS010000341.1:0-3591 GCA_036378835.1 Binatia bacterium | reverse complement strand
GGTTGAAGATTATTTTTGTGATGTGGAGAGATCATAAACCTTATGACGAAACCCATCACTTGGTGAATATTGCACGACAGAAATTGCGCCAGGCGGCGTGAAAAAAACCGATCGAGGCTTGACAGGGCTCATAGAAAGTCTCCGCTCGTCGATTTTTCGCGCGTCTCGCCTCTGGATCTTTTCGAGCAGCCTGCAAGAGGCTTTTTTTAGCACCCTGCTAGTCTTTGGTGCGGGTTTGAAACAAGCCCGAGGCAAATTGGGCGGCTAATGAAAACCATCCGAATCACGATCAACGAAGCCTATGTGGTCACCTGCAGGAAACGGGCAGTCTCGTCGTCGCGCGGATGCAAGCCACCCGGAGCCTACTCGGAATCTTTCAGTAGCCGAGCATTTTCGTCGATGCCGTTTGTTGCTAAGTTGGAGCAGTGTCAAATTGGGATGTAAACGATGAAAATCGATGCTGGCCTGCTGGTTCATGATCTGCGCCAGATGCCTGCGCTGGCGCGTTTCACAGATGAAGCAGGGTTCGATGGGTTGTGGACATTCGAAACGGCCCATGAGCCTTTCTTGCCTCTGGTGTTGGCCGCCGAGCATAGCCGCGACTTGAGTCTGGGAACGAGTATCGCTGTGGCATTCGCCCGCAGTCCGACCGTCCTGGCCCACACCGGCTGGGATCTGGCGCGTTTCTCCAACGGCCGCTTTATTATGGGACTCGGCACTCAGGTCAAGGGACACAATGAGCGGCGTTTCGGCGTCAAGTGGGAAAAACCGGTCGAAAAGATGCGCGAAGTAATCCTCGGCTTGCGAGCTATTTGGGATTGTTGGCAGAATGGGACGAAGCTCAACTTTCAGGGCGAGTTTTTCAAGCTGACTCTGATGACGCCGTTCTTCAGCCCCGAGCCGCACGAATATAATCGCATCCCGATCTACATCGCCGGCGTCAACCGGCGCATGTGCCAACTGGCCGGTGAATTATGCCAGGGCTTTCACGTTCACCCGCTGCACACTAGCCGCTACCTGCGGGAAATAGTCACGCCCAATATTGAACGCGGTTTAACCACAGGCGGTCGCGATCGTAAAGCGATCGAGCTGTCGAGCAGTATCTTCGTCGTCCCCACCGATGATCCCGGATCAATCGAGCGATACGAAGCTGAGATACGCCGGCAGATCGCGTTTTATGCCAGCACTCCCCCGTACCGGCCGGTTTTCGAAATCGAAGGCTGGGGTGAAACCGCCCAGCAGCTCGGACGCCTGGCGGCGAAAGGCCGGTGGAACGATATGCCATTGCTGATTAGCGATCGGATGCTCGAAGCTTTCGCGCTGCGCGGTAGCTGGTCAGAGCTGCCGGCAAAGGTGCTGGAAAAATATCACGGCTTGTTGGATCGAGTGAGCTATTATTTTCCTGTGGTGCCGGGCGAGAACGAAGACGGCTGGCGGGCCACCGTCGCCGGCTTCAAAGCGCCGGCGGATCGGCGCTAGCTCATTTTGAGGCAGTCATGATGCCGTTCTCAGCGCCATGTTCGGGATTGTCGAGAGCGTAAGCCGAACCGTCGATAACGTAATCTTCCGGGAAGCTACTCGCGAGAGGTCAGGTCATTGTGAAGTTTGGTTATTATCTTCTAAATACTTATGTGCCGGAACTCGATGGCGAGAGCCCTGAACTCTATGCCCGCTGGCTCGAGCAGATGGATGCGGCGGAAGATCTTGGCTTCGATTCTTTATGGGTGACCGAACATCACTTTCGTTATTTCGGCGGCATGATGCCGAGCCCCTCCGTGCTTCTCGCCGCAGCCGCCCAGCGCACGAAAAATATGCGGTTGGGCGCGGCAGTCTCGATTCTACCGATGCATAATCCTCTGCGCATCGCCGAAGAATTTGCCATGGTGGATTTGCTCTCCAATGGGCGAGCTATGCTTGGCGCCGGACGCGGCATGCATCCGACGGAGTACAAGGTCTTTAGCGCCGAGTGGGAGACCGCTCAGCAAAGATTACCGGAGGCCTTGGATATCGTTATCCGGGCGTGGACTGACGGAGAATTCGAGTGGGCCGGCAAGCACTATTCCTTTCCAAAGATTGCCGTTTATCCCAAGCCGATGCAGAAACCCCATCCGCCGATTTACGTCACCGCCAATAAAGATCCGGAAAGCTTTCAGATGATCGGCAGTCGTGGCCATCACCTGATGACACTGCCATGGATCGCTACCAATGAAATCCAGCGCCCGCGTGTCGAGCAGTATTGGAGCGCGCTATCCGCTGCCGGCCACTCCAAAAAAGACCGGGACGTGTTCGTCATGTACCCCGCGTATATCGGCGCCAGCGACGCCGAAGCCCGCGCTGAAGTTCTCGATCATTGGAACCGATGGCGTGGTTTTGCGCTCTCTGCTCTCAACCTCGATCCCGACAGCGAAGCCTACCAGCGCGTATTCGCCCATTTGGACTACGATGCCATGTCTCGAGACAGCCGAGGAGTTTTTGGCGGGCCGGAAACCTGCGCCAAGATCGTCAACAGAATTATCGAGGTTGTGGGTGCCACCCATATCGGTTTGACGTTTCACTTCGGCGGTTTGAGCCAGGAGAAGGTTCTCGCATCAATGGAACGGTTTGCACAGCGGGTGAGGCCGGCGCTAGGATAGCATTGCCGAACCGAAACGGATTTTACTAATGCGCTGCGCGTCGCCTCTGCGCTTAAAGGCATGGGATAAAGGATTTCGCTACAGAAAAGATCGATGAGGCAGTTCTCGCGCTACTTTATCTGACATTTCACGAAATTAGGGCTTGGAAGAGCTTTGATTGGGACGCAATGAGCCGGCTCCGTGAAAAAGGGGTTTATCTCTAATCCTGTCCGCAAAGCGAAGTCCGTGAGGTTAACGGAAGACGGGCTGCGCGAATCCGAACGCTTATTTACCAAGCTTTTCGTCGAGAAATAGTTAGTCCAAATTCTTCTTCCGTGGCGTACGTTTAATCTACGGCATAAAGCCGCGCGCAATTATCCCACAGGATCTTTTTCCTCGCGCTGCTCGGCATTTCCATCGCCATAAAGTGATTGACTGCATTGGGCCAATGGGAGTCCGCGTGCGGGTAGTCGGTGGAGATCACCACATTATTCTCGCCAATCCTGTTGATGACATCACCCACTAGATCTTCTTCGACATCCACCGAGATAAAACACTGGCGTATGAAGTAGTCGCTCGGTTTTGTGCTGAGGGGTTCGTTGGTGTAGCCCTTCCTGAGCTCCCACCTTTCGTCCAAGCGGTAGAGTACCCAGGGTAGCCAACCGCAGTTCCCCTCGAGGAAAGCGACGCGCAATCGAGGGAAGCGCTCGAGCACGCCGCCGGCGCAGAAGCTGCCCACCGCCAGCATGAGTTCGATCGGGTTGCGGAACGCATTGATCAGCACGGCCTCATTGGCATGCCCCTTAAATCGGTGAACCACCTGGTCGGTATTGGGATTCGCGGCCGGATGGAAACAAACCGGCACTCCGAGCTTTTCCGCCTCGCGCCAAACGGGATCGTAATAGCGATCGTGAATGTGGCGGCCTTTAGCCGGCTCAGGCACGAGGCACAAACCGATCGCCCCCAATTGCGTAATCGC
>DASUVS010000340.1:0-16043 GCA_036378835.1 Binatia bacterium | reverse complement strand
ATAGCGGAAAATATCCTCGAGCTTCAGATCTTCGTCGGGCTGATAGAAGTCGAGAACTTCCTCTCCGAGGGTCGAGACCGCTTCTGCGGGTGGCGTCTCTGGAATATCTTCTTGCAGATGGACATTCTGGCTCCGTTCCGTCCGCGATCGGGTCACTTCCGACTGGAGATGCTTTGTCGCAAGTTCTTTCAACCAGGCGCCGATGTCTCGGTCGCGCGGCTCTTTGACAAACTCCGGGTAACCGCGCAGCAGCACGGTATCAACGACGTCGTACGGAGCCAAATCGCCGGGAACTAAATCGCCAACCGATTCATAGTAGGCGAGCTGGTGGCGCACGGAGCGATAGAGTCCGTTCATTTCGCGCTTCACCTGAGCAAAAAACGATTTACGATGACGTTGTTCAACCGCCGTCGCATTCTTCGGTTTCATTTCCCGTGCTCCATGGTTTTGGATGCGCCGCTTGCATTGCATCGCTGATGCAGCCAGGTCCGAGCCGCTTCGGTGGTTTTATCGCCACCCTCTAAACCGCGATATGCGCATTGCCGCTTGGCGCCAAAACAGATTTCTACATCACCGACTGGCTTCGGGTCCCCTACTCTATTTTGCGAGCCGATGAGTCCAAGCGACAAGATTTTGAAGCAGCTGACGGATTAGGTTTTTCGTCGTCTCATCTGTAAGGTTTCCCTGAGCGTCGAAACGCTGAGCGGCGTTGCCGATCATCACCTCCGGCTGGTTGATCGGAAACATATTGAGGAAGACGAATGACTGGCGAAGATGGTATTGCGCCCGCGCGGTGCCGAATGTTCCAATCGAAGCGCCCATGATGGCAACCGGCTTTCCGTTCCAGGCGCTGTCGCCGTACGGTCTCGATGCCCAGTCGATTGCGTTTTTCAGAACCCCCGGAACGGAGTAGTTATATTCCGGCGTGACGATCACAATCGCATCCGCATTTCGAACATGCTGCTTTAACTCCGCGACTTTTGCCGGCGGGTTCTGCTCTTCGTCCTGATTGAAGCCGGGTATCCCATCGAGCTCAAAAACTTCAAGCGCCGCGTTTTGCGGCACAAGCTGCACAGCGGCGTGCAGCGCGGCTCGATTGTACGATCCACGACGAAGACTACCGGCAATGCCGAGAATGCGAACGGGGTTGCTCATTTGTGTTCTCCTAATAAGGTAGACGAGTTTATTGGTTGATTCGCTTCTTATGTTTCAGACAGTTGCTACATGCCTTACAGGCATTCAATCACAATCTTCGTTCCGCGTTATCGACGTGGAGGAATAGAACGGGAATCGAACGCCACCTGAGTCTGGTCACGATCACCGATTGAACTTTGGAGTAAACCTTGGGGAGCATCACTCTGGCGCTCTGTCCTTATATTTGACCCTACAACTATGAACGGACCAATCAAGGTAACCCGTTGGTGTGAATACGGCGCAGCAACGAACTTTGACCAGGCCGGGCCGGTAGGTCTTACGGGCGCAACTCCGTGAGCGCAGCGGAGGCGAGTGGAGTTAGAATTACTTCTAAAGTTGGGCCAGCAAAAAAGCCGAACAATGAGCAGGCCACCATCAGAGAGTCCAACACTCGTGCCCGGGCGAAACCGCCGGGGCACCGATCCGAGCAAAAGCAGAAATTAATCTTGTTGTCATTCGGTGTGAATGATAGTCGTCAATCATCATCTGCAACGATTCTGCCTGCGGTCGGGCAACGTTCATAGGGGGGTTCCATGAATTCGACGGGGAAGCAGACAGGACGCGGCGACTCCGGCGCAGCCAGCCGTCTTCAGTCGTCCAGCAATAAGCCTGGAGATTCGAAGAGTGGCGAGCAGTGGAAGATGCCGCCCGGTAGAACATGGCTCTGGTTCGTAGGCATTTTACTCGCAAACTATTTGCTGATGAGACTTCTCATTCCGAGCCCGGAAGGGCCGGTCACCGTTCCCTATACGCTGTTCAAAGAGGAAGTCGGAAAGGGCAATGTCGAATCGATCTACAGCCAGGGGGAATCCATCACCGGCCGCTTCAAGACTGCGGTCACCTACCCTCCTAAGGAGGAAAAAAGTGAGGCTCCCGCCAAAGAAACCAAACAGCCCAAAGAACGGGGTGCGACTCCGCGCCCTGCTACCAAGACGGCAACTAACTTCACGACTACACTGCCGGCCTTTGTCGATCCGGGGCTGGAATCGTTTTTGATCGATAACGGTGTCGAAATCAGCGCCAAACCGATCGACGAAAGCGGTGGCCCGTTATCTACGCTGCTCTTCGGGTTTGGCCCAGCCTTGCTCTTTATCGGCTTTTACGTCTGGATGTTCCGGCGCGCGGCGCAGCAAGGCGGCGGCATGGGCGGGCTGATGGGAATCGGCAAGAGCAAGGCGCGCCGCTACGATCAGGAAAAGGATACCAAGGTTACCTTCGAAGACGTTGCCGGGATCGACGAAGCCGAAAACGAACTGGTCGAGATCGTCGATTTCCTGAAGGATCCCAAGAAGTACACCCGGCTCGGTGGCGCCGCCCCCAAAGGCGTGCTGCTGGTCGGCGCTCCGGGCACGGGAAAAACCCTACTCGCGAGGGCAGTCGCAGGAGAGGCCGGCGTCCCGTTCTTCTCGATGAGCGCCGCGGAGTTCGTCGAGATGATCGTCGGAGTCGGCGCGGCGCGGGTGCGTGATTTATTCAAGCAGGCGCACGAGCAGGCGCCCGCCATCGTCTTCATCGACGAATTGGACGCCATTGGGCGCGCGCGGGGACAGGTAGCGATCGGCGGATCGAGCGAGCAGGAACAAACGTTAAACCAAATACTCACTGAAATGGACGGCTTCTCAAGCCGGGAGGGCATCATCGTGCTGGCGGCAACCAACCAGCCCGACGTGCTCGACAAGGCGCTGCTGCGGCCCGGGCGCTTCGACCGGCGCGTCGTCGTCAACCTCCCTGATAAGATCGGGCGCGAGGCGATCCTCAAAGTTCACACCCGCACCGTGCCGCTCGCCAAAGATGCAAGCTTGGAAGAGCTTGCCGCTGCGACACCGGGGTTCTCCGGAGCGGATCTGAGAAACCTGGTGAATGAGGCGGCGCTGCTGGCGGCCCGGCGCGAGCAGAGCGATGTCCGTCAGAAGGACTTTCTCGATGCTCTCGAGAAAATTGTGCTGGGTCCCGAGCGCCCACTGCTGCTCAGCCTCGCTGACAAAGAGCGTATCGCTTATCACGAAGGCGGACACGCCATTCTTGGTTTGGTCGTGCCCGGCGCCGATCCGGTAAACCGGGTCACGATCGTACCGCGCGGGCAGGCGCTCGGCGTGACCTATCAGCGGCCGGACAGCGATCGCTACAATTATCCCGAAGCCTATCTTCGCGCGCGCATCGTCGGCATGCTCGGAGGTCGGGCCGCCGAGGAGATTGTTTACGGTACCAAGACCACTGGCGCCGAAAGCGACATCGAGCAGGCTACGGGTCTTGCCCGGCGCATGGTGACCCGCTGGGGCATGAGCGAGCGGCTCGGCTTGGTGCAGCTCGCTCCGCGCGACAATCCCTATCTGCGTGGCCCGGACGGTTACGGCGGCGCGAGGCAGTTTAGCGAAGAGACCGCCGAAGCCATTGACTCCGAGTTGCTCAAGATCATTGGCGAGAGCCACGAAGAAGCCAAGCGTTTGTTAACCGCGCACCGTAAGCAACTGGATGCGCTCGCCCAAGCCCTAGTGGCGCGGGAGACTCTCAACGAAAAGGAAATTCTCGAAGTCACCGGGCTTCCGCCGGCACCGCCTCTCGAGACTCGAATGTTGCCCGCTGATGGAAACGGGAGCGCTCGTCACCCCATCTCATGATTCAGCGCATGATCGAGGTTCCGTAAGGAGAGTTTCCTAGCGGCGCCACCGCCCTGGCGGAAAATTCGAAGCACGAAATCCGAACTCGAAACAAACTCAAATAATAAAATACCAAGGTTCAAACACGGCGGTCAGCTTTTTTATTTCGAATTTCGGAGATTGTTTCGGATTTCGATATTTGGATTCCGGATTCCATTTCACACCAGAGAATAGCCCATGACTAGTACAACCCCCGTCGTCACGCTCTCGCCACGGGATTACGACGCATTTTTGTTCGATCTGGACGGCGTCTTGACCAAGACAGCGAGCGTGCATGCAGCCGCATGGAAAAAGTTGTTTGACGAATTTCTCCGGCAGCATGCCGCAGAGACACGAGAAGCATTCGCGCCGTTCGACATCGATGCGGATTACCGCCGTTACGTCGATGGCAAGCCGCGCTACGACGGTGTCGCATCGTTCCTGAACGCTCGGGGCATTGGATTGCCGCTCGGCTCTGCTGCAGACGGGCCCGACACACAGACGGTGCATGGACTCGGCAACCGAAAGGACCGCTATTTTTCAGAGCAGATCGAGCAGCACGGCGTCGAGGTTTACGCGCCGGCCATCGAGCTGGTGCGCGCTTTGCGCGAGCTGGAAATCAAGACTGCGGTGGTTTCCTCGAGTAAAAATTGCGCGGCTGTTCTCAGGGCGGCGGACATCGCGCAACTGTTCGACACGCGCGTGGACGGTAACGACATTGTGCGCATGAAAATCAGGGGCAAGCCCGCGCCCGATGCCTTCCTCGAAGCGGCGCGGCGGCTCAAGGTGGAACCGGCTCGCGCCGTGGTCATTGAAGATGCGATCGCTGGTGTCGCCGCCGGGCGCGCCGGGACATTCGGCTGCGTGATCGGCGTCGATCTCGCCGGCCAATCCCAGGAGTTGCGCCAGGCCGGCGCCGATATCGTGGTAACTAGTCTGGCCGAGGTGCAGATCGCCACCGAACCGGCTTCCGCGTGGTCGCTGGTTTACGACCGCTTCGATCCGGAGCAGGAAGGGATTCGCGAAGCGTTGTGCGCGCTCGGCAACGGATATTTCGCCACGCGGGGAGCGGCCGCCTGGGCCGTGATGGATGATGTCCACTATCCGGGAACCTATCTCGCATGCGGTTACAACCGGCAGCGCACCGATATCGCCGGACGCATCGTCGAAAACGAGGATCTGGTTAACTTTCCCAACTGGCTCGCGCTCGAGTTCCGCATTGACCGCGGCGAATGGTTCGACTTGAGAAGGGTGAACATTCTCTCGTATCGTCAGGAACTCGATCTCCGGCGCGGCGTGCTTTTGCGCAGCATCTGTTTTGAAGATCGCGGCGGCAGGCGCACCACGCTCCGAGAGCGCCGGTTTGTTTCCATGGCCGATATGCACACCGCCGGACTCGAGCTGTCGCTGACCGCCGATAACTGGTTCGGCGGCGTGACCGTACGCTCGGGTATCAATGGCCGAGTCGTCAACGCCGGCGCCAAACTCTACCTCAAATTCAACAACAAACACCTGGAACATCTTGGCGGCGCGCTCATTGGCGAGGACACGCTGTATCTCCTGGTGCGAACCTGCCAGTCGAATTTGCACGTCGCAGAATCGGCGCGCACCCAGGCATTCGTCGGCGGAGAGCCGCGCGAGTACCGCCGGCATCTCATCGACGAGCCCGGCAAGGTCGCCCAAGAATTGACGCTCCATCTGGGCCGGGGCGAAACCCTGTCGCTGGAGAAGATCGCGGCGATCTTCAGCTCGCGCGATCCGGCGATCTCGGAACCGGCGACCGCCGCGCGCAAGGCCATCGGGCGCGCGCCGCGCTTTGAAGCCTTGCTCGCCCAACATGCGCTAGCCTGGAAACATCTGTGGCGACGTTTCGATATTCACTTGCGCGGCGCTCCCAGCGGCTTCCAGCTCAACGTCTCGATGCTCCTGCGGCTGAGCATGTTCCACTTGCTTGAGGCAGCGTCGCCCAACTCCATTGGCCTCGACCTTGGTGTGCCCGCGCGCGGCTGGACCGGGGAGGCTTACCAGGGCCACGTGTTTTGGGATGAGCTCTTCATTTTTCCGTTCCTAAATTTCCGTGTCCCCGAAATCACCCGCTCCCTGCTGATGTACCGTTACCGCCGTTTGGACGAGGCGCGCGCTGCGGCGGCGAACGCGGGATTCCGGGGCGCCATGTTTCCGTGGCAAAGCGGCAGCGACGGACAGGAGGAAACTCAGGAGCTCAATTTGAATCCCCGGTCCAATCGTTGGGTACCGGATAAGACTTACCTCCAGCGCCACGTCGGCAGCGCCGTCGCGTACAACGTATGGCAGTACTATCAGGTCACCGGTGACATCGAGTTCCTGCAGGCCTACGGCGCCGAGCTGATGATTGAAATTGCGCGCTTCTGGTCGAGCGTCGCGACTTTCAATCCTGAGCGCGGGCGTTACGAAATTCGCGGCGTGATGGGGCCGGACGAGTTTCATGACGGATACCCGGACTCATCCAGCCCTGGCCTCGACAATAATGCCTATACCAACATCATGGCGGTATGGGTCCTTTGCCGCGCCTTCGACGTGCTCGAACTGCTCACCGATATCCGGCGCAACGAGCTGATGGCGCGTAACCGGCTGTCAGCGGATGAACTCGAGCACTGGCGCGACGTGAGCCGTAAAATGTACGTGCCTTTTCACGACGGCATCATCAGCCAGTTCGAGGGCTACGAGCGGCTCAAGGAGCTGGATTGGGAGGATTACCGCAAGCGCTACGGCAACATTCAGCGGCTCGAACTGATTCTCGAAGCGGAGAACGACAGCGCCAACCGCTACAAAGTGGGCAAGCAGGCCGATGTGCTGATGTTGTTCTATCTTTTTTCCGCGGAGGAACTGCGCGGACTGTTCGAACGCCTGGCCTATCCATTCGAGTATGACACGATCCCCCGTAACGTCGCGTATTACGATAACCGCTCGAGTCATGGCTCCACTTTGTCGCGGGTGGTCCATGCATGGGTGCTGGCGCGCTCGGACCGGCCGCGCGCGATGCGTTACTTCGCCGAGGCGCTGCAGAGCGATGTCAACGACATTCAGGGAGGCACCACGGCGGAGGGCGTGCATCTCGGCGCCATGGCGGGAAGCGTCGATTTGGTGCAGCGCGTGTCGACGGGGATTGAGATCACCGGCGATGTCTTGCGGTTCAATCCCCGGCTGCCGGACGAACTGGAACGGTTCGACATGCGCATCCGCTACCGCAGCCATTCACTGGATCTGCGGCTCACCCGCGATACGCTTACGGTTCGGGAACGCGAGCGGGGCGGCGCGCCCATCCGGTTGGGGTTCCGAGATGAGATTTATGAATTTGCCGGCGGCACGCGGGTTTTCAAGCTGGAATAATGGAGAATGCGATCCGCTAAAACGCAAACCGCATACCGCAGAGGCGCAGAGCGCGGAGTCTTTGATGCAAAACTCTCCATGACCCTCCGATCCTGGATCCTGAATGCGAACACCACGAAGCTCACGAAGCACACGAAAGTTTAAGGATAATCAGAAAGGAAGTATCCAAGCGGCTGGGCGGTGGACCAGCATAGAGGGCAGAGTGCACCATCCTTGATTGAATTTTCGTTCGCCCTCTTGTTGTAATCCGAAAAATCTTCTCCGTCGGAACTTCGTGATCTTCGTGCTCTTCGTGCTGATACTGACTTCATGAGCGTTAGTGAAACACCCACCGGTTCGGCAAAGAAGGCCCCCTCTCAGACGGAGCCTTACCGGCAGTCTGTCGATCAGGTCCTGCGAGCTTACGTCGGCGATGCTCAGCGCGGTCTCACCTCGGCGGAGGCGCGAACACGCCTCGCGAAGTCCGGCAGGAACGAGCTGACGGCAGAAAAGCCGGTGCCCGGCTGGAAAAAGTTTCTTGCGCAGTTTCAAGACGTACTGGTGATCCTGCTGCTGCTCGCCACCTTGATCTCGGCAGGCTTGTGGCTTCTCGAGCGCGACACCGCTTTGCCTTACGAAGCGCTCGCGATTCTCGCGGTGGTGCTGCTCAACGCCGTGATGGGCTACTTTCAGCAGGCGCGAGCGGAACAGGCCGTGGCGGCGCTGCGCAACATGTCGGCGGCGCATGCCAATGTCATCCGTGACGGCGAGCGGCAGAACATTCCGGCTGCCGAACTTGTCCCGGGCGACATCATCCTCATCGAAGAGGGCGACACGATTCCCGCCGACGCAAGGCTGATCCAGGAGACCGCTTTGCAGACCGCCGAGGCGGCGCTCACCGGGGAGAGCCTGCCGCTGTCCAAGGATATCGCTCCCATCATAGAAGAGGTCGGGGTCGGCGACCGCGGCAATATGGTATTCAGCGGCACCGCTGCGACGTACGGTCGCGGCAAAGCGGTTGTGGTGGCGACCGGGATGCAAACCGAAATGGGGCGCATCGCCGGGATGTTGAAAGAAGCGCCCGAGGAGACCACGCCGCTCCAACGCGAGCTCGACCGCGTCGGCAAACTGCTCGGGTTCATTGTCGTGATCATCGCGGTCGTGATGATCGCGACCATTATAATCGTTGAAGATGTCAGCAGCTTCGCGGCGATCTTAGACGTGCTCATTCTGGGCGTGGCGCTGGCAGTCGCCGCCGTCCCCGAAGGCTTGCCTGCGGTCGTGACCGCGGTGCTCGCGCTGGGCGTCCAGCGCATGGCGAAGCGGAATGCCATCGTGCGCCATTTATCCGCGGTGGAAACGCTCGGCTCCGCAACGGTTATCGCGTCGGACAAGACCGGCACGCTCACGAAAAATGAAATGACGGTGCGCGCCGTGATCGCCGCGAGCGGCCGCGTAAATATCGGCGGCACGGGATATGCGCCCGAGGGTGAAGTATGGCGTGAGGGGGGCGGCACCATCGGCGAGGGGCCGCTGCGCATCGAGCTCGAGCGCGCACTCGCGACCGGTGATCTTGCCAACAACGCCGTGTTGCAGGAGCACAACGGCCGCTGGACCGTGCAAGGCGATCCCACCGAAGGCGCGCTTCTTGTCGCGGCGCGGAAAGCCGGCCTTCGCAACCACCTGCTCGACGCCCGCTTCCAGCGCGTCGGGGAAGTTCCGTTTTCGTCCGAACGCAAGTTGATGAGCACCGTCCATACGGATGCGGAGACACAGGACCGTCTGCGCGTCTTCACCAAAGGCGCCCCCGATGTCTTGCTCGCGCGTTGTTCGGAAGAGTTGGTCGGCGCCGAAACGCGCCCTCTGACGCCCGCGCGGCGCGCGGAAATTGCCCAGAGCAATGAAGCGTTGGCCGGCGAGGCGCTGCGCACGCTGGGCGTGGCTTTTCGTTCCATTCCGGCGGCCGCGTTCGACGCAGCTAACGTCGATGAAGATGTCGAGCAAAACCTCGTCTTCGCAGGATTGATCGGCATGATCGATCCGCCCCGGGAGGAGGCGAAAGCAGCCGTTGCCCGGGCCAAGGCGGCCGGCATACGCCCGATAATGATCACCGGCGATCATCCCAAAACCGCCGCAGTGATTGCCGCTGAGCTGGGCATCGCTGAAACCGGGCGAGCGGTTACGGGCGGCGAGCTCGAGAAGATGCCGGAAGACAAGCTCGAGCGGACGGTTGAGGAAGTGGCCGTTTATGCGCGCGTCAATCCGGAACACAAGCTGCGCATCGTCGATGCGTTGCAACGCCGCGGCGCGACGGTGGCGATGACCGGCGACGGCGTCAACGATGCGCCCGCGTTGAAGAGCGCCGACATCGGCGTGGCTATGGGGATTACCGGCACGGACGTCTCCAAAGAAGCCGCCGATATGGTGTTGGCCGACGACAACTTCGCCACGATCGTTGCGGCAGTGGAAGAGGGGCGGGCCATTTTTGCCAATATCCGGAAGTTCCTGCGCTACCTGCTGTCGTCGAACATCGGCGAAGTGATGACGATGTTTTTCGGCGTGTTGCTGGCGGACTTCATCGGGCTCACCGCCACAGCCGGACAGGCCGTGGTGCTCCCGTTGCTCGCGACCCAGATCCTGTGGATCAATCTCGTGACCGATGGCGCTCCCGCGCTTGCGCTCGGAGTGGATCCGGCAGATCCCGGCGTGATGAGCCAACCGCCGCGCCCGCGCAACGAAGGCGTGATTACCGGCAGAATGTGGGGGGGGATTTTTTTCGTCGGCGCTGTGATGGCCGTCGGAACGCTGTGCGTTCTCGACGGCGCGCTACCGGGAGGGTTTTTGGAGGGCTCCGGCACGACGCGCTATGCGCAAACGATGGCGTTCACGACCTTGATGATGTTTCAGCTTTTCAATATTTTTAACGCGCGTTCCGATGCGCAGAGCGCGTTTACCGGTCTTTTCCATAACCACTGGCTGTGGGCAGCCATTGGATTGTCGCTTGCGCTCCATGTCGCCGTGATCTATACGCCGTTTCTCCAGCAAGCGTTTTCGACGATGGATTTGACGGCCGGCGATTGGCTCGTTTGCGCGGCTGTGGCGAGCTCGGTCCTGTGGCTGCGCGAGTTGAGCAAACTCTTTACCCGTATGAGAAACGGTTGACTTCCGGAGTGCGGCCAGCCCAACCACGACCCGTAGCTATTATTCCAGGTAGGGCATCCAGCGAAATCGATTTTCGACCTTGATAGATTCGAGAACGGAAGCTGGGTCCGTTCAAATTAGTGATTGGCTTAGGAGGCGTGAGTGTTAGCGGCTATCTTCTCAAGTTTCGCAGCTTCGCTTCTGGCGCCGCGGCTTTATCGGATGAGCGGCCGCGCCGCGGGATGGTTTCTTGCCCTCTTGCCGGGAGGGCTGACGCTGTACTTCGGCAGTTTCATCGCCGCTGTTTCTTCCGGCGAAGTCTTCCTCTTTTCCTATGATTGGGCTCCCAGTCTAGGAATCCGCTTTTCTTTTTCCCTTGATGGTTTGAGTTTACTTTTCGCGATCCTGATTAGCGCCATCGGCGCATTGATTATCATCTACTCGAGCGGCTATCTGGCCGGCCATTCCCAACTCGGTCGCTTTTTCGTCTATATCTTGTTGTTCATGGGATCGATGCTGGGGATCGTTCTGGCCGATAACCTGATGACACTTTTCGTCTTTTGGGAACTCACGAGCATCAGCTCCTATTTGCTCATCGGTTTCGATCACGAGAGCGAAGATGCGCGCGCCGCCGCCTTGCAGGCGCTGCTGGTGACCAGCGGCGGGGGCCTGGCGTTGCTCGCCGGTTTTCTGCTGCTCGGCCATATTGGCGCCACCATGGAGATCTCAGCCCTGGCGGAAAGCGGCGCAACGATCCGATCGGATCCGCTCTATCGACCGATCGTGCTGCTCGTGCTGGCCGGGGCGTTTACGAAATCCGCACAGGTGCCTTTTCATTTTTGGCTGCCGGGCGCCATGGTCGCGCCGACTCCGGTGAGCGCTTATCTTCACTCCGCAACGATGGTGAAAGCGGGGGTGTATCTGCTCGCGCGTTTAACACCGGTCCTTGGAGGCACGGAACTGTGGATGTTGGCGCTGACAACGGCCGGCGCTACGACGATGGCCGTCGGCGCGTACCTCGCGCTCAGACAAACCGATCTGAAATTGATCCTCGCCTACTTGACGGTCAGCGCCCTCGGCATTCTGGTTCTCTTCATCGGGTTGGGAACGTCCGAAGCGATCATTGCGGCTGTCGTTTTCCTGCTCGGGCATGCGCTTTACAAGGGCGCTTTGTTTCTCGTCGTCGGAATCGTCGATCATGAAACCGGTACGAGAGACGTAGGGCAGTTGCGCGGTCTGTTATCCGCGATGCCCCTCACCGCGGCCCTAGCCGCGATGGCGGCGCTATCACTCGCCGCTTTGCCTCCGGCTTTCGGCTTTATCGGCAAGGAATTGCTGCTGGAAGCCTCGCTCGGAGCCGAAACCGGCGCGGCACTGATGACGATGGCGCTCGTGGCCGCAAGCAGCGTGTTTGTCGCTGCTGCGGCAATGATCGCGATCCGGCCGTTTTTCGGTAGAAAGAGCGCCGCTGCGACGCGCGCCCACGAAGCTCCTTTCACTTTGTGGTTGGCGCCCCTGGTTTTGAGCGTTTGCGGCATTCTCTTCGGCGCCATGCCAAATCTCGTCGAAGCCCCGCTCGTGCGAGCCGGGGTTCAGGCCGTGATGAGAGAACCCGTCAGTTTCCATCTTGCCCTCTGGCACGGCCTAAACCTGCCGCTCGGCCTGAGCGCGCTTTCGCTGCTCTGCGGCGCGGCTCTCTATGCCGGACGACGGCGGGTCCATGATGCCGCCGCGCGTCTGCAAATTACTTCCTGGTGGGGACCGCAGCATTGGTACGGACAGCTTTTGGCCGGCATGAACGCTCTGGCGAAACGCCAAACCCAGCTCCTGCAAAACGGTTACTTGCGCTTTTATCTGCTGATCATCGTTGCCGCCACGGTCGCGCTGGTCGCGGCCAAACTGTTCCGCGCCATCGGCTCCATCCATTTGCCGGCGGAGCTCGACGTGCGGTTCTACGAATGGATCATCGCGGCGTTGATCCCGATCGGCGCGCTTACCGCGATCATGTCGCGTTCGCGGTTAGGCGCGGTCGCGGCGCTCGGAGTAGTTGGTTACAGCGTCGGCTTGATTTTCGTTCTTTTCAGCGCGCCGGATCTGGCGATGACACAGTTCATGGTGGAAACGCTCACGGTGATTCTGTTCGTTCTGGTGTTTTACCACTTGCCGCGCTTCACCGCTTTCTCCCCCCGGCTGATTTTGGTGCGCGATGCCGTGACCGCATTGACGTTCGGCGGGCTCATCACGGTCATCGTAGCGGTCGGCTCCGGCATCCAACTCTATCCCAAGATATCGAATTACTTTGTCGAAAATAGCCTGGCGCTCGCCCACGGCCGAAATGTCGTAAACACCATCCTGGTCGATTTCCGGGAATTTGATACGTTCGGAGAGATCACGGTGCTGGCGGTCGCGGGCATCGGGGTTTACGCGCTCCTCAGGCTGAGGCCGCGCAAGGAGAAGACATCGTGACATCACTCATCCTTTCCACCGCCGCCCGCTATTTGCTGCCGCTTCTACTGCTCTTTTCATTGTTCATCCTGATACGTGGCCATAACGAGCCGGGCGGCGGGTTTATCGGGGGCTTGATCGCTGCCGCGGCCTTTTCGCTCAATGCCATTGCATTCGATGCGCGCAGCACGCGGCGCACGTTGCGCGTTGACCCCCGGATGTTGATTCCAGCAGGGCTCTCGATTGCGCTGGTGAGCGGGATCGTTTCTCTCTTTTATGGAGAACCGTTTATGACCGGTAAATGGTTCAGCGTTTTTATCCCGGGGCTGGAAAAGCTCGATATCGGCACGCCGCTAGTCTTCGACTGTGGCGTTTATCTGTTGGTGCTCGGGGTGGTCCTGACGTTGATTCTCACTCTGGCGGAAGAATAGCGATGGAGACCGTACTGGCATTCGTCATAGGCGCGCTCTATGCCGCCGGGCTGTTCATGATGCTGCGTCCCAGCGCGGTCAGGTTGATCATCGGCATCAGTCTGCTCGGGCATGCCGCCAATTTGCTCATCTTTACCATCGCGGGGTTGACCCGGGCGAGACCGCCGCTCGTCACCGGCGGTCTCACCACCGCGTCAGCGGTTGCCGATCCGATGCCGCAAGCGTTGATCTTGACCGCCATCGTCATCGGCTTTGCCGTTCAAGCTTTCGCAGTGGTGCTGATCCAACGGGTGGTTCAGATTGTCGGCAGCGATGACTTGGATCAAATGAAAACGACGGACTCGTGAACGTTCTGTTGATTTTACCGTTGCTGATCCCGCTTTCAGCGGCGACGCTCTCATTGTTCGCATGGCGCTCGCGGCGCACCCAGCGGGTACTCGGCGTAGTGGGGACGGCCTTGTTACTGGGTTCAGTGCTGATGCTGCTTCGATCGGTCTCAAGGGGTGGCATTCAGGTTACTCAAGTGGGCGCCTGGCCGGCGCCGTTCGGCATTACCATCGTCGCCGACCTTTTCAGTGCCATCATGCTGGTGCTTGCCGGGATAACCGGTATGTCGGTGGCGGTCTATTCGATGGTGACCGTGGATCGAGCGCGAGAGCGCTTTGGTTATTATCCGCTCCTTCACGCTCTGTTGATGGGAGTGTGCGGTGCTTTTCTCGCGGGGGATCTTTTCAATCTATACGTTTGGTTCGAAGTCATGCTGATGGCCTCTTTTGTGTTGATGGCGCTGGGCGGGGAGCGGGCGCAAATGGAAGGCGCGATCAAGTATGTGACCATCAATCTCATAGCGTCCGCCTTGTTTCTCGCGGCGGTTGGGATGCTTTACGGCGTGGTGGGAACGCTGAACATGGCGGATCTGGCACAGAAGCTGAGAGATGCTCCGCGCCTCGATCTGCTGACGGCAATCGCTATGCTGTTTCTCGTTGCCTTCGGGATCAAAGCGGCGGTCTTCCCGTTTTTTTTCTGGCTTCCCGCTTCGTACCACACGCCCCCCGTCGCTGTATCGGCGATCTTCGCGGGCCTGCTCACCAAGGTCGGCGTCTATGCGCTCATTCGAGTTTTTACTCTCTTGTTCGTTCAAGACCTCGGCTACACGCATACGATCATTCTGGTGCTGTCCGGGCTGACGATGGTTACGGGCGTTCTCGGCGCCGTGGCGCAGAACGAAATCCGCCGCGTTCTGTCCTTCCACATTATCAGCCAGATCGGTTACATGACTCTCGGCCTCGGGTTGTTTACGACAGCCGGCATTGCCGGCTCGATCTTTTACATCGTTCATCACATCATCGTTAAGACGAATCTGTTTCTTGTGAGCGGCGTCGTGTACCTGCTGCGCGGCACATTTGAACTCAAAAGTCTCGGTGGCCTTTACTCGTCAAATCCGGGCTTGGCAATCCTGTTCCTGGTCCCCGCGCTTTCTCTGGCCGGATTGCCGCCGCTCTCCGGATTCTTTGCCAAACTGACGATTGTTCAGGCGGGGCTTCAGGCTGAGCAGTATCTCCTTGTTGCCACCGCTCTCATGGTGGGCCTGCTTACTTTGTTTTCCATGACAAAGATCTGGGCGGAGGTATTTTGGAAGCAAGCAGCCGCGGGTCCGAACGCCGCGGAAGCGAGCGGTGCCCTGGCGAAACGCGGCGCAGCCTGGATTCTGCTCGCGCCGATCATCTTTCTGGCGGCGATTACGATCACCATCGGGCTCGCTGTCGAGCCCGTTTATCTTCTCGCCAGCCGGGCCGCCGAACAACTCATGGATCCGACGGAGTATATCTCGCGCGTGCTGGAGAGGAGTTTTTAAGATGTTTCTGTGGAATATCTTTCTTGCCTTCGTGTGGGCGGCGGTCACGGGTCGCTTTAATCTGAGCAATGTCGTGGTGGGAATTGTCCTCGGATATGCGGTTCTGTTCGTCGTGCAACCGCTCATGGGGCCTTCCAACTATTTCAGAAGGATTCACCAGGCGATTGCCTTCGCATTCTTCTATGTCTGGCAGCTTGTCATGGCAAACCTGCGGGTGGCCGCGGATGTAATGACGCCGGGCGCGCGTGCGCGGCCGGGCGTTCTGGCCATACCACTGGAAGCCAGAAGCGATGCCGAAATTACCATGCTCGCCAACTTGATAACCCTGACACCCGGGAGTGTGAGTCTCGATGTTTCGAGCGATCGGCGTTTTCTATATTTGCACGCGATGTATATCGATGACGTCGAGCAATACCGCGAAGACGTCAAAACCAGCTTTGAGCGCAGAGTGTTGGAGGTTTTGAGATAATGTCCGCGCCCTGGGTTTTTATCGTATCCTTCATTTCCCTTTCGATGATGGCTGTTGCCATCATGCTGGCCGCCTTCCGCCTGATACGCGGGCCGAGCTTGCCCGATCGTGTGGTGGCTCTCGACCTGATCTCGATCCTGGCGGCCGGCGTCACCGCCATCTATGCTATCGCGAGCGGGCAAGCGGTTTTTCTCGACGTGGCGACAATTCTTGCGCTGGTTTCATTTCTCGGGACCGTGGCCTTCGCGCGTTACCTCGAGAAACAGGTGTCGCAATGAGCGAAGCGCTCAGCGCTGCGCTGATGCTCATAGGCGCGGTATTCGGGCTGCTCGCGGGCGCCGGGGTGGTACGCATGCCCGACTTGTTCATGCGCATGCAGGCGGCGACCAAGGCTTCGACGTTGGGGATTGGTTGTATCATGCTCGCGGTGGCCGTTCACTTTGGCGAGCTCGGCATTGCGACCCGCGCGGTGGCGACCGTTATATTTCTTTTTCTAACCGCGCCGGTCGCCGCGCACATGATCG
>DASUVS010000339.1:0-4269 GCA_036378835.1 Binatia bacterium | reverse complement strand
GGTTGAATAGTCATTCCCAACGCATGCGCCGCGACGGGAAGAATCTCTTTCACCTCGCGTGCTGTGCCCGGCGCAATGGGGTCATAGAGAACCGCAACACGGACAACTTTCGGAACAGTTTCCTTGAGCAGCTCTAGCCGCTTACCCCCTACTTCTCTGGTAAATTGTGTCGTAATCCCTGTGATGTTCCCGCCTCGGTGGGGAAGGCTTTCAACCAGACCTGCCTCGACAGGATCGAGCCCGGCGCCGGTCATAACAATAGGAATCGTTTGAGTCGCATTCTTGGCTGCCCGGACCCATACGGTCCCTCCTGACACCACTATGATATCGACGTTGAGGCGTGCCAACTCGGCCGCAAGTTTGGGGGCCCAATCGCGTTTTCCCTCCGCATATCGATACTCAATGGCGATGTTCTGTCCTTCTATGTAGCCAAGCTCGCGCAGCGCCAGCCGAACTCCCTCGGAACGGGCGGACTCGCTAGGTGCATCGCCCGACGACAGAACACCTATGCGGTGAACTTTCTTCACCTGCTGCGCCTGAGCCACAGCCGCACTTACCATGAGCATGAAAGTAAATACCCAAAGCCTCAGCCATTTTGGGTTTTGGATTGCCGCTTTTCGCTTATCGGAAAAAGACTCCGACGGAAATCCACTCATCGGTTAGTTCTCCTGGATATGAATCCAAAATCTAAAATCGAAAATCCAAAATTTCATCTGAGCACCCGGTCTGCTCTCGCCACCACGCTCGGCGGAATCGTAAGGCCGATTTGCTTGGCGGCTTTAAGATTGATCACCAGCTGGAACTTAGTCGGCTGCTCCACAGGTATTTCACCTGGCTTCGCACCTTTGAGAATTTTATCCACATAGGTGGCGGCGCGGCGCCACAAGTCAGCGTAGATGGGACCATAAGACATCAGGCCACCGGCGTCGACGAACTCCTGGTCCGGATAAATCGCCGGCAGACGGTTACCTTCCGCGAGTTGGATAATGGGTCTCCGATGAGTATTGGTTATGGTGGTCGGCAGCACGATTAGCGCTTCCGCCCGCGCGCGGTTTCCTGATTTGAATGCGCCCTCGAAGTCTTCCGCCCTTCGCACTTCAAGGGATTGTAGTTGCACCGCGAATGAGCCGGCCGCGGCCTGCATTTCCTTGAACTCGACGACTTTAGCCCGGTCGCTTGGATCATACAGAACGGCAATACGGCCGAGCTTGGGAAGAGTATCTTTGATTAACTCCAAGCGTTTTCCGCTCAAGTCGTATGTCACCGAGGTCAATCCCGTAATGATCCCGCCGGGCCGTGCGAGACTCGCGACCAAACCGCTTCCGACTGGATCGGCAACATTCGTCATTACAATTGGGATCGTTCCAGTAGCCTTCATCGCAGCCATGGCAACTTGATTGCCACCGCCTGTAACCAGAACATCAATTTTGAGGCGGACCAGTTCGCTCGCGAGTTGCGGCAGCCGGTCGGCTTTGCCCTCAGCATATCGATACTCGAGAGTGATGTTTTTCCCCTCCACATATCCGAGCTCTTGCAGTCCTTTTTTGAACGCTTCAACACGGGTGGACGCAGCGGAAGGAGAGTCAACAATCAGGAATCCAATACGTGGCACCTTCGTTGGCTGCTGCGCCTCGACCACTGAAACCGTAACCAGAAGGACAGTAAGCAGTAAGCCGACAAAAATCCTTATCACTTGGGCTTTGATCCGGGTTTCTTGCTGCTAGCTGTTTTCTGCTCGCTGCTCGCTGTCATTTTATTACTCGATCCGCTCGCGCCAGCACGTTGGGCGGAATCGTCAAGCCGATCTGCTTGGCAGTTTTCAGATTGATCACCAGCTCAAACTTGGTAGGCCGCTCCACCGGGAGATCAGCGGGATTTGTGCCCTTTAGGATCTTGTCCACGTACAGGGCGATTCTCCTGAATGACTCGTCACGGTTCGGCCCATAGGCCATGAGGCCACCGGCTTCCACAAACTCTTTCCATCCGAGCATGCTCGGAAGTTGGCGCTTGGCGGCGAAGTCGATGATCCCCAGTCGATTAGCCAATGTTACGCCTTCGGGAAAAACTAGAAGACCGTTGACGTTTTGCTTGCTTATGGCATCGTAGGCGGCGTCGAATTCGGCGCGCGTTCTCGTTTGATAGTGGTCGAGAGTTATTCCCATGGCTCGTGCACTGGTTTGCGTCTCCCGCAATTCCCGGCGTTCACCTTGGGTGCTGGGGATTTGATAGAACGGCCACACGGGAGACCCCAGGCACCGCCTCTTTGAGAAGCTCCAGCCGTTTGCCGACAAGTTCAAATGACAGCCAGGTCATGCCGGTCATGTTTCCTCCCGGCCGCGCGATGCTGTCGACAAAACCGCTCTCAACCGGTTCGCCGCTAGTAGCGAAAACAATCGGAATGGTCTTGGTTGCGTCTTGAGCAGATCGAGCTGCTGGCCCGCCACTCGCAACGATCACTTCAACCTTATCTCGGACTAGCTCATTAGCCAGCTCAAGCAGCCGTGGTCTACCCTCGGCGCCGCGGTACTCAATGACAATGTTACGACCTTCCGCATAGCCAAGCCCACCGAGACTTCGTCGGAACACCTCTTTGGCCCCCGAGGGGCCTCCCGACACACTGAGAAATCCTATCCTTCGAACTACTGGTGACTTTTGGGCTTCAGCCGGGTGAAATGAAAACAGCACCAAAGTTGCGAAGAGACAACCGATTGCCACCCCTTTCATGGCTTCCTCTCTCTTAGTCAAAATCGAGAATCGGCAAGCAAAAACTTGTCCTGAACCTTCGACGTGGCTCAGGATAAACTCCGGTGAAGGATCTGTGTCATCTGATCACCCGCTCCGCCCGCGCCAGCACGTTCGGTGGAATCGTCAATCCGATTTGTTTCGCCGCTTTCAGATTGATGACCAGATCGAACTTGGTCGGTTGCTCGACAGGCAAGTCGGCTGGCTTGGCGCCTTTGATGATTTTGTCGACGTAGGTAGCAGCACGACGAAATTGGTTAGCCAGATTCGGCCCATAGATTATTAATCCTCCACTTGCCTCCCACAATGTTTCTACATAAATGGCAGGCAGACGAGACTCTTCAACGAGCCGAACGATGTAATTTCGTTGCGCCGTCAGAGTCGGATCGTGATTGACCAGCAAAGCATCTACCTGGTTCTTTTTCATCAACATAAAGGCGTTCTTTAGTTCGGCAGCGTTCTTCACTTTGTGTACTTGCAGCTTCACAGCGAAAGAATTTGCAGCGATCTGCGTTTCGCGCAAAGTCACAGCACCTGCCGCGTTGGATGGGTCTGTCAGAAACGCTACCCGGGAAATATCGGGAAGAACTTCTTTTATGAGCTCGAGCCGTTTTCCGCCCAACTCAGGCCCAAAACCTGCAACTCCAGTTAGATTCCGACCGGGTCGGGGGAGGCTATGGACCAATCCGCTCGCAACCGGATCTCCGAGTGTTTGAAAAACGACGGGTATCTTATCAGTGGCATTTTTGGCGGCGAGAGCGGAATTGAAATCTGCAGCAAAAAGCACATCCACAGGTGAACTTGCGAGTTTATCGGCCAATCTTGGTAGATTGCCAAGATCGCCTTGCGCTGTCTGGAATTTAATGGTGATATTTTTGCCGTCCGCGTAGCCCAGCTCTCGCAATTCGTCCATGAAGGCATCACTGATAGATAAACCGCTTCCGGTCAGATAACCGATCCGTGCAAGTTTGCTTGTTATCTGGCCCTCAACACGGGAGAACGATGCACAGAGAATAGCAGCCAGGATGCTAACTACTGCCCACAGACGACTGACGGCTTTCATCGAATCACCCGTTCTGCTCTCAGCACTTAACGGGGATCATTGAATTCGATTCTCGATTTTGAACTTTGGATCAGCTCGCTCATCGGATTACTTTATCGGCTCTCGCCAAGACATTCGCTGGAATCGTGAGGCCAATTTGCTTCGCGGTCTTGAGATTGATCGCCAGGAAAATCTTATCGACGCCCTCTACCGGCAAGTTCGAGGGCTTACTACCACTGAGAATGCGCTGGACGTGCTTCGCTGACACGCGGCCAACCGCGTCGAGGTCAACACTGTAACTGGCGAGACCTCCTTTGACCACTTCACTCGGAAAAAAGAACATAGTCGGCAACTTCTTAGCCATCGCGGCGTCGATGATCAGTTGGGCCTCGTTGACCACCATTGGGTCGGGCACCTCAAAGATGGCATCAATCTCCTCGACCCTGAGCGCTCCCAGAGTCGCTTTGAGTTCTTCGATGGAAGCG
>DASUVS010000338.1:0-2572 GCA_036378835.1 Binatia bacterium | reverse complement strand
CGCAATAGCTGCGGCTAATTCCGCGGTATGATGATCACGCCGGGTTTTGAACTGCAGCACATTCGCGCCCTGGCGAATGCCGATTCCTGGAATGGCCTCACGGCCGCCGTGCGGCGCGACCAGAACAACCGGAAAGTTACCGTTGGACAGCGTCAGCAATTGTTCAACTTGTGATGCGCCCTGGGCCAAAGCATCGGTGTGCAAACAACCTGTGAGCGCGAGCAGAGCCGAACCCAGAACTCGTGTGCACTCGCGGTACATACTACCTCGATCCGTGTTCGTGGTACGTGTTTGTGTTTGTTCGAATTTCTCGATCACGTGCGCACGGACATGACACGGCGATTAGGTCTCGCCACTGAGACGTCTTGACCGAATGTGAAGAGAGTTTTCAATGCTCCGTCAACTCTAGTCAGGTTGCGGCATCTTCTCGCGGAGACGCTTTAAAAACCCCTCGGGAAACGGTTCGGCCTTAAGATCCATAGCGCGCTTCGCTTTGATCCAGGCCTCCGAGTACCGCTCCTGCGCGTAGAGCGAAATCGCCCAGGCACGCCAACTCGCCGCGTCGTTTTGATCGATCTCGATGCTTTCGGCGAACCGGTTATTTGCAAGAACGAAACGATGTGCCCGACCAAGTTGGTCCGACGGGGGCATTCGCGTCGCGTATTCCGAATGCAAGATCCCGATATCGGTGAGCAACTGCACCCGTTGCGATGAATCGTCGTTCAGTTCCCGCGCAATCTCTAGCTGTTCGATGGCTTCCTTGATCTTTCCCTGCTCGCTCAGGATCGCGCCGAACCCCCAGAATGCCTGATAATTTTTACCATCGAGTTGCCAAGCTCGTATGAAATCCTGGAGCGCCAACTCGGGCTGATTGTTCCTCACCAGCTTCCAACCCTGCGTCGCAAATGCTTTGCTGGCGTTTCGGCGGCTGCCGTATTTCGCCACAGAGTCGCGGACGAAATCTTCGTCGGCTTTTTTCAGCGGTATCGATGGACTGACTCCGGGATCCCCATAAATGGGCGCGGCCGCCTCACCGCCGACTGCGGACTCGGCTGGTGCAAGTCGAAGAAACAATGAGAACAACATAAGCGAAAAAATCATCCCCGATCCGACGCTCTGCCATGGCCTCACGTGATATCTTTGTTCAAGACCTTGAAGCTCTACCCCGGCCTGGGTTCGACCCCGATACGGCCCAATCTTCGTGCGGTCGCACTGATATAGCATCGAGCAATCATAACATGGCAAACGCTCTCAACAAGATTGATTGCCTTTGAGTGCCAAGTTAATCTCCGGAGTTTGTTCCATACGACGAGCCTCGGCAGGCGCAAAATCGCTTGACCCTCCTCAGGTCCGAGGATATTTTGACTGGAATCCAAATCAAAGGAGTTGAGAATGATCGAAGGACTCAAAGATAAAGTCGTTATCGTAACGGGCGGCGGCCATGGGATTGGCCGGGCTTATTGCCTCGGTTTCGGTGGCGCCGGCGCGAAAGTCGTGGTCGCCGATATCGATGAACCAGCCTCCGTCAAGGTCGCCAAAGAAGTGAATTCTCAAACCGATGCGCAATCATTGTCGGTAAAGGTCGACGTTGCCAATGAGGCGTCGACCCAGAATATGGTCAAGCTTGCTCTCGAACGCTTCGGCAAGGTCGATATCTTAATCAACAACGCCGCGATCTTCGCAACCATTCCCATGAACCGGGGCGGTATCGATTCCATCGATCCTGACGAATGGGATCGAATGATGTCGGTGAATCTCAAAGGCCTCTTCTTTTGCTGCCGCGCGGTGCTGCCGAGTATGCGCAAGCAGAAATCCGGCAAGATCGTCAACATTTCGTCGGGCACCGCCTTGAACGGCAGCGCCGGGCGCATTCACTATGTGACGTCAAAAGCCGGCGTGATTGGTTTCACGCGAACCCTGGCCCGCGAAGTCGGCGAAGACAACATCAACGTCAATGCCCTCGCGCCCGGCTCAACGCTTTCGGAAGAAAATCCCAGCGAAGAGATTCTTAAAATGCGCGGCGCGCGTTTGACCGATCGATGTTTAAAACGAGTCCAACTACCCAAGGACTTGGTCGGAACCGTTTTGTTCCTATCTTCTCCTTTGAGCGATTTCATGACCGGCCAAACTGTTGCCGTCGATGGTGGTGTGGCGTTCTTATAGGTGTCCGTCTCCGTGGCCGATTATCAGCATCGAACGATCCGTGTGGGCGACATCAAGACTCATTTTCTTGAGGCCGGCAGCGGTCCTGATCTGCTGTTGCTTCACGGCGGCGAGTACGGGGCATCGGCCGAAATCACGTGGAAACACAGCATTGACGCCCTGGCGCGGCAGTTTCACGTCGTTGCGCCGGACATTCTCGGTTGGGGCGCGACCGAGAAGATTTACAGCTTTTCCGATCCGGCCGGCTACCGCATCAGCCATATGAAAAGGTTTCTGGAAACGATCGCCGTCGATAACGCCTACTTTGTTGGCAACTCTGCCGGAGGAGGCTTGATCCTGCGCGCCTCCGTACTCGCGCCGGCGCCATTTCAGATCCGCAAGATGGTCACGATTTGCGGCAACGCCAGCG
>DASUVS010000337.1:0-11960 GCA_036378835.1 Binatia bacterium | reverse complement strand
TGCGCACATACTTGGAAAAAATTTTCAGGCTCTCGTCTTTGTTCGCCTTCAAGTAGTGGATCCCTTCCATATAACCGCGCAGAAAGGCCAGCGCTTGAGGCCGGTTTTTCTGAATAAATCCCGTCGTCGTATTGATGCCGCCGCCGACGTTGGCGACATCGAGCCGGGTAAGAATGCTCATGCCCGCCTTCTCGGAGATCTTGTCCGATGGCGGCGTGAACATGGTCGCGTGAATCACGCCACTCGACAGGGCCGCTACGCGCGCCGCCGGGCCGCCGTCGCCGACCGAAAGAAAGGTTACATCCTTCGCCGAGTCCATGCCGTTGTCGCGCAACAGCTTGACCACGCGCGCATAGGCGGCGTCTCGCCCCGGTGTAATCCCGATAACCTTACCCTTGAGATCGCGCACGGCTTTGATCCCCGGCTGCGTGACCATGGAGTAGCCCAAGGTGTTGGTCGTCACCCCGATCCGGGTCAGACTTGCCCCCTGGATGATCGCCGTCGTGATTCCCAGATCCGAACCGAGAATGAAATCGACACTGCCGCTGATCAAGGCGGAAACCGTGCGCGAGCCGCCGCGCAGGAAAATCAACTCGACATCGAGGCCGTGTTTTTTCCATATGTCCTTGTCCGCGGTCACCCATGAGGCGGCAAACCCGGTGGCGAGCGAAGGATAGCCCACGCGCACGACCTGCGCGCTCCAAAGGTTCGAAGTCGAAATCAGCAAGTATGCCAACCCAATAAAAATGATTCGCAGTGATTTCATGATCAATTGCATAGCCGAAAATCCTCGAGACCAACAGCCGTTTGGATCGCCGTGGCCCCGCAGTCAAGCTTAGCTAACACCTGAGCCGGAACCAGTCAACGCGAAAATGCGCCGGCGCGGTTTGACATCGGTAAACGCGAGCGCGTAATTTTACTGTCATCAGATCAGGAGAACCGTGATGAGCATCAACGAAGCTAAACCGACCAATCAACCTGCGGCCATTGCCGCCGCGCGGCGCAACGGCCGCCCCTTGCGCATCGGCGGCGGGCCGCCAAACTATGGCGACAATGCCGCCAAGGCGCTCAGCGAAAACTGGCAAGGCGTTAGCACCGACGGCACGCCGCTTCAGGGACTATTTCCCATTCAGCAGACCGGAGTTTCGACCCAGCCGATCCGCGAAGCCGCTGAAGCGTTTCTCGCCTCGCTCGATGCCGAGCAGCGCCGCCACACGCTCTTCTCCATCGACGCGCCCGAATGGCGCTTGTGGAGCAATATCCACCGCACGATCATGCGCCACGGTATGCCGTTGTTTGCCATGACCGACCGCCAGCTCGATCACGCGCTGGCTCTGCTCGAAGAAAGCCTCAGCGCCCAGGGGTTTCAAACCGCGCGGGACATCATGCGGCTTAACGAGACGGTCATGGAAATGACCGGCAAGCTCGATGAGTTCGGCGAGGATCTGTATTGGCTCAGCATCATGGGCACACCCTCCGAAGAAGAGCCCTGGGGCTGGCAGATCGACGGTCATCATTTGAACGTCAATTTTTTCGTGCTCGGCGATCAGGTGACTATGACGCCGGCTTTTCTCGGCTCCGAGCCCGTGCATGCCTTGAGCGGCAAATACGCCGGCACCCGGGTCTTTCAGGCCGAAGAAGCGCGCGGCCTCGCGCTAGCGCGCAGCCTGACCGGCGAGCAGCGCGGCCAAGCGGTGATCGGCGCGAGCCTGCCCAAAGACCTATTCACCACGGCTTTCCGCGATAACCTGGAACTCAGGTATCAAGGCATCCGCTATGACCAGTTAAACGGCGCCCAGCATGATTTGCTGGCGCAGCTGGTCGAAATTCACGTCGGCAAACTGCGGCCCGGCCACTCGGCGATCAAATTGGCCGAAACCCATTCGCACTTCAAAGATACTTACTTTGCCTGGATCGGCGGCGTGGAAGAAGACAGCGTTTTCTATTACCGCATCCATAGCCCGGTGTTGTTGGTCGAGTTCGATCATCAAGCCGGCCAGGCCTTCCCCCAATACAAAGAGCATTACAAAGATCATATTCACGTCATCGTGCGCACGCCCAACGGCAACGATTACGGCAGAGATCTGCTGCGCCAGCATTACCGGCGGTCGGGGCATCATCGAGTTTGAGATCGGGATTCGGAAGCGAGCATGATTAACCGGCGCATGTGTTTGTGCAGCGATGATAGACCTGATCCTGGAAATTCTTTACTGCTGCTGGAGATCGACGCGGTCGCGGTTATTTCGTGAAGGAATGGGACTTTTCACTTGCATATGCACGAGGGATATCGCCCGCCGGGTTTCAAAGTAAGGCATCGCGCGATGACTTTACTTGCACTGCTCGCGGGCTACGTAGCGTGTGTCCTGGCAGGGTGCTCAGGCATGTCATGGAAATCACCCTTAGGTCGAAGTCATCCTCTCACCGGACGTATTTGGGACGTCTCCTCCGCCCAATTCATCGATCGCGAGACTCTGGTCAAGCGTTTGGCTCCCGCTGATTTCGTCCTTCTCGGCGAGCGCCATGACAACCCGGACCATCACATGCTGCAGGCCGAAGTCCTCCGGAGCCTGCTCGCCGTTGGACGACGTCCCGCAGTGGGTTTTGAAATGCTCGGCCTCGACGACGCCAGCATTATCGCCGGACATCTCGCCGCCGCTCCGGATGATGCTGCGGGGCTCGGCAGGGCAGTGAATTGGAACCAACGTGGATGGCCGGATTGGGCGATGTATCAGCCGATCGCCGAGGCGGCGCTTCAAGCAAAGTTAAGAATTGTCGCGACCAATCTTCCGCTTGCGACTGCGAGAAAGATGACCAGGGATGGCCTCACCGCTCTCGAGCCGCGGATGATACGCGAGTTGGGGCTCGACCAGCCGCCGCCCGAACCTGTGTTCGCTAGGATGGCGGCTGATATACGCGACGCTCATTGCGGTTACGCACCGGAGCAAAGCCTGAAAGCGATGGTGGATGTACAACGGGCCAGGGACGCTCAGATGGCGCAGAGCTTGATTGCGGCAGGTGATCCCGGCGGTGCGATCCTGGTAGCCGGAGCCGGTCACGTCCGAACCGATTACGGCATCCCGGTTTATTTAAGGCAAAAGACGCCGGACAAGCGGGTAATCAGCATTGCTTTCGTCGAAGTCGATGAACAGAGGACCGAAGCGCAGAGTTACGCACTGCCTTACCCCGATCGCCGATTGCCTTTCGATTACGTTTGGTTCACGCCGCGGGTCGACGACGAAGACCCTTGTGAAAAGTTCAAGTCCCAGTTCGAGCGGATGAAGAAAGCCCAGTGAGCGGCTCACGGGCCGAGGCCACCGATGTCTCTTCTCGAACGGACGCCTCCAGCGGCCTCGCTACTTTAGGACTCTTTACCTTTGGCTTTTCTTTCTTCCGCAAGCTTTTGCAAGAATGACAGATCGAGCATATCGGCCGCTTTGAGGCCCATGCCGGAAAGATCGCTGTCGCTGATGATAACGTTTTCGATGGACTTCGCTGTCACCGCCGGAAGCCCGGGAGTGACCCGGCTGTACATGTTGATCGTCTCTTCCAGCTCTTCGTTGGCGTTGGATCGATAGTATTCACGAAGATAGCTCATCGTCTTCTCGCGATTTCTCTCGTCGCGATAAAAGTCCATCCCGTCCGCCAACCCACGCATGAAATTCATTACCGTGTCTCTGTCCGAGTTAATGAAGGAGCGCGTGGTCAGAACGCCGGAGAGGATGTACTCAAAATCTTGCGTGGCAAAATCGAGCAGGGACACATACCCGGCTTTGCGCGCCCTCAGGGTGAACGGCGCCTGGAAGAGCGAGGCCTGGACATGACCGGCTGTCAATGCCGACCAGCGTTCTCCGGGCGAGCCAATCGGCACGATGGTAACGTCCTTTTCCGGATTCAGCCCCAAGCGCCGCAGTCCCATCCGGGCGATGAAATCGGGGCTGGCGCCGAGTTGACTCACGCCGATTCGTTTACCTTTCAAATCGTTGGCATTACGCACCGAGGGATGGGCGACGATAATGTAATCCAGCCGGTTACCGACTGCTCCAATAAACGTGACCTCTCGCGCGCCTCGAGCCCAGGCGCGAATGGCGGCCGGACCGGCGGTCAACTGAATCGATACTTCCTTCGCCAGCAGCGACTGGAGCGCGGTGACACCTCCCGGGATGAAGATCGGTTTAAGTCTCAAACCCTGTCTTTCGAAGGAACCTGAACGATAGGCAACCCAAAAAAAACTGCTCGAGCCGCCGAGAGGGTACGAGATATTGAGTTCCTTCAATGCCTTCGTCTGGGAAAACAGATCACTGGACACTGTTCCCAAAAGCACCACCGCCGTCAGGATCGTCATTGGGCGAAAGACGAATCTCATCGATTTATCCTCCTCGTGACTTTATTGTTGCCACTCTCCCTCAGAGAGCCGGTTAAAGTCCAGGAGTTTAGTGGTTCGCTTACGCGACGCCGCGGCTCAGACTGAGATGGAAAGCGATCAGACCGCGGGAATGCTGCAATGACTCACAGGATAGTCGGGATACAAAATTCTGAACACGATGGTGGATTTAAATGGATCGCTCTGCGAAGCTTTGCCGATGAATGATTGATCTCAGCCATAGAGCAGGAATCTCAATCCAGCGATTAAAAGCGTTCCCTCAATGAGCATGATAAATATCTTTTCGGGGAGCCGATCCAAAAGTTTTTTTCCGATCAAAGAACCGAAAATCATGATCAATCCGAGGCCCAGCCCCACAGCGACGCTATGGTTCGTCAGGATCGAGGTGCTGCCGTAGGCGACCAGTTTGGTGACGTGCATCACGACGGTCGCGAGCGCTTCGGTGCCGATGAGGGCGCCTTTGACCAGCCCGTAGGCCAGGAAGAAAGGAATCATGATCGGGCCGACGCTTCCCAATAGCGCGGAGAGAAAGCTGAACACGGCGCCGACGATGGCAAACGCGCGGAGCGGGAGTCGCGTCGCGGCGCCTGTGCGGGCCCGGCGGTAGACCACCACGCCAATCAGAAAAATGCCGAGGAGACGGGTAAGAAACGGCAGGGGCGCCGAAGCGAAGAGGAAACCGCCGAGAAGTGCGGCGGGCACACCGGTCAGAGCGAACCAACCGACGACGGGGAGATCCAGCTCACTTCGGTTGAACCATGCGCGGCTCAAGTTCCCCAACAACTGCGCCACGGTCAGAATGGGGATCGCCTCACGCACGCCGAACGCGGCCACGAGCAGCGGCAATAGGATGGCCGCGCCGCCGAAACCGGCCACCGCCGCCAACAAAGAGCCCACGAAAGCGGCGCCCGCCAGCAGGATCATATTCGCGACAGACATGAATATATCCATACCACGAGCCGCCAACTGGAATCGGCTCCAACCGAAGCATAGGAGTAAATTTTCACCTTACGATAAGCGGCAATCGGTTTTAACCGCAGAGAGAGTGAGAAGAGAGTATCTGGGGTAAATCGATTCTAAACGGATCAAACTCCGGGTCCTAACACTCGGCCCGTTCATGTACGCAGGCCGGACCCAGCAAATTCGTTGCATCCGCGGCGGACGAGAAATAAGGTGACGTCTATGAGTGTGAAAGAAGTGCCGAGCGATCACGATTTCTTCGATCCGGCCTACGTCAAGCACTGGACCGAGAGCATCAGCAGATATCGGCCGGAGCGGACGCGATTGTTCGAGGTATTTGCCGCCGAAGCCGCGCGGATCAAAAAAGGCACATTATCGGTCTTCGAGCTCGGCTGCGGACCGGGATTTCTCGCCGAAGCGTTGCTGAAAAGTTGCCAGATCGCGCGCTACACGCTCGTCGACTTCTCGCCTGAGATGCTGGAGCTTAGCCGCAGTCGTTTGAAAAAGTTTCAAGACCGAACGGTTTTCATTCAAGCGGATTTCAAAAAAGCCGATTGGACAGCGGGGATTTGCGCCGGCTTCGATCTCATCGTCTCGCTCCAGGCCGTGCACGAGCTGCGCCACGCAAGCCGCATCCCCAAGCTTTATGCTCAGCTCCACAGCCTGCTACTTCCCGGAGGAACCATTTTGATTTGCGATCACGTCAATTCCTCGTCGCCCTCCGCTCATCGAGCCGCTCACTTCATGACGGTCGAAGAGCACCTGTCGACGTTCCAGAAAGTTGGTTTCATCAGCGCCAGAGAAATCTGCCCAGCCGCAGACTTGAGCCTGATGGCGGCGGAGAAAAAGCCGGCGCAGTGAGCGTGGTCATGCCAAGACTCACTTTCGTACATGGATAAGCCTTTTCTTCCGGTCGAAACCGAGCGCAGCAAGATGTTGCGTGGTGAGTTGTATTCGGCAATGGACCCGGAGCTCGTCACGGCGCGCGGGTGAGTGCGCGGCGCCTATTTGGGCGTTACAACGCGAGCGATCCCGCCGACATCGCCGGCAAAGCAACGTTGCTGCGCGAGCTGCTCGGGGAAGCGGGCCATGGCGCGGCAATCGAGCCGCCTTTTTATTGTGATTACGGTACGCAGATCACGCTCGGTGCCAGAGCGTTTGTAAATTTTGGCGCGGTGTTCTTGGATCCGGCGCAGATTACGATCGGCCAGCAAGCTCAGCTTGGGCCCTACGTGCAACTTTTGACCGCAGATCATCCAAAGGACGCGGCCACGCGCTCCTCCGGGCCGGAATCGGCGCATCCGATCAATATCTGAGAGCGGGTCTGGCTCGGCGGTGGTGTGATTGTCTGTCCTGGCGTGACGATCGGCGCCGGCACAACCGTTGGAGCCGGCAGCGTCGTCGTTCGCGATCTGCCCGCCGGAGTCGTTGCTGCGGGAAACCCATGTCGCGTGCTCCGGAGTGTGTGATTTGCAGTCCCGACGTCTTCGTGAACCGTGAGCGTGTCACCCGTCGCTGAGAGGCGAGGGCAAAGATCCTGTGTGCGTGCGTATCGGTTCACGATTGCAGGCTAGCCGGTTCCGCCTGAACGTCTCAGTTCTCCAGCACTTGTTTCATGCGACGGACCAGGTCCGGCGAGACGGTGCCCAGTTCTTTTCCCAGCGCGGTGATCGATTCGCCGGTCGTCAGGCTCGGGTCGAGGCCGGCTTTTTTGGTTTCGGCGATCAGGTCGGGATCGCTCATCATTTTGCCGAAGGCGTCGCGCAATATTTTCAGCCGGTCGGCGGGCATGGCGGGCGGGCCGAAAAACGGGCGGCCGATTTCATCGGGCAGCACGAGGATTTTTGCGAGCTGGCGATCGGCGTCATTGGACTTGTGCTTGTCCATCAACTCCCAGATCGTTGGCACATCGGGAAGATTGGGGTAGCGCTTGCGTCCGCTTTGCGCGAGCGGGCGGACAAAACCGCTCTTCGCCCAAGTTTTCGAAGGCTCGGTACCGAAAAACGCTTGCACACTGCCGGCGCGGCACTGGATCTCGTTGCGCTCGATCGCCAGATTGGCTTCGGGCGAGCTCTGATAGCCCGGCACCATGGCGAGTTTGAGTCCGAAGGCTTCCTGGAGAAATCGCGGAAAGTAATAATCGCCGGTGCCCAGACCCGTGGAGCCGCACTTGACCGGCGTCGCAACGCTGCGCAGATCCTCCAGCGCCTTGGCCGGAGCGTCGGACCGAATATAGAAGATCCGCGCGCTCTCTTCCGCCGAACCAATCCAACTGTACTTGAACCATTCGAACTGCACTTCCTTTTGTCCGGCCAGCTCCTGCAAATAAATTCCCGGGCTGACCATGCCGAGCGTGAGTCCGTCCGGCTGGGCAACGCGATAGATGTAGTTGGCCGCGACGATGGATCCGCCGCCCGCCATGTTCTGGACAATGAAGCTCGGATTGCCCGGCACATGCTTCTCCAAATGCTTGGCGATGATCCGCGCCCAAACGTCGAACGATCCCCCCGCGTTGAATCCCACCCGAATATTCACCTGCTTGCCCTGATAAAACGGCGCCTGCGCCGACAGATCGGAGACCCAAGTCAAACAGACAAAAATAACGCCGATGATGTTTCTCAAGATGCACACTCCCTGAAGATTCTTTCTTTGATCGCGCCGGAGAAATTCTCGGCGCACTCGGCGACTATAGCAGCGCTTTGCGGTCCGGCCAACTTGAGGGTCGCAGCCCCAGGATGCTATGCCGTAAGGCTTTCAAAGATGCCGAGTTTCATCGCGAGTACAAAAAGTTTACCAGCGAAGTGATCGAGCTTCTAAAAGTTTCCGAAGGGGGCCCGTGTCCTGCGCGATAATGAAATGTCGTAACGCAAGACCTGATCTCTAGTTTTCCGGTGCTCCTGCCAGCTACGTTCTTCGACGTACGGTTATCGACCATGCGCTGTCCAAAATCGCCATTTCTGCTTTCTTCAACGCGTTGCGCCAGCGGCCGCGCGCCGATGGGCACCCGGCTATTGACGCCGGTGGTCATTTCCAGTTAGCTGGCGGTGCTGCTAATAACCCTGGAACAACTGTTCCCTGTCATGATCGGCAATCACAATTGAATGCAAGGAAGCGAAGGTCGCGACGAATGGAGAGTTCTGCTTTAAGCAGCGCGTTGAAATGGACGCGCGTGATGTTCGCAGTGTTTTTCACGTGCTTTGGTTCTGCCGTTTTTCTTTCTGAGAGCCGGGCGCAGCCGGTGAAGCTTAACGTCAGCTATACCGGTGTGGGGCCGGTCAATCTGCCGGTGGTTTTAGCGAAAGAGGCGGGGATCTTTGCCAGGAACGGTCTCGACGTCACCGTGATTCGCGCTCAGGCCGCGGTGTCGACGATGGCTCTCATTTCAGGCGAAGTGGGATTGATTCAAGCGGCGGCGCCGTCGGTTTTGCAAAGCAATCTCGGCGGCTCGGGAGCGGTCTATGTGGCGGGCGGCTACACCGGGCTCGATTACTGGCTGGTGGGACATCCGAGCATCAAGTCGGCGGAACAGCTCAAAGGCGCGATTATCGGCGCCGCGGGTCTTTCCGGCGGCTCGTACACGGCGACGCAATTGGCGGTGAGAAAGCTCGGGCTCAATCCTGCCAAAGATGTTTCCATTGTCGCGGTGGGTGGAACGCCGGAGCGCCTGGCGGCGCTGCGCACCGGACGGGTGCAGGCGACCTCGCTCAACCCGCCGACGATCTTTGCCGCTGAGAAGGAGGGCTTCAGGATCTTGGCGGACGTGAGCGCGTTGCCGTTTCAAAACGTCGCGCCGGTTACGACCCGGCGCTTCATCAAGGAGCATCCGGACATCGTGCGCCGCTATGTGAAGTCGCAAGTGGAAGCGGTGCACATGATGAAGCGGGACAGAAAAACCGGCATGAAAGTCTTCATGCAGCTCATGGGCGGGTTCAAGGACACCGCCGTGCTGGAGAAAAGCTATGATGTGTCAATTACCGACGACAAGCTGCCGCGCAATCAATATCCTTCTTTAGAAGGGATTAAAGCGGTTTTGGAGTCGCTGGGCGACAGAGCCAAAGAGGCGCGCCCCACGGACTTCGTCGAGTTGCGCTTCATCAAGGAACTCGAAGAGAGCGGATTCATCCAAGCGCTTTATAAGCAGTGAGAGCTCAATCGGGCATTCCAATCGTACCGGGCTCCTTTTGCTGTCACGGGCTGTCATGGGCGACCCCAACTTACCTTCAATTGTCGTAACGCAGGACCTGACCCTATGACCCTACTGTGCTACTGATGCTTGCCCCGAGCTTGCGCTATTTCGTCGTGCCGAACACCTCGGTCACGTCCCAGCAATCTTTCTGAAATCCTGGACCAGCTGGTTGTATTTTCGGCCCCATTCCAATTGCGGCACGATGTGAAGGCCGTGAGGGGACTCTCGCAGCCAGCGAACGTCTTTGTGCACCGTCCAGTAGCCCAGCTTCTGCGCAAGGATTTCCTGGGCCTCTCGAGAAAGATAGAAATCCGTCATCAACGCGGCGGCATACGGGTGAGGCGCTTTGGCCGCGATCGCCAATGCCGAAGGCGGTTTTACGAGCGTCGGATTGGTGAAGCTCAGCTCGACCGGAGCATTGGCGGCTTTAAGCTGCACCGCGTTCTGCACGTAGCCGTCGACGAAAAGATCGTGCTCGCCGGCAGCGACGAGCTGGCTGATCAGCGTGTGGCCGCGCTTAAACGTAAGGCGCTGCTCTTCGACGAGCCTTTTCATTAGAACATTCGCCTTGGCCTCGCCCATGACGCCGATCATGCCGGCATAGATATCGTACTCTTCCCGATCCATGACCAGCCGCCCCTTCCATCTCGGATGGAGCAGGTCTTCGAACGACCGCGGCACTTCCGCCGCTGTGACGTTCCGGGTGTTGTAGATAAAGGCATAGCCGGTCGAATAGAGGCTCGAGACGTATCCTTCTTTGTCGACGAAGCCCGGACGCATAACAGCCGCCATCGGGCTGGTGTATTTCGCGACGACTTTTTTCTCGATCAGCTCGGGAAACAAAGTCCCTCGGATCGAGATCAGATCGGCGTTGTGCAGTCCGGCTTGATACTCCGTGCTCAACCGGCTCACCAGGGCGGGCGCGCCGAGCCGGGTATAGCGGACTTCGATGAACGGATAGAGTTTGTTGAAAGCCCTGATGACGTCCTGGGAGTTGCTGACCGGAGCCGAACCGTAAAAGGACAGCACGCGCTCCTTCCTCGCGCCCTCCGTCAGAATCTTTAGCCTTTCCTCCGGCGACTTGCGGTTCAAATCGGCGAGTAGAGCCTCGCTATCTCCATAGGCGGCGTTGGCACTCCAGCAGGCGAGAAAGACAACGAACGCGAACACTTTCACCAAAGAAAAGCGCAACGGGCGGCTTCTGTCGGCGCAGCTCATCGGCCGGCATCCTCGATCATCTGCAAGACCTGCTGCGTGGTTCTCACCCGCGACATGCGCGGAAAAATGAGATCCATCAGAACGTCGTGCGCCCGTTGATCGTGGTTGGTGGCGCACGCATCGCGGACCACGATGAAGTTGTAGTCCATGTCGCGCCCGGCGAATACCGTGGATGCGACACCAACGTCGGTCGAACCGCCCGAGATAATGATCGTGTCGATTTTTTTCGATCGCAGGGCGAGGTCGAGATAGGTCTGAAAAAATGCGCTCCAGCGATGCTTCGGCAGATGATAGTCATCGGGACTAGGCTCGAGCTCCGGAATTACTTCCGCGCTGCTCTGCCCCTCCACGGTGTTCGGTTTGACCATGGCGACGATACCATCGGGCCACGGCTTCAACGGAATATTGGTATCGGTATTGATCAAAACCGTCGTGCCCTCGTCCGCCCGATGATGCCCCTTGGCAAAGAGAATCGGAATGTGCGCCTTCCGCGCCGCTTTCATCAAGAGCACCGCGTTGTCGATCATCGGCTTCTTGCGCGCCTTCGCAGCCGCGCTCGCCTGATGATAGTAGCCGTTCAAAATATCGAAGAAGAGCAAGCCTGTCTTATCAATCTCGATTCGATTCAAGTCCATGCACCGCTTTTAGCTTATGGATTGAGTCGATACAAATTCCATGGAAGCCCTAGACTTCAAAAATCAGAAGTCGTTCGAATCAGTCACGCTCTCGGCGGGTTCATAAGCTCATCGACGAGAAGCAAAGAATTGGCGATTGAAATAGAACGAAGGCCGATTTGCTTCGCGTCTATCGCTTACAAGACCGTAAGCTAAACACCTCTCCCACTGCATGACGGTCGAAGAGCACCTGTCGACCTTCTAGAAAGTTGGTTTCATAGCGCAAGAGAAATCTGTCCCGCCGCAGACTTGAGCCTGATGGCGGCAGAGAACCCCTTGGTGCGTCCTTGACCGTGCCGACCTGGAAATTTGCGGGACTACGTTGACTGAAACCTCCGCGGGCGATATAGGGCAAGCACCGCGAAAAACCACAAATCCGGGAGGGCTTTGAAAATGAAAGTGGTCGCACTGATCCTCGCCCTTATCGTTTTCCCATCTCCGGCCTCGGCCCAGACGCGCAAGCCGGCAACCCTGAGCGAGTTGGTGAGCTATATGGGCGCAGACCGCGAACAGATCCTTTACGCGGGCGCCAAGGCCGAAG
>DASUVS010000336.1:0-8979 GCA_036378835.1 Binatia bacterium | reverse complement strand
CAGTCGCCGGTGCCGCAGCCTTCCTTGGTTCCGGTAAGCCCGATTTCATCGCGGAGCAAGTCGAGCAACAGACGATGACTGGCAACTTCCCTTGTGATGCTTTTCCCATTCAACGTAAATTGGATTTTCGTATTCATGACTGCCCTCTGGAACCCAAATTGAAATAATGGAGTGTTGGAGTACCGATTTCACAAGTCCGGCCCAACATTCCGTTACTCCATCACTCCAATCTGCCGTTTTAATATCTACGGTCGCGCCGCTCGACCCAGGACCTCGCCGGACCGACCGTTGCATTGAGCAGCGCCCGTTTGGTCATAGCTCCGACCATGGCGCGCCGATAATCCGCTGATGAGCGAACGTCGCTGATCGGTCTTGCCTCTTCCGCGGCGATCGCTCCAACCTTCTCAGCCAAGTCTTCGGAGAGAACTTGGCCTTCTAGTGCGGCTTCCGCCTTTTTCGCGCGAATCGGGGTCGGAGCGACGGCGCCGAGAACAATCCGCACTTGCGAGCATCTATTTTCTTTTTCGCCGAGTATGTACGCTACGGCGATACCGACGTATGCCAAATCCATCATCTCGCGGGGCGAGAACTTGATGTAGTCGCCGACGAGCCGCGGGCTCGTTTTCGGGATCGTGATTTCAGTAAGAATCTCGTCCGAATCCATGGTATTCAGCCCGGGACCGCGGAAGAATTCTTCGATCGCTACGCTGCGTTCGCCGCGGGCGCAGGCAATCTTTGCTGTAGCTTGAAGTGCAATCAGGCTTGGCGCGACATCTGCGGAAGGCGTGGCGTTCGACATGTTGCCGCCGATGGTTGCCCGGTTGCGAATCTGAATTGAACCCACTTCCGCCGCGCTTTGGCAAAGAAAAGGATACTTCTTGGTGAGCAGCGGAGATATCTCGATCTCACGCATGGTCGTCAACGCACCAATGGTAATGCTGCCGTCGCTATTTTCACGGATGCCGGATAAGCCTGGAAGCCTTTTGAGATCGACAACATATTTCGGCACCAACCCCTTCTCCTTCATCGCGATCACGAGGTCGGTGCCTCCTGCGAGAAAACGGCCACCAGGGCCTTTCTCTTTCAGGAGCAGGCTCGCCTCTCTAAGGGTACTCGGTTGGTACATTTCGAAAGCTTCGGTGCGTTTCATCGGCTACTTCCTTGCGAACGCGCGCGGCCAGCGGCCAAACCAATTTTGCGATCCAGGACGAAAAGAACACGTCAACAACTAACTGGAACCCATTCGGCTTATGCCGCTGGACCTTTGCTGAGAATCGACTTTGAAAACTAGATCAAAGGCCTGAGCATGCGCCCGATCGGTTTACCACAAGGTTCACCGTCGCGCATTTGCACATGACCTCGCACAACTGTGCATACGGGCATACCTTTGACTTTCCAACCGTGCCATGGAGAGGGCTTGTTCTTGCTGTGCAGTTTATTGACGTCGATGGTGCCTTCCTTGTCCATATCGACAATGGTGATATCGCCGTCCGAGCCTAGCCTAATGGCGCCCTTTTTTGGATAGACCTGCCAAACCTTAGCCGGATTTTCGCACGCTACTTTGACATACTGGTTCAGCGTCAAGCGACCCTTGTTCACTTCAGTCAAGATCAAAGGAACACCGGTTTCAACCCCGCAGAAACCCGAGATGCAGTCCCAGATCGCCGGTTTGGTGAGCTTTCCATAAATGTCCGAACCTTTTTCCTCAAGCGTGTGCGGTGAATGGTCCGTGGCTAGCATGTCGACGAATCCTTCACGAAGACCCTGCCACAGAACCTCGCCGTGATCCTTAGTTCGCACCGGCGGGTTCATTTTCAGCAATGAGCCGACTTGATCCATATCGTTGGGTTCGCGCAGGAGATAATGGGGGCCGGTTTCGGCGGTGATCCTCATACCTCGGGCTTTGGCATCACGCACCATGTAGGCTGCCTGTTTGGAGCTCATATGAAAGACATGCAACTTGGTGCCGAACGTCTCCGCGAAGAAGATCGCGTGATGAACGGATTCTGCCTCGCAAATATCCGGGCGAGAAGCCTCCCAGTACCGGGCCTCGTTATGTCCGTCGCTTTTTAGCTTATTGGTGCAGTACGCCATGATCTGGCGGTTCTCCGCGTGAATTCCCAGCGGCAACTTCGATTGCGCGATGTAATCGAAGGCCTCCATGCACATGCCATCGTCCGGGAAAGGGAGATTGCCGATGGTCTCACCGAAGAAAATCTTGAAGCCAATGGCGCCGGCGTCGGCCATCGGCAGAATGTCTTTGGTGTTGGTTTGCACAACCACGCCGGTGACGCCGAAGTCGACCAGTGACTTGGCCTCGCCCAGCTGTTGTTTTATTTTCACCTGCTCGGCTTGAGCCGTAGGGGGAACGGTGTTCGGCATGTCAACGACCGAGGTGATTCCGCCACAAACGGCAGCCGTCGACCCGGTGGTGAAGTCCTCCTTGTGGGTCATGCCTGGTTCCCTGAAATGAACGTGTCCATCAATGATCCCCGGAAGAATGTGTTTCCCCTTGGCGTCGATTTCTTCTTTCCCCTGAGGCAATACATCGTTCGCGCCGATCGCAACGATTTTCTCGTTGCTGATGGCAACCCCGCCTTGAAATGTTTCCTCGGGTGTTACCACCCAACCATTTTTTATCACTAAATCTGCGGCCATTTCTCTTCCTTTCTGTATGTTTGTTTTTCTCTTTCTTCGACCGTTGCTGTTGCGCGTTTACGGATTGCCAGCCTTTGCTCCAAATCTGAAAGCACGTTCTGTTTTCCTTTGCGGATGTGCGCCCGCACGATGCTGACCGCCTCCGTGACGTTGCGCTGCTCCATCGCTCGCAAGAGCCGTAGATGCTGTTGATGGGCGTTAACGCCGCGCGCGGCGTCATAGAGCCCGTCGGTTCTGCGTTTCAGGACGATCCGCTCAAAAACATGGCCCAGGGATTTTTCCAAGGTCTCATTGCCGGCTAAACGAGCAATCTCCAGGTGAATGTCTTGATCGTACATCAGCCTTTCTCTGGTGAACCGATTCTGCACGTCGCTGCCGTACAACTCCATCTTATAGCGCAGCTTATCAAGCCCCGTGTCGGTTAGGTTTTCAATCGCCTTTTGCACCGCAAATGCCTCAAGCGCTTCACGAAGCTCATAGAGCTCTTCGGCCTCTTGCATTCTAATTTCTTTGCAGGTAAAACCGCGATTCGGCAGAAACGCAACGTATCCTTCCTGCACTAGTCGAGTTAACGCTTCACGAACAGGAGTTCTACTGACGCCGAGCCGTTCGCTGAGTTGCTGATGATGGAGCTTTTGTCCGGGCATGACTTCATTGCACAAGATTAGATTCTTGATTTCGTTGTAGACGCGAGCCGAAAGATTTTCAGTGCCGCGCGCTTTAGTTTTTGATTGCTTCAGCGGATCATCCATCGACCTGAATTTGCATAAAATATTTTATGCAAATTGTGTTTGGGAAAGCTACCGAATCGCCTAACCGTTGTCAATCTTATGGGATAACACTTGAAAAAACTTACGAGACAACGCTTGAAAAAAGATTTTATTTTGCTAAATGTACGACGTTTTGCGGTCTGCTGGTGGATAAAAGTATAGTCCTCAATAGCGTTTTCCTAGGAAGAAATTTTTAAGGAGGCCTTGTGGCACAAACGAAACTTAAAGCAGTCAATCTACGGATGGAATACTACCAGCCGCGCACCGGAGGTCGGCTGCTTGCGCTTGATAACGTCAATCTCCAGGTTGACGAAGGTGAATTTGTCACCATCGTCGGGCCTAGCGGTTGCGGCAAGACCACCTTTATCAATCTTGCCGATGGGTTGCTCAAGCCGACCGGCGGACAACTGATGATTGACGGTCAGCCGGTAACCGGGCCCGGAACCGATCGTGGAATGGTTTTTCAGGATTCCTGCCTGATGCCGTGGAGAACGGTTTTTAAGAATGTGATCTTCGGCTTGGAATGTCAGGGCCTCGATAATAGTGAAGGCAAAGACAGGGCCCAGAAGTTCATCAAATTGGTCGGGCTTGCCGGATTCGAAGATCACTATCCACATGAACTTTCCGGTGGTATGCAGCAGCGCTGTAATCTAGCTCGGGCGCTCACCGTTGATCCGCAGATCCTCATCATGGATGAGCCTTTTGCTGCACTTGATGCGCAGACTCGAGAAATTATGCAGTCCGAGTTGCTGCGAATCTGGCGCGAGTCGGGAAAGACCGTGCTGTTTATCACGCATCAGATCAACGAAGCCATCTATTTGGCCGACCGCGTGATCGTGTTTGGCGCGCGACCCGGCAGAGTCAAGGAAATGATGAAGATCGACATTCCGCGTCCTCGACCGCTCGCCGTCAAACGAGACAAAAGATTTTTGGAATATGAAGATCATCTTTGGACCATGATTGAGGAAGAAGTCAAGAAAACCATGGTTCAAGACCAAGTCGTGCACAATATCGACGCATAGCGCCAGCGTTCAGGAGTTAAGGGTGCGGCGTCCAAACTCCCAGACCCTGATTCTGATCGGCGCTATCATTTTTGTTGTTTACCTGGCCGGCGTTCCGCTTCTTATGCTGCTTTACGGCAGCATAAGAAGCGCTCCCATCGGCGAACCCGGTGCTACCTACACGATTCAGAACTACGTCAGGGCTTATTTCGATAAGGAATTTTACCTTCTTTTTCTCAATTCGCTCTACTTTGCCGTCGGCACCTGCGCGCTCACCTGTTTGATCGGAACGTTCCTGGCGTGGGTCAGCGAACGAACCAATACTCCGTTTAAAAAAGTCTTCGTCGTGATGGCGTTGGTCCCCTTTATTATCCCGGGGATTCTCAGCACGATCTCGTGGATTCTTCTTCTCAGTCCTAAAATCGGATTGATCAATTTGACCCTCAAAGGACTCCTCGGGCTGGAATCTGCGCCGTTCAACGTCTATTCCATGTGGGGTATGATCTGGGCGGAGGCGATCCACGACTATCCGCTGGTGTTTCTCCTAATGTCTGCCGCCCTTCGTAATATGGACACTTCTCTCGAAGAAGCGGCGTTAACTGCTGGGTCGAGCACGTGGACCACCTTCAAGCGGATTACCCTGCCGCTGATGCGCCCGGCCCTATTCAGTGTGTTGTTGATCGTCTTTATTCGCGGCATTGAGGCATTTGAAGTTCCTGCGCTCATCGGGGTGCCGGCGAAGATTTCGGTTTTCACAACCAAGATTTTTCTAGCCATCCACCAGTTTCCATCCGACTTCGGGCTGGCAGGCTCCTACGCGGTCACGCTGTTAGTCATCAGCAGCATTGGCGTTTTAATCTACGGCAGGATTACACGGCGCGAGGAGCGTTACGCCACCGTTACCGGCAAGGGTTATCGTCCGCGGGTAATCGACCTGGGTAAGTGGAAATATTTTACCTGCGCGCTGTCGTTTTTTATATTCTTCCTAGCCGTGGTTCTGCCCGTGTTTGTGCTGCTGTGGTCCTCGTTCATTCCGTATTACGGCGTTCCGTCGCTTGAGCTCATGGGCAAGATGACAATGGCAAATTACCATTACATCTTGAACTATCCGCTTGCGGTGACTGCCTTTAAGAACAGTTTTTATCTGTCCGTGGGTTCGGCAACCTTGGTGATGCTGCTCACCTCGGTGATCGCCTGGGTAACTGTAAAAACCAGGCTTCCAGGACGAGCGCTGTTGGACAATATGACCTTCATTCCGATTGCCATGCCGGGGATCGTACTGGGTGTCAGCTTGATATGGGTATATCTCACATTGCCGATTCCGATCTACGGCACGATGTGGGTATTGTTGCTAGCTTACATCACCAAGTTTATGCCCTACGGAATACGAGCGGCATCGGCATCCATGATTCAGATCAATAAGGAACTCGAAGAGGCATCCCTCACGGCTGGCGGCACCTGGTTGCAAACCTTTAAGAAAATCATTCTGCCGCTGTTGATGCCCGGTTTTACCGCGGGATGGATTTACATCAGTATCATTGCATTACGCGAGCTTTCCACGTCCATCTTACTCTATTCTTACAACAGCACGGTTCTTTCCATTATGGCATTTGACTTGTGGGAAGGTGGGCAATACACCTACGTTTGTGCATTAGGAGTCCTGATGGTTCTGTTGCTTCTTGTGATGGCATTTATCGCGCGTAAGCTGGGAGCCAAGATGGGGATCGCGCAGTAAGTCAATCGCGTCGTTAAATTTGCGATCCGGATCGCCGTCACCCATTGCGGAGGAGATATGGCAGATAAGAGAGACATGGTTCAGATCGAGGCCCTCGAAAAATATTTCGGCGAGGACAAGGAACGGGTTCACGTTCTAAAGGGCGTATCGCTGAACATTCCGGAGGGATTGCTCTATACGTTTTTGGGACCAAGCGGCTGCGGCAAGACTACCACCTTGCGCTGTGTCGCTGGGTTAGAGAGACCGGACGGTGGCAAGATCAGCATCGGCGGACAAACGGTTTTCGCTTCGGGTGAACGCGTTTATGTTCCGACCAATAAACGTCCGATCGGCATGGTGTTTCAATCCTACGCAATTTGGCCGCACATGACGGTTGCTCAAAATGTCGCGTACCCACTGACGATTCAACGCAGATCAAAGGACGAGATCAGGCGCAAGGTAAAGGACGTTCTCAGGATTGTAGGACTTGACGGACTGGAAGATCGCCCCGCTCCGAAACTTTCCGGCGGACAGCAGCAGCGGGTTGCGTTCGCCCGTGCTCTGATCAATGAGCCTAAAGTTATGTTACTGGATGAGCCGCTCAGCAATCTCGATGCAAAACTGCGCGTCCAGATGCGCTCGGAAATCAAAGCTTTGCAGCGACGGACGAATATTACCACGATCTTCGTAACGCACGATCAAGCTGAAGCTTTGGCAATTTCAGATCAGATCGCCGTCATGCATGGCGGGACGCTGATTGAGGTCGGGTCGCCGCACCAACTTTACACTCGACCCAAACGGCGATTTACGGCAACATTTCTGGGGCTCACCAACCTCATCAATGGAAAAGTTCTTGATGTTGACGGTGACGGCAGGCCCGGCAAGATGGAAACCAAAAAAGGTATATTGAGCTTTATTCCCGCGCCCGGGCTAAAGAAAGACCAGGCCGCGGTCATTTCGATCCGGCCGGAAAACATACCGTTGCACAAGGAGAAACCGCAGAGCTTGGAAAACGTGCTGGAGGGCACTGTCGCCGAAGCAATTTTTATGGGCGATTCCTACCAATGCAAAATCGCGGTAGGTGAGGATATTCTCGCTGTTCACACACACCCATTTCAGTCGGTGAATCCTGGCGATAAAGTTTATTTGCACTTGGACCCCAAGAGTTGCAATGGATTGCCGGCGGATGATACGGAGGGTGTTGAAGAAACGATGGTAGCGAACTACGATAAAGAATCCCCACAGGCGAAAGGAGTACTGTAATGACAGCACTAGAGGCTAGAAAACTAGCCGAAGATGAAATCAAAGCCGGTAAAACACCGAAATACACTGATCTACGTGACTGGCTCGAGATTGTTGACAGTTTCGGCGAGTTAAAAAAAATCGACGGCGCCGATTGGAATCTTGAAATGGGCACGCTCGCGGAGCTTCTTTCGCGCGAGACTAAAAGTGGGGCGGTGCCGGCGGTACTTTTTGATAACGTGCCCGGCTATCCGAAAGGATTTCGCACTCTCTTCGCCCAGAATGCCTCATTTAAAAGAATGGCGTTAAATCTCGGGCTGCCGCTGGAACTCTCGAATCTGGACTTGGTACGAGCCTTCCGCCAGAAGCTGGTTGCCCACGAGCCGATCAAACATAAAGTAGTGACCAAGGGTCCGATTCTTGAAAATGTGGATTCGGGTGACAAGGTCAATCTCCTCAAGTTCCCCGTGCCGTTTATGCACGAGCTCGATGGCGGACGCTTCATCGGCACTGCCTGCCTGGTTACCACGCGAGACCCGGATGAAGGCTGGGTCAATTTCGGCGCGTACCGCGGCATGGTTCATGACGAAAAGAGCATGGGGTTGTACATTTCTCCCGGTAAGCATGGCAGTATTCAACGCGCCAAATACTTCGAACGCGGAAAACCCTGCCCGGTTGTTATCTCGGTGGGTCAGGACCCTGTGTTGTTCATGGTTTCGGGTAACGAGATCGATTACGGTGTGGGCGAATTTGATTATGCCGGCGGGCTTAAGGGCGCTCCCATCGAAATCATCGAAGGTAAAGCCACCGGGTTACCATTTGCCGCCAATGCAGAAATCGTTATCGAAGGATGGATGGATCCCACCGACCGCAAGACGGAAGGACCGTTTGGGGAGTGGACCGGGTATTATGCCAGCTCGAGCCGTCCGGAACCGGTAGTCCGGGTCGAAAACATTTATTACCGCAATGATCCGATTCTCTGTTGCGCGCGCCCCGGCCGGCCGCCGTCTGATTATTCAATCGCCAAGTGTATGGTCAAAGCGGCATTGATCTGGGAACAGGTTGAGAAATGCGGCGTGCCCGATGTCAAGGGTGTATGGTGCCACGAGGCCGGCGGCGGCCGTTTGTTCAACATCATTTCGATCAAGCAACGTTATCCGGGCCACGCGCGTCAAGCCATGCTGGCAGCGTCGCAGGTCCATGCCGGCGCTTATCTCGGCCGCTATGTGATCGTCGTCGACGACGACATCGATCCAACAAATACGTTCGATGTTATTTGGGCTTTGGCGAGCCGTTCGGATCCGGTGGAGTCTATCGAGATCCTACGCCGTTGCTGGAGCGGTCCTCTCGATCCGCGCATCCATCCGAGCAAAAAGGGTTTCAACTCTCGGGCGGTCATCGATGCGTGCCGGCCGTTTGAATGGATGAAAGAGTTCCCGCCGGTGGCAGAGTCATCTCCCGAATTGCGCGAGAAGATTTATAACAAGTGGAAGAAAGTTATCGAAGCTTAGGAAAAACTCTGGTTGTGCTTACACCGAGGGCGGCCGCAGATGCAGTCGCCCTCTTTTTTTGAATTCTGTTGCAACAGATAGAT
>DASUVS010000335.1:0-15065 GCA_036378835.1 Binatia bacterium | reverse complement strand
CAGTCGAAACGGACCGATTCCGGCACGCTCGAACAAGTCGCGCCATTCTTCCAAGGTAAATGCCCGTTGCACGGAGAGCGGCCCATCGGTGCGGGTCATAACGTTGCGGGTCAAGACCTTGGTGACCAGACGAATGCCATGGTACGCCACCGGATGGCGCACCAGATCGCAAACGATAATCGCCCGGCGCGCCACACGGGACCAGCCCCTGAGCAAATTGATGATGTCATGTTCGGAAAAGTGATGAAGCATCTGCGATGAGAGCACGAAATCCACGGCACCCGACGCCAACGGCAGCGCCCGGGCATCGCCTCGTATCAGCGTGATCTCCGAATAATCACGAATCTGGCTGGCCGCTGCTCGCAGGGTCACCGGTTCCGGCTCAAGACCGATCAGCCGAGCGATGAGATGATAACGCCGTGCCCATGAGGCAATGAGGGCCGGGATATCGGCGCTGCCCGTGCCGACATCCAGCAACGAAAACCGCTTTAACTTTTGCTCCTCGATTAGCCGCGCCAGACCGCCAAGCACGACTCGGTGGTTGCCGAGATATCGATTGATGATTCGCAAATTGCGCAGATCATCTTCCAGAAGCTCGCGCGGGCTATTGTCCGGCGAGTCCATCATCTCACGCGCCATGCTGCGCTTCACATCTCTCCCCGAGCGATTACCAAGGCTGAGTTCTTCGAGCCAAAGCCGATACAATTGCACAGCGAAATATCGACGGCGCGGGCCACGCCCCGATTGGGAATATAGTTAAGGTCACACTCCGGATCCGGCTCGTCGCAGTTGATGGTCGGCGGCAGAAATTTGTGATTCATCGCCATGATTGCGGCAACCACGCCGGCTGCGCCGGACGCGCCCTGCGGATGGCCAATCATGGATTTCACGGAGCTCATGGGAATCTCGTAAGCGCGCCGGCCAAAACAAAGCTTGGCGGCCACGGTTTCGGTCCTGTCGTTGAGAATTGTCGAGGTACCGTGCAGTGCCAGGTAACCAATCTCGTCCTTGGCAATGCCAGCGTCTTGGATCGCCAAGCTCATAGCTCGTGCCGGCTCTTCACCATTGGGATCGAGGCGCACCCGGTGATAAGCATCACAGGTCGAGCCATAACCGAGAACTTCCGCATAAATTTTTGCTCCGCGGGCGAGAGCGGCGCGGCGCTCTTCGAAGACCAAGGTCCAAGCGCCTTCGCCGAGCACGAAACCGTCGCGGCTGCGATCGAACGGGCGCGAAGCACAGCGCGGCTCGTTGTTGCGTGAACAGGAGACGACTCGCATCACGCAAAAGCCCTGCATGATTCCCGGCGTGATTGTGGCATCGGTGCCGCCCGTGACCAGGTGCTCGGCCAAACCGAACCGAATCATGTTGAATGCATAGCCGAGCGCGTCAGTGGAGCTGGTGCAGCCCGTGGAGATGAGATGACTCGGGCCGCGCAGGTCGAAACGGAGCGAGACCTCGCTGGAGACATTGCCGGGGGTTGAACCCGAGACATTGTAGGCGCTCACCTTGCGCATCTGGTTGGAAAAAAACAGGCGGTACTGCTCTTCGGTGAAATCCGGCGTGCCACCGCCGCTGCCGACAATGACACCCCAGGATCGTCTTTCATCGAGGCTCAACTGCTGCCAAACGATACCGGCATCAGTCAAGGCTTCGGCGGTGGCGGCGAGCAGCAGCGGCACCGCTCGCCCGACGCGGCGCAAATCTTGCGGCGGCAAGTAATCCTCGGCGCGAAAGTTTTTTACTTCACCGGCGATTTGGCACGAGAGCTCGTCAGTCGGAAACTGCGAAATCAAATCGACGCCACTGCGGCCGCAACGAAGCGACTTCCAGTAGGCCTCACGGCCAATGCCGTTCGGGCTAATGGCGCCAATTCCGGTAACCACTACACGGCGCCGCGCCGGGCCCCCGTTGTACGTGTGACCGTTATCGGAGCTCATATTGACTCTTTATGTCCGACATAGTTTCCTTTCAGCATAACATTACCGGGTGAGCTAACCTAGAAACGTCGGATGAACTTTACGGATCGCGTCATTTTGATTACCGGCGCATCGGACGGTATCGGCAAACGCCTAGCACTGGACCTAGCAGCGCGTGGTGCGGTCATTATTGCGAGCGGGCGATCGCCGGCTCGGCTCGAGGAGGTTCTAACTGAGCTCCGGCGCGCCAGCCCGCGCTCCATCGCCATCCGCTGTGACGTCGGCTCCCGGACAGAAGTTCAGCAAATGATTAGTCAAGTGTTCGGACAATTCTCAGCTATCGACATTCTCATCAACAATGCCGGCATCGGCATGCGCAAGCCGTTCCTTGAAACTCCGCTCGACATAATCGAAGAGCTCATGCGCACAAACTACCTCGGCACAGTTTACTGCACCTACGAGGTATTGCCCTCGATGATTGCCAGGGGGCGTGGTCATATCATTAATATCTCCTCCGTAGCCGGGCACATTGGCACCCTCAATATGGCGGGTTATTGCGCTTCCAAGTTCGCGATCAATGGTTTCAGTGAAAGTCTTTATCACGAGCTCAGGCCGCGCGGCATCGCGGTTTCGGTGGTTAGCCCGGGTCCGGTGAAAACCGCATTCAACCGGAGCTTCGCGCAAACTTCGCCGAAGTCGCCGGAAACTATGATCATCACCCCTGAGTCGGTCTCTCGAAGGGTGATGACAATCATCGAGAATAAGCGCTTTGAAATGATAACGCCGCGCTCGTTCGCGTTGATGTGCGCCATCAAGCGCTTCATGCCGGGATTATTTCGCGCTATTTCGTACCGGCTTTTTCGTTCTCATGTTTTGCCTCGCGAAAAAGCTGTGACATAATCGGACCGGTCGATCTACGTTTTTCGGAGGAGGCAAAGAATCCTGATGAAAGCATTGATTTTGCTGTTCGCTCTTATGATCCTGCCGATCCAAGCTACGGTTTCCGCCCAAACCGCTGCGAAGGATGGAAGCAACCCGTTAGCAACGGATCTCGAACGGGTCAAGGTTGGGCAGCCCGCGCCGGATTTTACCCTCGAGGATTCCGAAGGCAAGAACGTCAGCCTTGCCGATTACCGCGGCAAAAAGAATGTCGTATTAATTTTTTATCGCGGCCACTGGTGACCCTACTGTGTCGCGCAGCTCGGCGAGCTGCAAACTCTGCTAAGCAAACAAGACAGTGCGCAATCGCAAATCCTGGCGGTAAGCATCGATAGTCATGAGGATTCGAAAAAGCTGCGGCAAAGACTTCAAGCAGTAAACAATGGCAGCCAAACCTTTCCCTTGCTTCAAGATACCGATCACAAAGTGATCGATCGCTATGGGCTTCTCAACCCGGACGGCAAAGGCTGGCCTCACCCCGCTACTTACGTGATTGATCGCCAAGGCGTCGTGCGCTGGAAATTCGTTGAAACAAATTACACCATCCGAGCTTCGAACAAACAAATTCTGCAAGAGCTGAAAAAACTCAAGTAAATGCGCCGGGTGAGATGACGACTTTTCTCGTTTGATCAGCCCTGTCCCTCGTTGAACGTTGAACCTTGAACAGAATCTTGTTGTAAGTTTCACCGCGCCAGTTGCTTGATAAACCCCTCCTTGTCGAGCTCCTGCATTAGGGTGGCATCGATGAACTGTTCGGGGCGCATGCCTCGGGCGCGGGGATCTCTTTCGGCGACATCGTCGAGCGCCCGTTTCATGGCTTCGACTGAAGGGTAGGGAGGCCAAGGAATATAGTGACCCAGATACAATTCGCGAACCGCTTCTAAAAACGGCACGTCCTGGTTCTTGAGATATTTGCCAAGCACTTTAACTCCAAAGCTCTTGTTGGTTCTGCCGAGGTGAACGCTTTCGGTATAAGCGCGCATGACTCGCAACACGGTATCGCGGCGGGTCTTGATGAAAGACCGGCTGGTGTTGACTCCCGAACCCGGAAAAACCAGGCCCAGCGAAGCTACGTCCACAAGATCGCGATAGCCTTCCCGACGCGCGAGAATCGTGAACTCCGCGTTGAGCATGGCTCCTTGCACCGCGCCGCTCTTAAGCGCGGCCATCATTTCGGGCTGCCCGCCTAACTGTATCACCGCAAAATCGCGCTCCGGTTTGAGCGGCCACTTTTCCGCGGCAAAACGCAGAGCGAAGTCGGTTGCCGAAGCAAATCGTGTGATCGCAACCTTTCCGCCTTTTAGATCCTCAATCTGTTTGATCCCGGGTCCGGTGACCAGGAAGAAAGGCAGCACATTCATGCCGCTGGCCAGATTAACCAGATCGGCCCCGGCGAGATTTGCACTGATCACCGAGCTGCCGTTGAACATGGCAATCGGCGCCTCGCCGGACAAGATCACCTGCGCCGCTCGCGAGCCGCCGGCAACGTAGAGAATCTCGGCATCCAGGCCATGCTTCTTAAATAAGCCCGCTTCATGGGCAATCCACAAAGGGCTTTGCGAGCTGCCGATGGCGCTGTAAACCACCCGGACCTTCTCCGCGCTTGATCGCACCTGCGCCGGCGCGTAATCGGAAGATCCAATGAACGTCGATGTGATCAACAACAGAAACAATCCGCTTTTCCTCACATGCCCTCCAATTCTTTCCGGAACTGAGCCATGGCCGGCCGTGCTGGTTGAGCCGCTACCTTGTTGCGGCTCGGGTTTCACTCTTAACGTTTTTTTTACACCTTGAGCCAGTATTTTAATTAGCGCGGCCTTAACCCTCCGGATAGGCTATAGCATGGCCAAGCTGTGAGTTATCCACGCGCGGATCCGGAAAGCGGCGCAATTCTTAACGCACCGCGGAATCAAACGGTTTTGCAAGTGAACATGAGTTTGAGCTCGGCGCGGACCTGATCGATAGGCCGAGCCGCTGCAGGCAAATCCTCTTGGCCGATTATGCAACCGAGTAAAAACACCCGGCAGCTCAACTGGTTTCTCGCCTGGGCCGTCGTCTTCTGCGATATCGGCACGTCGGTTTATTACGTGCCCGGAATCCTCTATGGCCATGTCAAAGACGCGACCCCGTTCTTTGTTTTGCTAACCACCGGCGGTTTCATTCTGCTGGCATTGAAATACATCGAGATCTCGTGGCGCAATCCGGAAGGTGGTGGTGTCGTCACGATTACTACCAAAGCTTTTGGCCCGATGTGGGGATGCCTGGGCGGGATGCTCATCACGGTTGATTACTTCCTGACGACTGCAATTTCCGCTGTTTCCGGATTCCAGTATGTCGGCAGCATTTTTTCGGGAATCGACTCACATATCGTGGCGCTCGCCTGCCTCGGAGTGGGCGTCCTGGCGGCGCTTAATATCGTCGGCATCCGCGAGAGCGCCACGGTGGCGCTGGTGATGGCTTGTGCTTCGTTCCTGGTGAATCTAGTGGTCATCGGCGCAGCGTTTATCGGCATGGATGCATCACAGTGGCAAGCGGTGTTAAGCAGATTGGGCACCGGCAAGGAACTATCGAGGTACGAGCTGCTTGTCGGGTTTTCTTCCGCCTGGCTCGCGTTCTCCGGACTCGAAAGCATTAGCCAGCTTAGTCCGGCTATGCGCCTGCCGCTGCGCCAAACCACCCGCTGGGCGATGGGCGCGGTAATCGTCACCATGGTAATGACAGCGCCGGTGCTTACAGCATTATCGATCGGCTTGTTACCAGAACAGTTCAAGGCAAGCGAGAGTGAGAGATTCATCTCTGAGCTAGGACTGATCGCGGGCGGCTACGGCATCAGATTGGCTGTTGTTTTGACGGCCTCCAGTCTGCTGCTCTTTGCCGCGAATACCGCGATCATCGGCTCGTATCATGTTTTTCTGGCGCTCGTAAAGGGCGGGTTCCTGCCGCAAATCATCGCTGTTCGTAATCCTACCTTCAACACACCGCACATTGCCGTTGGCATTGCCACTATCGTCCCGGCCTTGGTGATTTTCTTCAGCGGAGGGGAGCTCGACATATTGGGAGATATGTATGCGTTCGGTCTACTAGGCGCGTTTGTATTTTCATCACTGAGCCTGGACTCGATCCGCTGGAAGCTGGGAAGGCGTGATTGGGGATTCTGGTTAGGAGTCCTGACCACGGGCATGGTCCTGGTGGCCTGGGCAGTGAACCTTGTCGAGAAAGAGCGGGCGACTTATTTCGGCGGAGCAGTTACGACCATTGGTATGCTCATTGCCGTGGGCGTGCGCCGCGCCTGGTTTGTCGATTTGCTGCTTCAGATACCGTTTGTCCAACGGCTGCAAGCTAGAGCATACCGCGCTTCCGAAGATCTTGTCGAAGACGAATTAAAAGGGCTCATGACCTTGACGGAAGCGGTTGAAGTAAAGCCGCTTTACTCTTCATCGACGCTCCTTGCGCTGCGCGATGAGAACCCACGCTTGATCAAAGAGGCGATCGTACGCGCCAGAGGAGGGGGCGAGCCCGCTTTGAATTGTATTTATGTCGAGGAGTGGCCGGGACTATTCGCGGGAGACACGCCGCACATGCCTAACGAGCAGGGAACGCAAACTCTCAAGGCGGCGTTGCAAGCCGGCCGTGAAAATCAGATCGAGATCGTGCCGATTTGGGCGGTGTCGCACAACGCTGCCGAGGCGATTGCCAATGCAGCCAAGGCACTCGACGTCAATGCCGTCGTCATTGGCGCGTCGCGACGGTCGGCTTTTTATCACATGCTGCGCGGTCATGTAGTCAAAGGTCTGATGAAGAAGCTACCCCATGATTGTCGGTTGATGATTGTCAATTAGGTACTTTCAGCCTTGCATAGTTCCAACCTCTCACGTTGCCGATTCTACGGCCTCTAAATCGAAGGATAACGGCTAGTTTGTCGACCGGCACCCCTCATGATGAAGCAAGATGACGGATGCCGTTTAAACATTTTTTTAACCTGTTGAGCCACGATTTTTATTAGTCGGCGTTTCCCACTCCCGGTACAGTGACGACATGGGCACGTTGTCGCTTAACCAGCATACAGTTCCCTCGGCATTGAATAGGCCGTTGGCAGGGCCACTCAGGCGAATCGCATTTCCTACGAGTCTGAGCAACTCTTCTGACGGCGCTCTTCACTGGGCGATCCAGATCACCAGGGCCAGTGATGCGGATCTCTTGCTTCTTCACGTTCTCCCACCTCCGATACCGTTGTTTGAAGCTGAGTCCTTCGAGAAGCCGGAAGCAGAGATGGCCTTATCCCGGCTCGTTGCACAAGTGAATGCAAGCGGAGTAAGGGCGAGAGCCTCATTATTGGATGGCACAGATTCCATTGGTAAGCAGATTGTTCGCGCCGCGAGTCTGGAAAATGTCGATCTCCTCGTGATCGGAACCCGAGAGTGGGGCAGAAGTTTCAGACTATTCCGCGGTCGCAGCGTCGCCTGCAATGTCGTCGCTCATGCTCAGTGTCCAGTCTTGGTCATCCCCTACAACCCTATGAAATCCGTTCGTCCGGTACTTCACAGTTAAGTTCTCAAACCAGGATCGCTAAATCGATGTCGATTAAGAGTTTACTATTGGGCAAGCCCAAGGATCCTCTGGACCCGCAAGTGTTTCATCAGGTATCGCTGGTCGCCTTTCTTGCCTGGGTGGGTCTGGGTGCCGACGGTCTAAGTTCGTCAGCGTACGGCCCTGAAGAAGCCTATCTGGCTCTTGGCGATCATTTCTTTCTTGCGCTGCCGCTGGCGCTCCTGATGGCGCTGACGGTCTTTGTCATATCCGCAAGCTATAGTCAGATCATCGCTCTTTTTCCGACGGGCGGAGGCGGTTACCTGGTCGCGACAAAACTGTTGGGCCCCAAGCTCGGCTTGGTCTCCGGCTCCGCCTTGATTGTGGACTACATGCTGACGATCACTATTTCCGTAGCCAGCGCGGGCGATCAGATTTTCAGCTTCCTGCCCATTTCGCCTGAGGGGTCTAAATTGGCAGTAGAATTCGGCCTGATCTTTTTTTTGATCTATCTTAACCTTCGCGGCACCAAAGAGTCAGTCCTCTTTTTGCTGCCAATCTTTCTTCTTTTTGTCGTTGCGCACATCTTCGCAATTGGCCTCGGCATCCTGCCTCAGGCAGCTGAGATTCCGCTGCTAGCGTCGACTACCTATCAAAATACGGTCGGCGATATCCAAGGCTTAGGCTTGTGGGCGACTCTATTCATCGTGCTGCACGCCTATAGCCTGGGCGGCGGCACCTATACCGGCATCGAAGCCGTCAGCAATGGATTGCAGGTTTTACGAGAACCGCGAGTTGCGACCGGCAAAAAAACCATGCTGTATATGGCGGCATCGCTCGCTTTCACCGCCAGCGGTTTGCTGCTCTGTTATCTATTGAACCAGGTCTCCCATGAAACCGGCAAAACTCTAAACGCCAGTCTGTTTGCAAAAATCTACGGAGGTTTCTTTTCACCGGATTTAGCCTATGTTCTCGTCATCGTCACCCTCGTCACCGAAGCCGCCATCCTCATCGTCGCAGCGCAGGCTGGTTACATCGATGGACCGCGGGTGCTTTCCAATATGGCCGTCGACTCTTGGGTGCCTCATCGGTTTGCTCATCTGAGCGATCACTTGGTTACCCGATACGGCATCTGGTTCATGGGTCTGGCCTCCTTGGCTTTTCTCGCTTATAGCGAGGGGGACGTAAGAGTGCTGGTGGTGATGTATGCGATCAATGTCTTTTTGACTTTTAGCATTTCGCAGCTCGGAATGTGCCGCCACTGGTGGCGAGTGAGACACACCGATAAGCTTTGGCTTCGAAGGTTGTTTGTGAATGGCCTCGGTTTATCGTTCACGGGTACCATTCTCATCATTACGGTGATTCTAAAGTTCGCCGAAGGAGGTTGGGTCACCGTTCTAGTGACAGCGGGCTTCATTGTCGTCTGTTACTGGGTTCGACGGCATTACGATCATGTACGCCGCGCGCTAAAGCGGCTCGACGCCGCGTTAATGAACATCCCGTTCGAGCCGGAGATGAAGGCGGTGCCGGCAAAGAGCCCGGATGGTCCCACTGCGGTTTTGATCGTAAGGGACTTCGACGGCCTGGCGGTTCATTCGCTCCTTAGTATCGGCCGGCTTTTCCCGAATCACTTCAAGAACATCGTTTTCGTCTCAATCGCAGTGATCGACTCGGGACGATTCAAGGGCCTTAACGAGATAGAGAGCTTAAGCAGGATGAAAGTAGAGGATCTGAAAAGCTTCGTGGATTTTGCCAACTGCTTGGGCTGGTACGCCGAGTATCGTTACGGGTTGGGAATAGACCTCATGGATGAGTTGGAGAAACTCTGCAAGTCTGTAGCCAGCGAGTTTCCCGGATCGGTGTTCTTTGCAGGGAAACTGGTGTTTCAAGAGGAGAACTTTTTGACACGCCTGCTGCATAACCATACGCCATTCACTCTGGAACAGCGCCTTCAGTTCGAGGGCCACGAAATGATGGTCCTGCCTGTCCGGGTTTTTGCTTCGTTGGCGGGCGGCGAAGTAGCGCGTGAGCTGCCGGCTTGTGGCTGAAATGGACGGTATTCTAGTTCCTTATTGGGAGTACGTGTCGCTGTCCGAGTCCTTACATCCCATAGACCAAACCGGATATACTTCAGCCAAATGGTGATAGGCTCACGCGATTCGGAACTGGTTCGACCCCGAAGACGCCGTCTCCGCTTGAATTCATTACCCGCCTGGATCCCTTCTGCCTCCAGCGTTAACGAATTTTCTTTAGCCGGCGCACTCATCCTAGCATTGACCGCGGCTGCTTGGTTGATCGAGCCGTTCGCGGGCTATCAAGCTGTCGCCCTACTTTATCTCCTTCTCGTCGTTCTTCTGGGACTGAAGTTGAGCCGCGGCCCGGTTCTAACAATGGCCGCATTCAGCGCCGTCTTATGGAACTTCCTTTTCGTGCCGCCGTACTTCACTTTTCATGTTCAGAGATACCACGACGGGATTATGTTCCTGGTTTTTTTTGTCGTCGCCTTAGCTATGGGGCATCTGACCAGCCGGCTGCGGCGGAGCGAGATGCTCGAACGGCAGCGGGAACGTCGCACCGCTGCTCTCTATGAACTTGCCCAGCAGGCTGCATTTGCAACGGATTTAGACACCGGGCTTGCGGCCGCGGTCAATCTCATTGACTCGATTTTTGCTGCTAAGGCAGCGCTTTTCGTCCGACAAAAAAATCATTCACTCTCGGCCGAACCTCATGCAGTGAGCTCATTTGACCTTTCAGACCGGGAGAACGGCGTTGCCGCATGGGTCTTCAGCCATCGGGTGCCGGCCGGGAAGTTCACCGCGTACTTTCCGGATGCCGCGGCGCTGCATATGCCGTTGCAGGGGCGCACTGCAGTCATGGGCGTGCTTGCGGTTCGGCCGCCCGCCGCTAAGCCTTGGGACCGGGCCGAGAGGGAGCTACTCGAAGCTTTCGCGGTGCTTATCGGTCTGGTGCTGGAGAAAAACCACATCGTTGAAGCGTTCAAGCGCGCGGAGGTCCTCGAAGCATCGGAGAACCTCAGGCGTGCGCTTCTGCAAAGCGTTTCGCACGAACTGAAGACACCGTTATCCGCCGTTCAGGCCGGCATCGATGCAATCACGCGGCAAACAAATGGCGATGAAAAAAAACAAAGAACTTTGCGGGAGGTCCAAGTAGCCGTCCGGCGTCTTCACCGTGTCATCAACAATTTGCTTGATATGACCCGAATTGAATCGGGAGTGATCCAGCCGAAGCTGGATTGGTGCGATGTGGAGGAGCTCATTCAAGCGGCTATCGAGCTCGCCGGTGAATCGCTCCATGAGCATCACATCATCGTTGATGTGGATACCCGCTTGCCGATGGTCAAAATCGATCAGCCTCTTTTGGAGCAATGCCTATGCAATCTGATGCTCAACGCCGGCGCAAACAGCCCGCCTGGGACGAACATCACAATCGGCGCTCATCTGGCACAGGAGCAACTGCTTCTTTCGGTACTGGATCAGGGAAAAGGAATTCGGGAAGACGATCTACTGCGCATTTTCGATGCGTTCTACCGCGGCGTTGACGCCGCTCCTGGCGGGACGGGACTCGGTCTCGCGATCGTTGGCGGTTTTGTCCGGGCGCATGGCGGCACCGTGCGCGCAGGCAACGGCAGCAGCGGTGGAGCAGAATTCGTCATCAGCATTCCGGTGGAGATCCTTCGGCCAGAAATCATGGAGAGCTTGGCATGAGTGATCATGCAACAGCCTTGGTGATCGACGATGAGAAGCAGATCCGAAAGTTTCTTCGCATTGTGTTGGAAGAAGATCAGTATCGAGTGCTTGAGTCGGAAAACGGTAAACAGGGACTTGCCGACGTCGCGCTCAGAAGACCGGATGTTGTGTTACTCGATCTTGGGCTTCCGGATATAGAAGGCATCACCGTTTTGAAGCGGCTGCGCGAGTGGAGCCAGGTGCCCGTTTTGATTCTATCCGTCCGGGACGGCCCCGAAGATAAAGTTGCCGGCTTGGATGCCGGGGCGGACGATTATGTGACCAAGCCGTTCGAAGCGCTGGAACTCCTGGCGCGCTTACGAGCCATCCAGCGGCGTTCTAATTCAGCGGCGGATGAGCCGTTTTTTCACGCTGGAGATCTCGCCATCGATTTTACCAACCATGCCATCACTCTGAAGGGACACGAAATTAAGCTCACTCCCACCGAGTATGCCCTGCTGAAAATTCTTGCGCAGCACGCCGGTAAAATCGTTTCCCACAAGCAATTGCTGCGTGAAGTCTGGGGTCCCAATGCCGAAGAGCAGTCGCAGTATTTGCGCGTTTACATGACGCATCTGCGCAAGAAAATCGACAGCTTGGAGCGAGGCGAGAAGCTGTTACGAACTGAGAGCGGAATCGGCTACCGTTTGGTTATCCCATCAAAGAAAAACCAAGAGGGGGCTTAAACCGTCGCCATGCGTGTTCTCGTATTGAAGGTACCGCCTTTGGCTGTCGGCGTGTTGCTGGCTGCGCTCATGTGGCTTGTCTCACGGGCTATGCCGGCGCTTAGCTTCGTATTCCCCGGGCGCAAATCGTTGGCGTTGAGTTTTGCGATCACCGGCGCAATGATTATCATCGTCGGCGTTGCGTCCTTCAGGCGAGCTAAAACCACAATCAATCCAATGAAGCCGGAATCGTCATCGTCTTTGGTCGTTTCGGGCATTTACAAGTTCAGCCGCAATCCGATGTATCTAGGCTTTCTTTTAGTCCTGGTCGGCTGGGCAGTTTTCTTATCGAATGCGCTGGCGTTTATTTTTCTCCCTGTTTTCATTTGTTACATGAACCGGTTCCAAATCGAACCTGAGGAAAAAGCGCTGGCTGGAAAGTTCGGCCAAGAATTCGTTGACTATAAGTCTCGGGTACGTCGGTGGCTCTGAAAGAATACAATTCTTGTTCCGAAAGATCTTGCGTCATTTAGTGCGGATCATCGATGTGCGTACTGATTAGCCCTAACAATAGTTGGCACCGTCAGCAGTGAGCGAGGACAGCGAGACCGGAAGCCGTGGGGCACCCGAACGCGCAGTTGACTCTAAGGCCTCGACTTACGAAACATCACCCTTGGGGAATGCGGGCCGGTCTTCGTGGCACAGTCCCGTTGCCCACGACTGTAGGGCTCGCTGGCCTCGCGGAGTTAGAATAATGTCGGATTAGGGTTAGAACCTTTCTTCGCATCGCTTGCCGAGCGAACTCCCCCTCGGCTTAACGTAATCGGTTTATCGCTTTCTCGCCCGAAGCTAACTGGAGCTTTGTCAGTCGTTAGCCGTGGCCGAATTAAGTAGCCGTATCACAGCCAATATGAAAAGGCCGGTTAGACAGAGATTCAACGCCAGGCTGAGCCCACCCAAAGAAATGCTTTCGCTGATGCCTGGAATGTCCCCAGAACCCGTTTGGTGAAAGATCTCTAATGAAACCAGCAACACGCCGATACCTACCTCTCCGCGAGGAAACATGCCGATACTAAGTGCCGCCCGCTCTCGTAAACTGGCCTGGTCGCCGTAAGCCGCTAGCGGAACGCATTTGCCGATGTTCATCAGGAAAGTCAAAACGAGCACATGAACAACGACGATGCCGATGCCGATTGCACCGAACTGAATCGGCGGAAGCGCCATGCCGGCAAGTAACATGAAGGACCCTTTGATAAAGCGATCGAGCACGTCTTCCCGCTCCCGATTGCAAGGCTCGGGGCCCCTTGCGTGCGGATCAAACTCTTCGGAACCATGCAAATGATCCGACTTGATGAGGCACCCCAACGCGAAAGCCGGCAGCAACACTTCCAGGTGCAACTCGGTGACATAATCGAATGCCACGCACGAGCCCCACACAAGTGCGGCATAACCGGCAACCCAAAAGTTGTTTGTCGGAACTCGCAGCCAATGGATCATAAAATAAGCCGCCAACAACAAGACAATAACCACGACGCCAAGCCCGACCAGCTTGAGTGTAAATCCAAGAAGCATCATCTTCAGTGGAATCATCAGCAAAATGGTATCGAGATCGTCGAAGATCGCTAAAACTCGTGCCTTCTTATAGGTCCACGTTGCAGCAAGGCCTGCTGCGGCGAGCATCGTGAAGAGTATTCCGGCAGAGGTCGGAGCGGCAAAGCGGCCGATCAACAGGCTTTCGGCGGTCCCGATGTGGAAGAAACACCAGAAATATGCCGCAGCCGTGAGCCACGGCACTGCCGCCGCAGCCATAGCGACGAGGTAATCAACACCATATTTTCGCAGGTCATTTTTGTCGATTTCAAATTCCATTCCGACTTGAATCATTATGTAGGCGAGAAAGATCATTGTGAGCGCCGCAATTTCGGGCTTCAAATGATCGATGGCGGGCAACTGCGATAGCACCATTCCCACTATCAGCAGCACACTGTAGGTTAGTACTCGAACCATTTCTCAGCTCCTTTGTTGAACGTAGCCGTTGTAGACGTATTCTTCTCGATCCGAGCGATCTCGCAGGTATGAGCTCGAACCAAAAGCAGACGACAACCCACATCCCTGGCGATAAGCGCAGTGGGTCGCAATCTGCACCAGCTGAATTCTATCGGCTAACGAGAAGCCGGCGGTGATCGTGTGATTCCAGTGAAGATGAAAGGCCAGAGGCGAGTATTTTGTTTGCGATCAAACTTGATGTAGGAAAATTCTACAACGGTCCTGCTCCTACGTGTCCACGCTGATGCTAGCTCGGATTGAAATGGCCGATGGTAGTGTCGTTCAACGTCGCTGTAGCCGATCTTGGGGGTAACGAAAGAAAGATACTCATCGAGCTGCCATTGGGTAGGCATTGCCTTAAATAAAAGTACCCCGGCTGCGATCAAAGCCAGGCAGAACCAGAGATCGCGTTGACGAACTCGGACCATGACCCAGCCTATCAATTAACTAGCAGGGAAAGATAGAGTTCGAGTATATTGTTTGTGCTTGCGTGAACTCACGTTCCAAGCGACTCAATCGCAGGGTAGTAACTGCCGCAATTCGATCCCGGACTTTTCTATGACGGGGAACGCCAGTTACTTATGGCTGCTAATTACTCGGTCGTGACGAACTTATGAGGGCCCTTTCTTCGCATCCGTTGCATAGGGCAAGCTTCCCTTCGCCTTGAAGTAGTCCTGGATGGCTTTGTTTCCCGAGCGCCGGTAAACCTGTTCCCGCTGCACGGGATCCATCGCTATCCAGTGCAATCTCTCTGAAACTCCTTTCCGGATGACCGGCACCTTTCTCGCCTTCATCTCGTCCAATCGAAGGATGCTGGCGCACATGCCGTCGATCTCGTGGGCATCGGTCCAGTCCGACTTGTAAGCTACCGTGCCGTCACGGGCAATCAGGTAAACTCTGTTGCGCAACAAGCCATAAGCCGAATGCGTTGAGCCATGGATGTCATCGAGCAGGATGGGAATATCGTCAACCCTGTCGAGCTCGTGCATTTTTCGCGCATGAGCGGCTTTCTGCTCGAACGATTGGTGATGCGGATAATGCTCGCCGGGATGCGCTTCGCGTGAATAGATTATGACAAACTGGAAGCCCTGATTTCGATATCTCCGGTAAAGTTTCGTTAGTGGAGGAAACTTTCCACAAACGGTGAGGTGATGCTGCCGAACTCGAGAAGCACATGCTTCTTCTGCCTGAACGACGACAGCGAAACTTGGTTGCCGTCGAGA
>DASUVS010000334.1:0-15930 GCA_036378835.1 Binatia bacterium | reverse complement strand
ATGGAAGTCAAACCTAAAAGACTAATTCGCTGCAGCATGACCTGGACTATCTTCGGCAAAAATAAACTTCTCTTGTGTAGCAGATATGTAATTGAAACGGTAGACGTTCAAAGTCAGAACGCGTGGCACAGCGTATATCGGCAATTCCGCGGCTAATGTTCGGAAAACTTCCATCGAAGCCCGGCGAGTTCTCGATCGGATATAGTTGTCGCTATAGCCGAACTAGTGATAAGGAATTGATCTTAATATAGCGACAAGCAGGGAGGTATTTATGCTTAAAATCTGGGGCCGCACAGACTCATCCAATGTGCAAAAAGTGCTCTGGTGCTGCAGCGAGATTGGTTTGGAATTCAACCGAGTAGACTGGGGCGGAAAATATGGCGGTAATAAAGACCAAGCTTATCGGGATATGAACCCCAATGGCTTGGTGCCGACTATTCAGGACGGCGACTTTGTTCTGTGGGAGTCAAACTCGATCATGCGCTATCTAGTCGAAAAATACGGCCGGGGAAAACTCCTGCCGGCAACCCCGGAAGACCGAGCTAATGCGAATCGGTGGATGGACTGGCAGCTTTCCACGTTCAATCCCATTATCGTACCGCTTTTTTTTGCGACCATTCGAACTCCGCCAGACAAACGCGACCCTAAAGCTATCGAAGCTGCCTTAGATAAGAGCTCCCAGGCATGGCAGATCGTTGACAACCATCTAGAGGGGAAGAAATATTTAGCCGGCCAAGAATTCTCGATCGGGGATATCCCGCTGGGCGTTTGGGTGCATCGCTGGTTCAACTTGCCGGTTGAACGACCGGAACAGAAAAATCTCAGCGCCTGGTATGAACGGTTAACCCAACGCGAACCCTACCAGACCCACATCATGATTCCGGTGACATGATGCGCCAGCCGACCAGTCCGTGCTCCGTAAACGGCGCCAAAGGCTCCGCTTTACTTCACGAAAAAACGCAGTGACTGCGTGGTGTATTGGCTCAAAGGCGAGAAATAGATTCCCAAAACAACGGTTAGTACCGCCAACGGCACCATCAAGGTGAAGTTGTGGCGAGCAATGCCCACTGCTTGATCGCCGGGACCGGGCGTATCCAAAAACATCACTTTGACGACCTTGGCATAGTAGTACAGGGAGACGACGCTGTTGGCTACCGCGACCAACGCCAGGATGATGAATTCGCCGCCTTCTTTTAAAACTGCGGCGAACAGGAAAAATTTGCCGATGAATCCGGCGAACGGAGGCAACCCGGTGAGCGAAAATAGGAAAATGGAAAAGCAAACTGCCGGCACAACCGCGCCGCGCCAAGCTAGGCCGCGATAGCTCTCGATGTCTTCGCTGCCAATATGGTTGGCTACCATAGCAACGACCAGGAACGCGCCGACATTCATAATTAGATAGACAACAATGTAAAACAGGATGGCACTGAGGCCGTCATTGGTCAGAATCGCCAATCCCATGAGCATGTAACCAGCATGAGCGATGCCCGAATAAGCAAGCATGCGTTTTAAGTTTCTTTGATTGAGAGCGCACAGATTGCCCACGGTCATGGTGATCATGCTGGCGAACAATAAGATTTGAGGCCACTCAACGCCCGGTAAAAACGCCCAGTCGCCGGCGGCTGTAACGCTCGAAATGCCGGGGTAAAAAAATCTAATCAAGATCGCCAGGCCGGCGGCATTAGAGGCGACGGAAAGAAACGCTGTAAACGGTGTCGGCGCCCCCTGGTAAACATCCGGTGACCACATGTGAAAGGGAACGAAAACGATTTTGTATCCGAAGCCGGCAAATACAAACATGAAGGCCATGAACAAGCCGGTTTTGTTTAACTCGCTTTTGGCAAGCACCTGTTGAATCGCCGCATAATCCAAGCTGCCCGCCATACCGAAGATCCAGCTCATGCCGTAAATCATCGTCCCTGACGCGACGCCTCCATAAATCAGATATTTTAAGGCGGCTTCGCTCGAGCGGCGGTTGCGCGGTAAAAAGCCCGTGAGAACGTATGAGGTTAAACTTACCAGTTCCAGCGATAGGTAGGCGGTGAGAAGATTAGTCGAGGACGCCATGAAAAAAATACCGAGAGCGCACGTCAACAGCAGCGTATAGTACTCACCTTGATACACCTGCCTGATCTCAGCGCTGCCGAGCGACATCCAAATCGCGAAAATCGCCGCCAGCAGGGTGACTATCTTGAAAAACAGGCTAAAGTTGTCCAGCACAATCATTCGATAGAAAAGCCAGCCCTGCTGGGCGCTGTAAAGATCAAAGGCAGACAACAACGATGCGACACAACCGATAATCGCCACTACTGCTAGATTGCGCTTGTTGCGCATGAACAAGTCCAAAGCGATGAGCAGAATGATAGTTCCCGTCAGGATCAGCTCCGGGCCGAAAAAGTTCAGGCTTTCTAAGTTGTTCAGATCCATGGTCTGCTAGGAAGGCAGGTGCGGAATGACAATCTGGTTGATGTTATCGAGCGAGGCGCGCAATAAATCCAGGACCACGCTCGGGTAAACTCCGACCAGAATGACGATGGCTCCGAGCGGGATTAAAGTAAATAGTTCCCGGCTGCTCACATCCGGCAATGCCTTATATTTCTCATTGACTGGGCCGAGATAAACGCGCTGTATCATCCAGAGCAAGTAACCCGCCGTAAGAATCACACCGGTCGCGCCAAGAATCGCCAGCACTGGATATTTCTGCCATGTGCCGAGCAATACCAACACCTCCGAGATAAATCCGGAAAGCCCGGGCAAGCCCATCGAAGCAAATACCGCCAGGGCGGTAACTCCGGTATACAGCGGCATCACCGCGGCAAGACCGCCAAAACCTTCGATGTCGCGATGGTGCGCCCGATCATAAATAACGCCAACCAAGAGGAAGAGCATGGCCGTGATCGTGCCGTGATTGAACATCTGCAGCACGGCACCGTTGATCCCTTGAGTCGTAAAACTCGCCATGCCAAGCATCACATAGCCCATATGGCTGACGCTCGAATAAGCCACCAGTTTCTTAAGATCGCTCTGCGCCATCGCGCACAGCGCGCCGTAAATGATATTCCAGGCGCCGAGCGCGCCTAGTAGCCAATAAGCCATATCCGCCGTCGCCGCCGGCATCATCGGGTAATTGATGCGGAGAATTCCGTAGGTACCCATTTTGAGAAGGACGCCGGCCAAGATGACCGAGATTGCGGTGGGTGCCTCGACGTGCGCATCCGGAAGCCAGGTGTGAAATGGAAAAGCCGGAATCTTGATGGCAAAGCCGATAAACAAAGCCATCCAAACCACGTGCTGAAAGCCCCAGCGCAAGTCAATAAACGGCCAAAAGGGGAGGATCTGCGTGCTGTAGGTGTTGGCCTGCGCCATCATCACCGTCATATCGAAGGTGTTAGGACTGGTATTGAAGTAGAGCGCCAACATGGCCAGCAACATGAGCACGCTGCCGAACAGAGTGTAAAGAAAAAACTTGATGGCGGCATACTCACGACGCGGCCCGCCCCATATGCCGATCAGGAAGTACATAGGAAGCAACATGACTTCCCAAAAAATATAGAAAAGAAAAAAATCTAGAGCAGCAAACACGCCCATCATCCCCGCTTCGAGCATCAGGAAAAGCGCAAAGTATCCTTTCACGCCGCGATCGATACCGAAAGATGCGAAGATACACAGAAAACTCAGGAGAGCCGTCAAAAGAATCATGGAAATACTGAGACCATCGACACCGACGAAATATTGAATGTTGTAAGCCGGGATCCAGGGCAGCTTCTGAACGAACTGAAATCCAGTTTGGCTGGTGTCAAAGTTGGCGTAGAGCCAGCAGCCCATCAGCAATGGTGGCACCGTAGCGGCCGCCGAAACCCAGCGAATCAAATTGTATCCCTTGCCGGGCAGCAACAGCACGACCACCGCCCCGGCAAGAGGGATAAAAATCATGTAAGTGAGAACGTTCTGTTCCATCTTCTACATTCTCCCCCGTCAGAACTCAGCTCCAATAGCGCAACTTGATGATGATGGCGAGCACCACGGCGATCAAAATTCCATACAGATAACTGTTGATGTTACCCGTTTGAACTCGGCGGAATTTATTGCCGGCCCAGAAGGTTACGTTAGCAAGGGCATTGACCAGCGCATCGACGATATAGTGGTCGAACAGGCCGTTCAGCCACGAGACGAAACGCGTCAAGCTTGCCGTGCCATTGACGATGCCATCGACTATATACTTATCGAAAGCCGAAAAAACCCGCGCCAGCAGTAACGTACCATTGACGAAAACAGCCTGGTAAATTTCATCCAGGTACCATTTGTTATCGAACAAACGGTAAAAAAATCCACCGGCAAAATTGGCAAAGCGACTGGGCGAAAGCGCCCCTCGATAGTAAATCAGATAACCTAGCAATGCTCCTGTAGCGGCCACCGCAATCGAGATCCCCATCAAGCCCAGTTCTAACTCGTGCGAGCCATGATGCTCGGCGTGCGCAATCACCGGTTCGAGCCACTCGGCAAATCGGCTGCCACCAAAAACCGCTGGCAGGCCGATCCACCCGGCCAACAAGGCGCCACCGGCTAAGATAATTAGCGGCAGCGTCATAACCCTCGGCGATTCATGCAGATGTTCTTGGGTATGGTGATCGGCGCGGCACTCACCGAAGAAAACCATAAACAGCTGCCGAAACATATAAAAGGCCGTCATGCCGGCGCCGACGATCGCTAAGGCCCATATCACCGGGTGATGGTTGGAGAACGCCAGCCAAAGAATTTCATCCTTGGAGAAAAATCCAGCGGTTCCGGGCGTGCCGGAGATAGCCAGTACTGAAATCAAGAAAGTAAAAAATGTCAGCGGCATGTAATTTTTTAGCCCGCCCATTTTGCGCATGTCTTGTTCGTGATGCATGGCGTGAATAACGCTGCCGGCGCCCAGGAACAAACAAGCCTTGAAGAACGCATGGGTCATCAAATGAAATACCGCCGCTGCATAGCCGCCTACACCGATGCCGATGAACATGTAGCCCAGTTGGCTCACCGTGGAGTAAGCCAGCACTTTCTTGATATCAGTCTGGGTCAGTGCGATCGTCGCCGCTAAAAGAGCCGTCATCACTCCGATCACGGCAATGACCTGCAAAGTAAAGGGCGCCATGGAAAAAAAGACATTCAGCCGAGCGGTCATGTAAACGCCGGCAGTCACCATCGTAGCTGCATGGATCAAAGCGCTGACTGGAGTAGGCCCGGCCATAGCATCAGGAAGCCAAACGTATAGAGGGATCTGTGCGGACTTACCGGTAGCGCCGACAAATAAAAGCAGGGTAGCGACGGTCGCCACACTGAATCCCCAGATTGTCTGACCCTCTAAGGTCGATGCCCATCTCGCCATTTCGCGGAAAGTCAAGGTCCCGTGTCCCTGCGCATCGAGAGACCAGAAAAGCAAAAACATCCCGAGGACAAAGCCAAAATCACCGACTCGGTTGACGATGAATGCCTTGTTTCCAGCTCGCGCATTGGCGTGATCTTGGTACCAAAAACCGATCAATGCGTAAGAGCACAAGCCGACCCCCTCCCAACCGACAAACATGAGTAACAAACTGTCGCCCAAAACCAACGTCAGCATGGCGGCGGTAAATAAATTCAGATAGGCGAAGAAACGCCAAAACCCTTCATCTTCGTGCATGTAACCGGTAGCGTAGATGTGAATCAATCCGCCGATGCCGGTCACAATCAGAATCATCACCGCAGAAAGCGGATCCACCAAAAAAGCCATATTCACTTTGAGCGAGCCAAGATCGATCCAGCTGTAAAGATTATCGATTAAAAACCGCTGCTCGGGAGGAAGCGCCTTGAGTTGAAAAAAAGCGAGCACCGATAGCGCGAAGGCTATGATGACCGGCGCACAAGCGATGACCGCGATCGCGCCCTTGCCCATGCGCCTTTGGATCTTAAGGCCTAAGAGACCATTGATGATCGCTCCAATCAACGGCAGGAATATAATCCACCGCAGGAAATCATTTTGTATGGGTTGGTCCATGGAGCTTTTCTATCCTACAACATGCGCGCTATTCTTTGAGAGTCTGTGCGGCTTCGACATCGATCGTATGGAAAAGTTGAAAGATCGCCAAAACGATGGCTAAGCCAACCGCGGCTTCGGCCGCGGCCAGCATGATCACGAACATGGCATAGATTTGGCCGTCAAGATTTCCGCTGCCGAAATGGGAGAAAGCGACATAGTTGATGTTCGCACTGTTAAGAATCAACTCCACGCCCATCAAAACACTGATCGCGTTGCGCCGGGTAAGAACACATAGTAGGCCAAGCGAGAAGAGAACCGCGCCGATAATGAGGTAGGAGGTCAGCTCGTTGGGCGAAAACACCATGGCTATTCTTTGATCTCCTTGCGGGAAAGAACCACCGCACCGATCATTGCCGCGAGCAGCACCAAAGACGCCAATTCAAAAGGCAGCAAATAGTTCTCCAGGAATAGATCGCCGATTTTGGCGGTGGTCGGTTGATGGGCAATTTCCTTCACTCTCACCCACGGAGTTTCTCGAATAGTTTGGATTAAAAGAACCAAGAAAACCGCGACGATCAGCAATCCGGGAATCCGGCCCGCGGCGCGATTGGTGATCTCGACGTCGGTAATGCGATGCGTCAGCATCACCGCGAATAGAATGAGGACTAGAATACCGCCGACATAGATGAGCACCTGGACACCTGCGACGAAATCGGCGCCAAGGAAAACATATAGTCCGGCAACTCCGGCAAAAGTTCCAAGAAGTGAAAACGCCGAATAAATAATGTTTGGCGAAAATGCCACTACCGCGGCGGAACCCACCGTAATGATCGCGATCAGATAGAAAACCGCCGTTGAGATATCCATCACTGGTTAAATTTTAGGAATCGAAAGGCAGAAGGCTTTTGGCTGAAATACAGGAAGATTGATTTGGTATCAAGGCCTATCGCGCATCGACCCGCCTCCGCCTCCGCATCAACAGCTACTTCTCATCTGTCACAGTTCCGCCGTCCGGGGTGGCAAACTCATCTAAATACTTTAGTCCGATGTCCACTTTGACGACGAGAGTCGGATCCGTTTCCCCGCCCTTCTTGGGCTTGTAGAGCGCTGAGGGTTCCGGCGCAAAGTGGCGCACCAGTCCGGCGGGATTATAGCTGGCTCCTTCGAACTCTTGAGAATGACGGATCGCACCGGTGGGACAAACCTCCGAGCACAGTCCGCAGTACATGCATTTGCAGATGTCGATGTCGAAATGGGTAAACTGGCGCTGCTTGGTCTCCTTGTCCATATCGATGCCAATGGTGATGCAGGTGATCGGGCAGACGCGCTCGCAAGCCAAACAGCCGGTGCAGATATCGAGATCGACTTCGAGAATTCCACGGTAGCGGCGCGGCAAGGTCTCTTGAATCGGTATCGGAATTTTATCCGGATACTGAATCGTCATCGGACGCCGCACCAAGTGCGAGAAGGTAATCGACAGCCCCTCGAAAACCGTCTTTACCGTATCTTTAATATCCCTTACGTAGCTGACAACTCCCATAATCCCCCAACAATCATTAAATGTGCGGCTTGAAATACAGCTCCGGCTTGGCCTGGCGAATTTGGAAGCTTACCCGGAGGAAGAAAATGATCGTAATTGCAACGCCTAATCCAAACATCGCGGCGCTGATGATCCGCTGGAGATCGGCCGGAACAAACATGAACGCGACCGTTCCCAGTAAACAGATGAAGGAGAGCGGAACCATGTACTTCCAGCACATCGTCATCAATTGATCTACCCGAACTCGCGGCAGGGTTGCGCGAATCCACATCGCAACAAATACCCAAAGATACGCTTTCAGAAAAAACGTAATGAACTGGGCCAGAGCCAAGAGAACCGGGCTATTCTGAAAAATTCCCAGCGGAGGAACCTGCCATCCGCCTAAAAACAACGTGGTGGCCACCGCGCCGATTACATATAGATTGCCCCACTCTGCAAAAAAGAAAAAAAGAAAGCGCATCCCGCTATACTCGGTGACGTATCCCGCCACAAGTTCCGATTCGGCTTCCGGTATATCGAAAGGGGTGCGGTTGCCTTCAGCCAAGGCCGCAGTGAAGTAAAGGAAAAATCCAGCGAAGGTAAACGGATTATGGAACAGGTACCAGTCCCACGGCGCCCAGCCTTGTCCCTGTATGATACCCTGCATGCTCAGAGTGCCGGCGAGAAAAACAATCATCAGCACCGACAATCCCGCCGGAATTTCATAGCTGACGATCTGCGCAGCGGAACGCATTCCGCCCAGCAGAGACCATTTATTATTGGAGGCCCAGCCCGCCATCAGAATGCCGACGACCACCAACGAGGTCACAGCTAAAAGATAAAGAATACCGATGTTTAAATCGGCAACGATGAGTTTCCCCCCGAAGGGGATGACCACGAAACTGCAGAGAAAACCCATAAAGACAATATAAGGCGCAAGCGAAAACAACTTCGAATCAGCGGCAGAGGGAACGATATCCTCTTTTAAAAGATTCTTGATGCCGTCGGCCAACCACTGCAATATTCCCTGCGGCCCTACACGGTTGGGTCCGACACGGGACTGCATCCTGGCCCAGACTCGCCGTTCCAGCCAGCTGGTGACGCCCGCTAGCGGTGCAACGAAAACCGACAAAACTATAAAGGCTGCCAGCAGCATGCCGATAGTGTAAACCACCTCTTTGGGCATCCCGGCAAAAGCGCCATCCCGCATTAACTGGTCAAGGTAAGCTTGCATGATTTTGAGTTTGGCTTTACCGGTCAATCTCCGGCGCGTCCACATCGAGGCTGCCGATCAGGACGATGAGATCCGCCAACATAATCCCCTTACTCAGTTTATCGATAATACTCATCGCGGTATAGGAACCGGTCCGAATCCGCACTCGATAAGGGTATTCGCTGCCATCGCTGATGACATAAAAGCCCATATCACCGCGTGGCGCCTCGACACGAACATAGCATTCGCCCGCAGGTGGTTTGAATTTCCGCGGTACTTTCGAAATTGCCGGTCCGCCAGGCAGCATCCTCAAACATTGCCGAATGATCTTGCAACTCTCTTGCAGCTCACGGATGCGCACCCAATAACGGTCGAAGCTATCTCCGAGAGTGCCGATGTGACCTGTGCCTACTGGAATATCGAAGTCGAGTTCGGGGTAAACGGAATAAGGGATGTCGCGCCGGATGTCCCATTTGACCCCGGAGCCGCGTAGGTTCGGACCAACCAGATTGTATTGCAGCGCGTCCTCTTTAGACACCACGGAAACACCAGCTAAACGTTCGATGAAGATCTTGTTTTCCGAAAGCAATCGGTTGAACTCATGGACAATCGGCTCGAAATGATCGAGGAACTCAGCAATTCGCGCGCAGGTTTCCGGTAAAATATCATAACCGACACCGCCGATGCGGATGTAATTGTAGGTGAGCCGCGCGCCGCAGATCTCCTCCATCAAATTATTGATGGTTTCGCGCTCGCGCAGCGCATGAACGAACGGCGTCATCGCACCGATGTCCTGGCCGAAAGTTCCGACCGAAATCAGGTGGCTGGCAAGGCGATTGAGCTCGCAGGCGATTACCCGGCAGAATTCACCACGGCGAGTCACCGGCGTTCCTGAGAGTTTCTCGGCTGCCATGCAGAAAACTTGATTGGCAAACATGGCTGCCAAGTAATCCGCGCGATCGGTATAAGGCACGTAGCCGTGCCAAGTTACCTTCTCGCCTATTTTTTCAATAGAACGATGCAAATAACCCACATCCGGAATCGCTTCACCGATGACCTCGCCGTCAGTTTTCACTACAAAGCGCAGGACCCCGTGCGTGCTCGGGTGCTGCGGGCCGACGCTGATGGTCATGTCCTCGGTATAAAATCCGGCGTGTTGATCCTGAACAATCTCGTTCATCGAAATCCCTATCGCAGCAGCTTTTCTACCAGCGGGGCGCGTTGCGTGCTGATGCCGTCGTATTCTTCCTGCTCGATGTAGTCCTTGCGCAAGGGAAATCCCTCCCAATCTTCAGGCAAGAGGATCCGGCGCAAATCGCTATGGCCTTCGAAGATGACCCCGAAAAGATCGAAGATCTCGCGCTCGAACCAATTAGCAACTTTCCAAATGTTCTCAACGGTCGCGATTTTCGGAGTATCTCGAGGCAGGTCCACCTTGAGCACAACCTGATGCCGGTCGCTGTATGAATAAAGATGATAAACGAGCTGGATTTTTTCTTCCTTTGGCCAATCCACTGCCGTTTGATCCGAAAGCACCTCGAACTTCAAGTCGGCATCATCGTGTAGAAACCGGCAGACCTCGACAATCGCTTCGGCGTTAACAAACAGATAAGGCTCCGGCACATCGGCCTTGAAGCCACTCACTTTTCCAGAAAATTGTTTTTCGAGTCGCGAAAAAATTTCAGCGGGTTGCATACTTAGGCCTGAACCGCGGACTCCGGCTCACTATTTGACTTCACCAGCCAACGCTCACGCATCATCTTATCTTGAATCCGCAACAAACCTTCTGTTAGCGCCTCTGGCCGCGGCGGGCAACCCGGCACATAGACATCGACAGGAACAATTTTATCGACGCCTTTGCACACCGAGTAGGCCAGCTGGAAGAGACCGCCACAGTTTGAGCAGCTACCCATCGAAATGACATATTTCGGATCCGGCATCTGATCGTAAAGAAGCTTAGTCCGTTTCGCCATTTTATACGTTAGCGTTCCGGCAACGATCATCAGATCCGATTGCCTCGGGGTCGCCCGTGGAACCGCGCCGAATCGATCTAAATCGGCCCTGGGTCCGCCGGTTTGCATCAATTCGATGGCGCAACACGCCAAGCCGAATAACATGTACCACTGCGAGGATGCCCGCCCCCAGTTAAGCAAGTCATCCACTTTAGTGGTAAACACCGTTTCAGGAAGTGAATTAATGAGTGGTTTCATTTACCCTCCGAAGATCGCCGGCTATACCCTAACCTTCTTGATCCAGTCGAGATCGCCTTTGACCCACGAATAAATCAGACCCAAAAATAAAATGCCGAGAAATATGAAAATTTTGATAAATGCGAACAGTCCCTCGCCGCTCTCGACGAGGTTACGAAATACGACGGCAACGGGAAAAATAAAGGCGATTTCCACCTCGAAAATTATAAAAATCAACGCCACGAGATAAAAACGAATATTGAAGTTGACCCAGGCGCTGCCTGTGGACGGCTCACCACACTCATAGGTCGAGAGTTTGCGGGCTTGAGGATTTGCCGGCCGAAGCAAACGCCCGATCAATAGGTTCACTCCGACGAATCCAAGCCCTAATGCCGTAAACACTAGGACATTAGCAAAATCAAAAAGCATCGTAAGTTTCTAGTTAATAGTTAAAGAAAGGTAACGTTTCCTTATAACCATAAATACCACGGAGAATCAACCTTCGATAGCACCGGTTCGGTCTCATGTATTTGCCATTGCTAGCTTTTTTGACTAGAGTCGTGGCGGTCTCGAGCGCTCACAACCAACTACGTACAACAACCATTCCAGCAGACCAGGTAGACCGCGGCAGGAGTTTCATGAACCCGACCGAAAACTGCAGGATCATCGTGGTCGTCCTCGTCGCTTTTCTGGCGGTCGGCTCGGGGGAATCCCGCGGTCAAACTAAACCGAGGCCGGTACGCGTCGCCTACAGCGCCTTGTCGGCCGGGATTGGGGTTCTATGGTTGACCCATGAACAAGGGATTTTCCGCAAATATGGCCTAGAAACCAATTTAGTATACATGCGCAGCGGTACTACTGCGGCGCAAGCGTTGCTGGCGGGTGAGATCCAGTTTGGCCATCTTTCACCGGCACCTATGATGACGGCTTGGGTCCAGGGCGCTGATATCGCGTGGGTGGGAACGACCATCCATCAGATGGTCTTCACCCTCATCACGGATGCAACTATCACTCAGGCAGCTCACCTCAAAGGAAAGAAGCTCGCGATTACTCGTATCGGTTCGGCAAGCGATCTCGCCTTACGAACGGCTCTAGAACATCTCGGGTTGAGCATCAAAGATGTTGCCGTGATCTCAATGGGAGGGATCCCGGATATTCTGGCCGGCATGAGAGCCGGAGCCGTAAGTGGAGGAATTCTCTCTCCGCCGACTTCGACGGCAGCCCGGGACTTGGGCTATCGTCCGCTTGTTCACATCCCCGACCTGGGAAAGGAATTTACTTTTTCAGGCATTGCGGCAAGAAGGACTTCTGTACAAGCCGAGCCCAATATCGTCAGAGACTTTATGGCAGCGCTTACCGACGGCGCGAGGATCTACAAAGAAGACAGCGGTGCCGCGGTCCGGGTTTTACGAAAATACATGCGCGCCGAGGACCGAATACTCGAACAGGGCTACAAAGAATACGACGCCGCCATTTCCAGCCCGCCATATCCGGGACTTACAGCGCTGGAAGCTGTGCGCGACAGCCTGGTCGATTCAGCGCCGCAGCTCAAGCAAATCGACTTGAAAATGTTCATCGATGATCGCTTTGTAAAGCCGCGCTGACCTATTGCGCAGCAGAAAGGACGAATCGGGTTTCGGCATCTTCATCCTGAGACTTGTCTCGACGTTGTTCGGAGGCCGTATGAGAATCGAAACAGAACGTAAAATGAAACGCTGGCGCGAGCAGCGCTGGCTGCTCGATCAGGTCATCCAGGCTCGTGGGATCGACTGGGACCAGGGACGGACGGGTAAAATTCTGCGCAACTGCGGCCCGGGCGTTCAAAGCGACCTTCAAGAAGTTTGCCGAAGAATTCAGAAGTTCGTTGACATACCGCGCGAGTTCGCCCGCGCCGCAAGCCGGCGTGAACAGCAGGCATACGAAGCCGAAGGGTCAGGACATCTGCCGGAAGCTCGCGATCATTTCTATATTGCGGCGTGCTTTTACACCAATGCGATGTGGGCAGTGTATGAAGAGAGAAATCCCAAGCGGATGAATTGGCAGGAAAAAAAACGCGCCTGTTATGACAAATTCATTCGCTACGCCGGCCGTCCCATCGAGCGAATAGAACTTCCATATCAAGGCAAACTAATCCATGCACTTCTGCATCTGCCCCCCGAGAGGAAAGCAGGCGAGAAAGTGCCGTGCGTCATGTACATCCCGGGAATGGATGGCGTCAAAGAGGACAACCCCGCAACCGGCGATCCGTTTCTTGAACGCGGTATCGCCGTGCTCGCCATTGACGGTCCGGGTCAGGGCGAAACGCGTGAAGGGGGTCTCACCTGTAGCGCATCGAATTATGCCGAGGCGGGTAAGCTTGCCTGTGATTACCTGGTCAAAAGATCCGAGATTGACCCCAACCGGCTGGGGATTCTTGCTTCGAGCATGGGGTCGTACTGGGCGCCGCGAGTTGTGGCCGAAGAAAAACGTTTCAAAGCCTGCGCAGTAAGCGGCGTCTGCATGGAGCCGGGCCAGTACGCCATTTTCAATATGTCATCCCCCACGTTCAAACTTAACTACATGTACATGTCCGGTTACGAGGATGAAGCTGCCTTCGATGAGTTTGCCAAGACGCTGACTTTGAAAGGCGTGACAGCGAAAATAAGCTGCCCCTACATGGTCGTTGCCGGCGAGGACGATGAGCATTGCGATATGAAGTTTGTCTATGAGCTCATCGGTGAAATTCCCGCTCCGAAACTTCTATACATATTTGAAGGAGAGCGGCACTCGATCCGCAACCCACGTTCGCGATCCCTGTTGATCAATTGGCTCGTCGATCGCTTGCAAGACAAGCCGTTTAAGTCTGAGAAAATCTTTGTCGAGACCAGTGGCAAAGAGATCCATTCAGATTGGTAGCCGAGTCATTCTTTCGGCTATGCGAACGATGCGGCAATTTTCCCCACCCAACACGCGAAACGGCTCTTCCAGGTAAATTAAATGCGCATCGCCTATGGTGATCTAATCGGTGGAATTAGTGGCGACATGTTCGTCGCCGCCCTGCTGGACCTGGGGCTTCCGCTTGAACTTCTTACTCGGGAATTGCGAAAAATTGCCACGCTTGAATTCGCACTCGATGCTGCAAAGAAGACTACCCACGCTATCGCTGCCACACAGTTTCAGGTAAGGCCGCCGAGCAATGAAGCGCCGCGGTCCTGGGAGGAGATTCATCAGCTTATCGAAGCAAGCAAGCTCGCGCCCGAGGTCCAAGAAACCGGGCTCAAGATATTCCAGCGCCTGGCCCAAGTCGAGGGCAAAATCCACGGTGTGCCCACGGCAGCAGTTCACTTTCACGAAATCGGCGCCACCGATTCGATTGTCGACATTCTCGCCGCAGCAATCGGCTTTCACGAGCTCAAGATCGGTGCTTTGCATTTTTCCAAAGTCCCGCTGGGACGCGGTCGGGCGCAGAGCGGCCATGGCCCGCTGCCGGTGCCGGGACCTGCGACCCTGGAGCTCCTGAAAGGCATCCCCGTTCAATGGACGGAGCTCGAAGGCGAAACCGTCACTCCCACCGGAGCCGCAATCATGTCCGTATTAGGGACCAGCTTCGGCGAAGAACCCAGCATGACGGTGGAAACGATCGGTTACGGCACCGGACAAAAGGAGTGGCCCGATCGGCCGAACCTATTTCGGTTGGTTCTCGGTGCCAGCACCGATTGGCGGCAGGAAGAAATGCTCGTCATCGAAACCAACATCGACGACATGAATCCGCAGTTTTTCGAGCATGTCATGCATCGGCTATTCGCCACCGGCGCTCGAGACGTATTTTTCTCGCCGATTCAAATGAAGAAAAATCGTCCCGCCGTGCTTGTGCGAGTCATCGCCGAGCCGCGCAATCGGGACAGGCTGGCAAAAATACTATTCGAGGAAACAACCACCATTGGCCTGCGCTATCATTCCGTGAACCGCATCATCCTCAACAGAACCGAGGCAACCGTTAAAACACGCTTTGGCGATGTGAAGGTAAAGATCTGGCAAGAACCCAACGGCGAAAAGCGCATTAGTCCTGAATACGAGGAGTTAAAGCGCATCGCCATCGAGAAAAACATTCCGCTCAAGGTCTTGAGGGACGAAATCGTCAAAAGCTTCAAGCAGTAACACGCCGTAGCTGCGCGCCGACACCAAACGCCCTCGAAAAACTCCAACTATGGAAAATCCTCGCTGGGCGGCGATTAGCGCTTATTTACATTGAGCGGCGGTTCTCTATCGAGAATTCATCAGAGCCAACCAGAACGCATTTCAGGCATCGAGCTTCTCTAGCCCCTTGAAGAGATAGGCTATCAGCTAAGCTGGTCACTGACGTGATCGCTCACATAACACGGACCTTAGAATCCGGAGATCAAACTGTTCGGCGAACCAGTCCGCGCCACCATTGTGAGCATCTTCCGCTGGCGCCACATGGGGCAATTCTCCGGCGCAAATCACTGCCGTAAGCGTTGAAAGCGCTTCACGGTTGGTCTCCGCCGCCAGCGTCGCGCCGTTTTCCAGTCGGTTCAGGACATAACCCAGCACACTCAGACCTTTGCAGCGAGCATGCTCAAGTGTCAGCAGCAGATGATTGATCATACCGAGACGATTGGCGGCAACGACGATCATCGGAAGTTTGAGAACTCTGGCAAAATCGGCGTAGGTGTAGCTGGGCAATAGCGGTACCATTAGTCCTCCGGCGCCTTCCACAAGCGTGATGTCGTGGCCTGAACTGATTTCGCCATAGACATCCATCAATTTATCAATCTTCAGCGTGATGCCTTGACGTTGTGCCGCCACACTGGGCGCCAGCGGTTCACGCAATTGATAAGCACATATTTTATCCAGCGAATCTTGAGAGCCAGACGCCTCTTTTAAACGAATCGCGTCTTCGGGAAAAAGTTTACCTTGTCGTTCAGCGCAGCCGCTCTCCGCCGGCTTCATCACGCCGACGTGGTAGCCGGAGTGACGCAGAAGCGCGCTCAGCTTGCACGCGAAGAAGGTT
>DASUVS010000333.1:0-3425 GCA_036378835.1 Binatia bacterium | reverse complement strand
GGCAAAATACGCAAACGGAGTTGAAGCGGCGAACTCCTGCCCTTGAAACAACATCGGCGTTTGCGGTGAGAGAAGCAATAAAGCGGTCAGCGCGCGGTAGACGCCGGGGTCGGTCATGCGGTGGACGCGCCAGCCCCGGCCACTATTGGCAACCTGATCGTGATTCTGGAGATAATTGACAAATGCCGCTGGCTTAATCTCCGTGGTCGGGGCGCCGCGGCGTTTTTTTTGCCAGCGGTAGTATTGTCCCTGATAAAGGTAGCCGCGCTTGGCGCTGGAAATGAAATCCTGGGGATTGCCAAGATAATCTGTGTAGTACGCTTCATTGTGTCCCGTCAAAGCCACCATCGCGGTATGATGAAAGTCATCGTTCCACAAGCCATCGAGACCGTAACCCTGGTCGGTAGCGGGACGCATGATCTTGCTGTCTTGCGGTTCGTTTTCACCGATGACAATGATTGATTTTGGCGCGGCTGACTGGCGCACGGTTTCTACCAGCTCGCTCAGGATGTGTTTTTCAGAGGCATCGAACAGTGCCTGAGTGGCATCTAAGCGCAGGCCGTCCAAGTGAAACTCAGAAATCCAGTAACGCGCATTGCTGAGAAAGAACTCCCGCACCGGAGCCGAGTTGGGGCCGTCGAAGTTAATCGCTTCACCCCATTCGTTTTCGTAGCGATCGGTAAAGTAATCGTTGGAGAAATCTTTCAAGAAATTTCCGGTTGGACCGGCATGGTTGTAGACCACGTCAAGGATTACCGCGAGACCGGCGCCATGCGCTTGATCGACAAACCGGCGTAAATCATCGGGAGCGCCATAAAGCCTGGTCGGGGCAAAAAAATTGACCCCATCGTAGCCCCAGCCGAAGTTGCCGCAGAAATCATTGATCGGCATGATCTCAAGCACGGTCACACCGAGGTTCTTTAATTCAGGCAACTGCCGGCCGGCAGCTTGCCAAGTGCCCTCCAAAGTAAAAGTACCGATGTGCATCTCATAGATAACCTGACGCTCGAGCGTCACTCCATTCCAATGAGCATCGTGCCAGTCAAATTGAGACGCATCTACGATCATGGACGGACCGAAGGGACCGTCTGGCTGAAACCGCGATGCTGGATCCGGCAACAACTGCTCTTGTCCGTCCAGCCGGAACCGGTAAAGATCGCCCGCGGAGCACCCGGATACAAAGCCGGAAAAGTACCCCTGCCCTTCGGGCTTTAATTCGTCCGGCTCTGACGACTCAATGGCGCCGATCAAGAGCTCGACTCGTTTCGCTTGCGGCGCCCACACGCGAAAACAAACTCCACCACCTGCCGGTTCGGCGCCAATCGGAAATCGCCGGTTATAAATTTCTGGAATCAACGTTGCGGCTTTCATCCAATCCCTACATCTTGCCTTTAACTACAGTTTCATTCTAGGAAAGGTCGCATAACATTAAAACCCGGGTGGTCGCAAAAGTTCTTGGCCGGAATAGACAAAGCCAGGAAGCAGCACCGCTTGCACAATTTAAACTTGACGGTTCTTAACGCATATGGAAATGGATGGATTTTTGCAAAAAGAGTTTTCAATTAGGTCCAAGGAGAACCGTGCACATTCGAAGAACGGCTCTATGACATTGAGCACGCCAGAGAAGTATTTGTCCAGCGAATAAGCGCATTGCTTCTGCCGAGTTGCTTATCGATTGAACACCAAGCCTGGTCAAGACTTACTGGTGGTGAGAGGAAAGAGGTATCCCAACTTATTTTCAACTCGCTTAAAAATCGTTTCCGCGCGTTTGACTATTCACCTTTGTCTTCTGCTTCTATCTGAAGAGGATCGAACGGCGATTAAACAACCCAGCACTCGCGCCGCGTGCATTCTTTGTCCGGGTTGTACATTTCTGTCAGCCAATTTTCCATCTTCGGCTTGGCTCTCGCCTTAATTCTCGGAAAATCCGTTATCTTACGGCTGGGTCCGTTTATTGCTGCGCAAAGGCGAATTACTTCACGGGAGGAAGGCATTGTGATCTGCAGGAAGGCAATCGACCGGGACCAACTGTTCGCCCGACTCGATGACATCAAATCAAGGACAAAAAGCTCCGTCGAAATTTCGCGTCGTCTCATCGACCAAAGTTTTCTCCGCTTCAAGGCAACTCACCGCAATCTGAACGCGGCGCAGCGAGCGCAAGACCTGCTGAACGGATCGCCACAGATAAAAGAATCTGTGCCGGCATCTCGTGAGCTTTCAGCTCTTGTCAGAAATTGGGAGCACCCGGAGGTGCTTCACTCTGCAGGGGTGGAGCCGAATTCAAGGTGCGATCATTGCGAGGGCATTCTCCTCAACAAGAAAGCCTATCGGGTTAGGACCCATGACCAAGGGTTAATCTTACTGGACATGATCGTATGCTACGCTTGTAACCTGGAAGCAAAAAACCTCGGCCTTGAAACTGAGGACTTACAAGCCACCGACGACGAACCAGAACTGACGGGAAACGATCCGATGTCCGCCGTGTCCAGCTCCGTCTAGCCGCGACTAGCTTGCCGGTAAATCTCTGTCTCGCGGCCATATCGTGCGGCTGAGATACCAGAGAATAGTTCTGGCGAAATATTCTTTTCGAACCGGGCCCGACTCCTCGTCCGCAGCAAATACGATCACCGGATTCGCAAGAGCTACTTCGGTTTTGCCAAACCGCGCCTTACGAGCCACACTAGTTTGGATAGTCTGAACGGAGCAATTGAACATCGACGTCCAAGTCACCTCCTGAGTCGAACCAAGGTGACGATACCTCGCGATCAAAATCCGCCCGGTTGGCCACACCGGAAGAATTGAAGCACCGATTGATTGATGCGGCGCTTGAACCAAAATTGCTGCGAAAAGGCTGATAGCGCGGCCATAGTGGGGGCATGACAATCATTCGAGCCAATCCCGAGTGTGCGACAGGGCGATGATTTTCCCCCAGAATCTGCAGGCTGCCCGCCAATTTTCCACCGAAACTGTGGATAACTTTGTGGATAATTTGGCGCTGTGTGTAGGAGATGCCGTACAGAGCGAGCTTTCAGCAAACTGCCGAAGAATTGGTCAACAAATTCTATGTGAAATTCAGCGGTTCCACTGATCTTCTCAAAAATTTGCTATTTTCAACTCAAATAGAGAGTTGGCTACAGTTGTCAAGTATTTTCCAAGCGGATTATTTCAAAAAAATGCGTGACCCGTGACTTATCCACATTTTTCCCCTTGACATATTTATGCTCTCCTAGTCATGGGTGGAAGGTACCTTGCTGGCATTTTCGTATCATTTTCGAAACATCCGATCACTTTATTGGCGCGAAATTTCTGACCTGAACCATTGGGTGTAAAGCCGCACGGGACCGCCTGGGTCGGAAGTTGTGGCGATTGGTAGATATATCCCGACTCAGGCACTAGTTCCACGCCGGGTCGTAACCTTTTTCACG
>DASUVS010000332.1:0-36948 GCA_036378835.1 Binatia bacterium | reverse complement strand
CCAGGGATTCCAGCGGCTCATGGCACCCGCCAAATAGTGCTCGGTCAAACGATAAGTCGTGATGACGTGCGGGAACTTTGCGTCGCTCGCCGGAGCCAAAGGATTTCCCGATGTTTTCCAGTATTTCAATACAGGACTGGACTGCTGCTTATAGAGAGGATTCTGAACCGGCGACTCGGCCGGCTCATAATGAGTCGGTAGCGGCCCATCTACCAACCCGGTGGGGACATAGAGCCAACCGACACCGCCGTCGAGCATGATAAATGGGTCCGTTCCATCCTGAGCGTCCAGTCCAATGCCCATGGGCTGCGCCTTTGCCGTCGGCGGCTTTGTCGCAGCGAAATCCGGCACATCGTAGCCCGTCCACTTTTGACCATCCCACCAGATATATTTTTTGCGCTCGCTCCAGGGCTTTCCCTGCAGGTCCGCAGACGCGCGGTTGTACATGATGCGCCGGTTGGCAGGCCAGGAGTAGCCCCAACCTAGCTGCGCGCCGCCCGGCGCATCCGGCGGATCGGGCTTCCGGTTAGCCGAACGATTTTCTCCCGGTTTCGGAAAGACGCCGGAGTATATCCATGACGCGCAGGTGGTGGAGCCGTCGTCTTTCAAATCCGCAAACCCGGCGACATGCTTGTTGGGGTCGCCGGTGTAATACCCATTGATCTCGCGAAGTATCTTGAGTCCATCTGGTTCACCGGGATTGTGCTGCGGCGTTCCGGGCGCAGGCGCGCTTCCTGGAGGCTGATCCTTCGCCGCCCCGGGCGCAGCGCCGCTGGAGCCAGCGGCTGACGGGGCTGTGCCACCGGTTGTCGCCCCACCCACCGCGCCGCCTTCCGCCTGTGCCGGAGCGGTCTGCGCACGCAGACCCTCGCTCCTTTCATCTGGATCGAAATCCCACGTCAAGTTCTTGAATCCCGCATCGCGAGGTTCATTACTTTCGCCGTAAAGTTTCTTTAGCCGCTTGGCGAGCTGGTGAGTAAACCATAGATCGCTGCGACAGTCCCCGGGCGGATCGGCTGCCTTGTAGTGCCATTGCAACATGCGAAACGTGTTCGTAAACGAGCCCTCATATTCCGCGACTTGGGTGGACGGGAAGAAAAAAACTTCGGTTTTTATGTCCGTCAAATTAACTTCGCCGTTCTTTATTTCTGGAGCATTCTTCCAAAAAGTTGCGCTCTCATGGACCCAATTATCTTTGACCACCAGCCACTCGAGCCGGCGCATGCCGGCGCGCTCGAGCTTGGCGTTGAGCGAAGTGGCCGGGTTTTGACCGATCAGCAGCATGCCTCTCACTTTGCCTTCGGCCATGGCGGCAAACATGGCCATATGGGAATGATCGCCGATGATCTTAGGGTGCCAGTCATAGCCGAACCCGTTCTCCGCCGTGGCCGCATCGCCGTACATCGATTTCATGTAAGACACCATGAACTTGGGCAGGTTGGCCCAGTAGCTTCGGGTCTTGGTCTCCGCGACCAAATAATCACCCAATGTGTCGTGCTTCTTAAGTGCAGTAGGGTGCGACATATAGCCGTGGATTGAATGATATAGAGTCGGAACGTCGGTGGATCCTTGAATCGAGGCGTGCCCGCGCAGGGCCATGATGCCGGCGCCCGGCCGGCCGATGTTGCCCAGCAATAGCTGTAGCAGAGCGCAGCAGCCGATTACCTGGGGACCGTTGGTATGCTGCGTCCACGCCACTGCGTAGGCGAATGAGGTCGTCCGATCCGGGCCGGAGTTTGCCAGAATCGTTTCGGCGACTTTGAGGAATGTCGCCTGTGGACAGCCGGTAACCCTTTCGACCATTTCCGGTGTGTAGCGGCTGAAATGGCGCTTGACGATCTGAAACACGCAACGCGGGTTCTTCAGCGTTTCGTCTCTTCGCGGCGGAGGTTTGAGCAAGGCGCGGACGAGCGGCTCGAACGGCGGGCCCTTGGCTGCGGCCTTTTGAGCTTCACCGTCTTTAGCCCCGGCCGCTTGGTTTCCGCCGGGCGGCGCTTGTTCCTTGCCGACTTGTTGCTCGCCGCTGCGCGCGGTATCGCCTGTCCAACCCTGTGTTTCAGCCTGGGTGCCGGCATACTGCCAGCTCTGGTTGTTGTACTCGCCGAGAAACCCGTTGTAGGGCCATTCGTTGAGCTTTTCCTTATACTGCATGAGGCCGGAAAACACGCCGTCTAAATCTTCGGTGTCCTGAAATTCGTCGCTTATGAGCATCGGCGCATTAGTATAATGCACCAGAAAATCCTGGAAGAACTGCTCCTTGTTCCAACGCTCATTGTTAATGACGTAATTGACCAGGCCGCCGAGAAAAGCGATGTCGGAGCCGGCGCGAATCGGCGCGTAGATATCGCACATCGCGCTGGTGCGCGTAAAGCGCGGATCGACATGAATCAGCTTGGCGCCATTAGCTTTGGCCTTCATCGGCCAGCGAAATGCGACCGGATGATTTTCGGCCATGTTTGAGCCCATGAACACGCAGCAGTCGGACTCCGCCATTGTGCGGTAAGGTATAGTCGCGGCGCCGCGACCAAAGCGGGTCCCCAGACCGGGGACGCTTGAGCTATGTCATATCCGGGCTTGATTCTCGATGGGGACGATGCCGAGCCCGCGCATCAACTTTTGCTGGATGTGGTTCCACTCATTGTCCAGTGTGGCTCCACCGAGAGAGAAAATTGAAGTGGTGCAATTTACCAACTTGCCATTTTCCAGCTTTTCGATGAAGGTCTCGTCGCGGGTTTTTTTAACCAGTTCGGCCACCCGGTCCATTGCCCGCTCGAGATCCCATACTTCCCAGTCGCTGGCACCGGGTGCGCGATGAAGAACCTGAGTTGGTCGGTTGGGATTGACGTGCAACTGAAAGATGGCCGCGCCTTTGGGGCACAGCGTTCCTTCACTGTACGGGCTGCGTGCGTCACCTTCGATGTTGACGATCTTGCCATCGATCGTGTGCACCAGAGTAGCGCAGCCGACAGAGCAATAGGGGCAAATACTTGGAGTTGCTTTGGCGCCTTTGATCCTCAACTCCTGTGCCCGCGCGATGGCCGGCCCCAGATTTACACCAGAGCCAATCAATCCGCTTAGAGCGGTCGCACCGCCGGCTGCAACTGAGTAACGCAGAAAACCGCGTCGGGAGAGTTCCATGTAGAACTCCTTTGGGCGAAGGATTTCGTCGCGCACTGCTTGTACGCACGGAGTCGGGAGCAACGCTTATGCCAGTATGTAATTATGAACTTTGAACAGTTCAGTCCCGGATCTGACTCAACAAGCCTCGTCACTGTAGCAATCGCGAGACGGCTTGAGAATACTTGCTTCAGAGTTGCTACTGTGGCTTGCGCCTGGTATCCGGCTTGTGTTTAGCTAATCTCGTGATCACATTACATAATCAGGTCATCCGGCGCAGGTAGATCTATGCATGGGTTTCATGGCCGCATCCTCAAAATCGATTTGACCACGGCATCCTATACCTCGCTCGAGATTGACAGCTCGCGCCTGCGTCGTAGCCTCGGCGGCATCGGACTTGGCGCTGATCTCCTGTATCAATTTGCTCCGCCTGGAATCGATGCGCTGGCGCCGGAAAATCCACTGATCTTTGCCAGCGCGCCCTTGGTCGGCACGCCACTGACCACCACTGCTAAATACGCCGTTGTCACGAAGTCACCACTCACCAGCTTTATCGCCGACTCCCTCTCTTCCAGTTACTTTGCCTTGGAACTAAAGAGACTGGGAGTCGACGCCCTGGTGATCACCGGTCGATCACCGGCTTGGACGTATCTGTCGATCGATCGCGGTCGTGTTTCCTTCGGAGACGCTACTCACCTGGTCGGCAAGAGCGCCGTAGAGACAGATTCTTTTCTTCGTGCCGAGTCTAACAAGGACAATTTTCGCGTGGCCGCCATCGGTTTAGCCGGCGAGAATGGCGTCAGGTTCGCAACTATCAGCAATGATGGACGCCATGCCGGGCGCGGCGGGGTCGGCGCCGTCATGGGCGCAAAGCGCTTGAAGGCGATTGCGATTCGCGGCGATATGGATACCGCCATCGCCGATGGCAGAGGCGTCGCCGAGCTCGCGCTGGCGATGCGACACAAGAGCGTCGGGACAGTAACGTCTAAGTATCGTCAGATTGGAACCGTCGCCAACCTTGCGGTGTTCAACCGTCTCGGCAGTCTGCCCACGCGCAATTTTCAGCACTCCACGTTCGCGCACGCGGAGAACTTGAGCGGCGAAAGTCTCACCGAAAATAATTTCAGCCGGAGAAACGGCTGTGCCGCCTGTACCATCCGCTGCGAACGTCTTTTCAAATCCTTGGACGGGCAGGACCAGCGCCTGGAGTACGAGACACTCTTCGCCTTGGGGCCAATGTGTGAGATCGAGGACCCGCACACCCTGCTTCAAGCCGCGCGACTTTGCGACGATTATGGTCTGGATTCGATCAGCACCGGCGCGACCATCGCGTGGGCGATGGAATGCGCTGAGAAGGGGCTGTTGCCGGAAGCTACCCATTTAGGGCTGCGCTTTGGCCGGGACGACGCATTTTTGAAGATTATTCCGATGATCGCCGAGCGCAGAGGCCTTGGCGATCTGCTGGCACAAGGCTCGAAACGAGCGGCTGCCATCGTCGGCAAAGATACGGGGCAATGGGCGATGCACGTTAAAGGTCTGGAGTTACCGGGATACGAACCTCGCAGCTTGAAAACCATGGCACTGGGGCTCGCGGTCAGCCCGCGTGGCGCTTGTCACAACCGCTCTGGCGCTTATGAGTTCGATTTCTCCGGGGAAGTCGACCGTCTGCGTGGCGATGCCGGGCGCGGATTGCTGGTCGCCGCTTCCGAAGATTTTGCCGCGGTGCTGGATTCATTGATCGTTTGCAAATTTCTGCGCAAATGCTTCACGGATTTCTATGCAGAAGCTGCCGATCTACTCGCCAAAGTGACCGGCTGGCCCTACTCGAGTGCCGAGTTGAGACAAATCGGTGAACGGATAAACGCACAAAAAAAATTGTTCAACCTTCGCGAAGGCTGGCAGCCGGAGGATGATTGGCTTCCACCCAGATTGCTCGATGAAAAACTAGCCGACGGAGTGGCTCAAGGGACGGAACTACGGCCCGCGGAGCTGCATGAGATGATCCAAAGCTATTACCTGGCCCGGGGCTGGAATGATCGGGGTTTTATTCCCGAGAGCAAAATGCGCGAGCTCAAGATTTCGCATTGACGCCATCCTGGAATTAAACAAAGGAGAGGACATGCCCAGCGACGAAACGCGCCGATTACTTAGAACCTTCGGCGTTGCCGTGACCCAGTACGAAGATGCAGTGAGCAGCGGCGCGCCCGCCGAAGAGATCCAGAAGGCCGAGAGAGAAGCGCGCTCATGTTTGTCAGAAATTACGGCTTTGCTCGATCGGCTGAAAACCGGTGGCGGAACCACTGACGTCGCAACCTAAATTTTCGTTGCGATTTTTTGATCTTCAAAGGCGATCATGCATCTAGCCGAGAACCGTGAGTTGTTAGATCCACAAAATAGTCCTAATTTTTGCAAATGTGATCTCTGCCGCCTCGCCGATTTTTAGCGCCGCAGGCCTCTCCGTCGCCATCTTGAGCATGTCTGCCTGTCATCTGTGCGATGTTCTCAGCGATGTGCTGCTGCGGCGTTCATCGTTCCATGTGGACAAGATCCAGGAAAGTGAGTAAGCAAAGAATCGATTGGACGAGGAGAGTATTCGAGTATGGCTAAAGCAGATCTGACCGTCGCGCTATCCCACTACGACCGTCATATTCCCCTGTTCGATGGATCGATTCAGGTCGAGGGAGCAAACGTAACCGTGCTCGAAGTCGGTCAATCCCATCCTCTCAAGCATGGTCAAGACCGTCATGAGCGCATGTTGCAGAAGCAAGAGTTCGATATCTGTGAGCTCTCGCTCTCCTCCTATCTGATGGCGAAAAGTCGCGGCTTGCCATTCACCGCAATCCCGGTTTTTCCACGCCGTTTGTTCAGCCTATCGCAGATGTGGGTGAATGTTGACGCCGAAATCACCTCGCCCGACGATTTGCCTGGTAAGCGAGTGGGCCTCAGTACATTTCAAACGACCTTGTCCGTGCTGGCAAAGGGTGATCTGCAATCTGAATACAATGTTCCCTGGCGCAAGATCGAATGGGTGGTCTCCAAAGCCGAGGCGGTGGAGTTCAAGCCCGAGGCTGGGGTGCATATCGAGCTGCTTGCGCCGGGGAAAAAGATCGGCGTCCTGCTTGAGCATGGCGAGATCGACGCGCTCATGGTTCCACACCCGCCAGCCGAGGCGCTAGAAGGGTCGAAGAAGATCCGCCGTTTATTTCCAGATCCGAAGCGCGAAGAGATCAAGTACTTCCAAAAAAACGGCTACTACCCGATCATGCACGTTGTCGCTTTTAAGGATGACGTTCTAAAAAGAGATCCCGCTCTTGCCGTAAGCGTGATGACCGCGTTCGACCAAGCTAAAATGGCCTGCAAGGCATACTACGACGATCCTAATTGGTCACGGTTCGTCTGGGGCAGGCATCTTTTCGAAGAAGAGAGAAAAATCTTCGGCGATGATCCATGGCCCCACGGCTTAGAAAAGAATCGGGCTAATCTCGAGCGGTTCATCGATTATTCCAAAGACCAAGGTTTGTTGGCCAAAAAGCTTTCGGTGGACGAGTTGTTTGCCAGCAGTACGTTGAATAGCTGAGGAGAAAGCCATGCCTCTGCATGTGAAATGCCCCACCTGCCGCAAAGAATGCTCTTGGGACGATAATCCACACCGGCCGTTTTGCTCGGATCGTTGTCAGCTGATCGATCTCGGCGCCTGGACCGAGGAGAGATATCGTATTCCCGGACGCAAAGTTGAAACGCAGCTCGGCGAAGACGAAGAAAACGAAAAGGAGAATCGATAGTCGCGCAGATTCTCATGAGCATCCATTCGACAGCTGTGGTCGACTCCCGGGCGGAAGTCGATTCGGAAGTAGAGATCGGCCCCTATGTGGTCATCGAGGGGCCGGTGAGGATTAGACGCGGAACGCGGATCATGGCTCATGCTTATCTCACGGGATGGACTGAGATCGGCGAGAATAACGAGATTCATCCCGGCGCAATTCTCGGTGGCGCGCCCCAGGATAAGGCTTACCAGGGCCAGGAGAGTTATTTAACCATTGGCAGCCACAACGTCATCCGTGAACACGCTCAAGTGCATCGCGGCACGGCACCGAACTCATCAACAATCATCGGCAACCACAACTATCTCATGGCCACGTCGCATGTGGGACATAATTGCAAGTTAGGCGACCATATCGTGATGGCTAACGGCGCTTTGCTCGGCGGCTATGTCGACGTCGGCAACAGCGTGTTCATCTCCGGCAACTGCGTGGTGCACCAGTTTATCCGAATTGGCGAGCACGCCATGATGCGCGGCTTGAGCGGCACCAGCCGCGATGTTCCGCCTTTCGCGATTATCGATTGGCAGCACACGGTGCGCGGTGTCAATGTGGTGGGATTGAAGCGCGCCGGCTTTGACGATCGCCGGATTCGAGCCATACGCAACGCTTTTCGCGTGCTATTCCGAAAAGGACGCAACCTTTCAGTTGCGCTCAGAGAGGTAGAGGAAAGCATGAGGGCCGATGACGATGTCATGACCCTCGTGGAGTTTATCAGGTCGTCGAAACGAGGGGTCTGCTTCGGGGCTTAGCGCGTCGCGGGAGTACCGGCAGCGTAGCTCTCCGGCTCCGGAGATTCCGGCGGCGCTCCGACGAAGTAAATCGGATCGATGCCTTTTATCTGATTGGGCGTTACCACATAGTGCCCGCGAACGGCCGGATAGATGATGTTGCTCGCCACATCGGATCTTCCACCCGTCAGCACATACCCAAGTCCACCGGTCACCAGACCCAGGCCGGCATAGGTAACTTTGGCAGGTATGTAGAAGACGCTGGCAAGCGCCGAGGCGACTCCGTACCCCAATTCCGCAGTGACGGGTTGTTCGGGGGATTGATCCGCCGGAGCCGTAGTCTGCGCATGAAGCGGAGCTGACATGACTACGACAAAGGAAGCTAGGGCAAGGCCCTTGTAAATCTGTGTTTTCATGAACGTGACGATATCGCACAACGCGTGCTACTGTCAATAATCAAATTCTATATTTTCGATGAAACCCAAATATTCCGATGCCACTGCAGATCGAAAGCCCGGCATATAGATGCCGTTTCACCGAGCATTGGCTAGCTAGAGTGTTTAGATTTTTTGTAGATTGATGTTTTATCCGGGGGTAAAGCACAATCACTACTCGTTATTCGCGCCCACGAAAAACCGCTCGTAGCACGCCCGGATCTTCTCACGCCGTGACTCATAGTCCGCCAGCAACTTGCGCCCGGCCTTGGCGAGATTTTTAGCCCTGGGAGTAACTGCGCTGTCATAGCCCAAAGCTCGAGCAATGCCGTCAAGGCGGCCTGGGTCACGTTCAACCGCGTCGATGGATTGATCGCGCTCCAACCTGAGACGGTGATCCAAGCGCCGCAAAAACAGGTAACCGTCAGCCAGCGTAGCGTATTCCTTTTTCTTCAGGATTCCCTGCTGATGCAACGCCTTTAAAGCTTTTAAAGTTGCCTGACACCTAATACCGGGATGGTGAATGCCATGAGCCAGCTGGAGCATTTGCGTAAGAAACTCGATATCGACAATGCCGCCGCGACCCTTCTTCAGATTGAAACGGCTGTCGCTTTCACCGGCGAGCTCTCGTTCCATGCGCATTCTGAGATGATGAATCTCACCGACACCTTCGCTCGACAAACCTGAGCCATATGCGACATCCGCGGCGAGTTTCTCGAGAGTTATTCCCAAGCTCGAGTCACCGGCAACATAGCGCGCCTTGATCAACGATTGCCGCTCCCACAGTTGCGAGCCGGCGCGATGGTACTCCCGAAAAGCTTCTAGAGAGCTGACCAAGGGACCGGCCTTACCCGATGGCCGCAACTGCATATCGATCTTGTAGGCGATGCCTTCTTCCGTGGGCGCGGAGAGATAGGTGATCAGTTTTTGGCCGACTCGAACGTAGAAATCATGGGCCGGCAGTTTACCTTGCGGGCCGCCGCTGCTGGAGGCGTCCTCATCAGCGGCGTAAACAAAAACCAGATCCAAGTCGGAGTTGTAATCCAGCTCCCGGCCGCCCATCTTGCCCATGCCCAGAACGGCGAATCGGCCTTGAGGAATGATGCCGAATTTTTCTTGCAGCTCTTCGAGAGCCAATTGCAACGCGCACTCCACCACAGCATCGGCTAAATCCGAAAGTTGCTGTAGAACCGGTTCCAGGTCGATGCTGCCACCGAGGTCGTGAAGCCCGATCCTGATAAACTCTTCGGTTTTTGAGCGCCGGAGTGCGTTCAGTTTACCTTCAATATCGTCCTGCTCAGCGACCGCCTCGCGCAGCCCTGCCATCATCGATTCTTTGCTCTTATCGATGCGCGTCAGATCGACGCGAATTAGAGTGTCAATGAGCTCCGGGCGAGTTAAAAACAGCTCGGTGAGGAATTGGCTGTCGGCAAACAGAGTAATCAGCAGCCGCATGGTTTCCGGATTTTCCGCCAGCAGCCTGAGAAAGCCGCTGCGGCCGCCGATTCGATGGCTGAATCTCGACAAGTTCAGAAGAGCTTGGTCCGGGGCTCCGGATCTGGCGATTTCCGCGATCAGCGCCGGGCCTAACGTACGCATGACCTTCAGCCGTTTGGCGCTTGGCGGAGCGAAGCTCTCGCCGTCGCGGACCGCAAGAAGATTTTCGTACGCTTTGTTGGCATCGGAAAATCCCAGCTTCTCGAGTTCACGGATAATCACTTCGCGCTGATCGAGATCATGCCAAATGGTGCCGGCGTGGGATTGGCCGTCATGACTGATCTCTTTTTGCGCCCCGTAAAACAGCCGATCGAATGTACGACGGACGTTTTCACTGTGAATATTTTTCGCCGACCAGAACTGCTCGCGCTCGCTGCGCTTCGGTTGGGGCAAATATCCAAGGCGCCGCGCCAGCGCTGTTTCTTCTTCTTCGCCCTGCGGAATCGAGTGCGCATGCGCTTCTTGCACCATCTGCACTTTGTGCTCCACCTGGCGCAGAAAGCGATACGCCTCGGCCAACTGGTTCATCTCATCGGCGGATATGAACTTATGCGCGGCTAGTTCAGAAAGCGCCCGCAAAGTGTTCTGATGTCGCAGAGCCGGTTCGTAGCCTCCGTTGACCAGTTGCAGCGCCTGAGTGAAGAACTCGATCTCGCGTATGCCGCCATAACCGAGCTTGATATTTCTTTCCTTATCCTGTGGGCTCAACAGCTCGTTTTCGATCCGCATCTTCATATGGCGAAGCTCTTCGACGGTGGTGTAGTCGAGATATCGGCGATAAACGAACGGCTCCACTTCCTTCAGAAAACGATCGCCCAAGTGTCTATCTCCGGCCACCGGTCGCGCCTTGATCAAGGCAGCACGCTCCCAACATTGCCCCCAGGATTCGTAATAGAGCATGGCCGAGTCCACCGACTGCACCAAGGGTCCGTTGACACCCAAAGGCCGAAGCCGCAAGTCGATGCGAAAGACAAACCCATCTTCGGTGACTTTGCCCATCGCTTGAATAATCTTTTTGCCGATCGCAGCGAAGAACGCTCTCGGCTCAGCCTTGCCCTTTGGTCCACCGGAACTCTCCCCCTCGTCATTCTCGAACAGAAAAATCACGTCGACATCGGAACTGAAGTTCAGCTCACCGCCGCCTAACTTTCCCATTCCAAGCACGACGAAGCCGTTGGGCTTATCTGCGCCGGGTAAATTCAGATGACCGACTTCCCGTTCCGTTTCGCGCCGGCAGTAGAGATAAGCTGATTCCAGAGATGCTTCCGCCAGAGATGTCAGTTCTTCGACGGTTTCTTCCAGCGGCGCTGAGGGGTCGAGATCGCGCGCGCCGATGCGCAGATACTCTCGTTGTTTGTGACGGCGGAGCCCGGCGCAGAATTCGTCAAGCGATTGGGCTGCTGTCGTGACGGCTTTGAGGTCGCTTAGGTGGTCGTCAACGCTCTTTCGCTTGACCTTGATCTGCTCAAGAAATAGCTCCGGCCAGTTCTCTCCCCGCCCGATCAGAACCTCGCTCAGATAGGCGCTACTGCCGAGGAGCCGGGTCAGTAGCGGCAATTCGGTTGATGGAATCTTGTCAATCAACTGGCTCCCGCCACTCTCAATGAGCCGTCCAAGATTAGCTAACGCATGTGCCGGCGAGGGGCTTTTCTTGAGCAGTTGCTGGATTTTCGCGTGGGAGGAGGATATCGGGTTCTTTCGCTGAGTTTTCATGAGCCAACATTTTCTATCAAAAACCGAACTACTTCTGGTGACAACCCAAAGAATAAAACGCGGCCATGCGAGCCGGTCGAATGATTTTGATTCAGCCGCAGTTTCAATTTACCAGGTTCGGAAATAACCCTCGATGATCTCTTCGGTTAAATACTAAACTCGCGCCGCATATGCGATGACTCAGGGGACTGACTCGACCGGGTATATTTGGACTAGATTTTGATTCCCGCTAAGAGCCTCTTCTGTTTTACCGTCGTTCAGAATCGAATGATGTTAGCCACGATGCATTGACATAGAAGTACTCGGTTAGATACTCTCCATCGCAAAATGAGCAATTACAGGTACATGCTCGAACAATGTTTCGGAGGCACCATGTCAGTTTATCTTAAGATCATCCTATGCGCAGCCGCGATAACCGTATTGGACGGAACCGCCCAAGCGCAGCAACAGCCCCCGTTTGCCACTACTAAGGTAGACGGCACCGAGAATGTTTATGTTTTTCGGTACGGCGGCGCTCAGGCTATGTTTGTCGTCACCAAGGAGGGCGTGATTGCGACTGATCCGATCGGCTATGGACGGCCTCAGGCGGCGACCACTTACCTCGAAGAAATTAAGAGGGTCACCAACCAGCCGGTCAAGTACGTGATTTACAGCCATCACCATTTCGATCATATAGCGGGTGGTAAACCCTTCAAAGACGCCGGCGCCACGTTCATCGCACATAAGCGAGCCAAAGAACGTCTTGAACAACTCAAGGATCCGCACACGGTGATTCCCGACGAGACAGTAGATACTCATCGGACGATTACACTCGGCGGCACCACACTGGAGCTCACGTATCTTGGCCTGAATCATTCCGACTCGACTTTGGTCATGCGGCTGCCGGCGGAGAAAATCATTTTTACGGTCGATTGGCTGCCGGTAGGCTCCCTGCCGGGACGCGGCATGATCGATTCCTATCCGCTCGAATGGGAGGACTCGATCAAAAAGGTGCTGGCAATCGATTGGGAACGGCTCATCCCCGGTCATCCCGGCGCGGGCGGTCGGCTCGGCACAAAAAACGACGCGCAGGAGATGCTTACTTTCCTGCAGGAAACTTCCGCCGAAGTAAAGAAGGCCGCGCATGAAGGCAAATGCTGGGATACCGTGGAGAAGGAGATGAAGCTTCCGAAATACGCCAGTATGCCCGGCTACGAGCAAGCATTGCCATTCATTTTGAGGCGTTATTGCGGTTTGTGGGGCCGCGGCACATGAACCGGCGCGCTACTTGGGTTCATCCGTAGCGGGATCGAGAAGAACGCGACCCATGCTCCGGAAGCGAACTTTCATCGACTCACAAGAAAGAAATCCACTTCCAAACATCGACTGTTCTAAACGAGCTAATCGGCGGTCAACGGGAGGACTTATGATCAGCAGTCGCGGTTATCGTCAGATTATTTCTGCCATTGCCCTCGTGCTAATCGGTCTTGCCACAGGAAATGCGCATTCGCAGGAAAGCATCAGGGTTGCGTACAGCTCCACGGATGCCCTGAACTCATTGTGGACCATCGCTGCCGATGCCGGCTTTTATAAAAAACACGGATTGGACGCGGAGGTGGTTTATATCGGCAGCACAACCGTTGCAGTATCGGCCATCGTCGCTCAGGACGTTCAGATTGGCAACGGCGCAGGAAGCGGGGTTGCCAATGCAGCAGTACGCGGCGCCGACATTGTAAGCGTCGCCTGCTTTATCAATACTCTACCCTATGAGCTGGTCGTCCTCGACAACATCAAATCAGCTGAAGATCTGAAAGGGAAATCCATCGGTATCAGCCGCTTCGGCAGTGTATCCGACGTGGCGGCGCGAGAACTTCTCAAAGGCTTGGGCTTAAAGCCGATGGAAGACGTGAAAATTCTTCAAGTCGGCGGCGCCTCAGAGAGAGCCGCAGGCTTCAGCCGCAAAATCATCGCCGGATTCCCCTCTCCACCAGGGAACGTACATCTCATCCCCGGCGGCCTGCCGCACCGGATTCTGGCGAACATGGCCGATTCGGAAAAACCTTATCCGTTGCCGTTTATCTGCGCCGTAACGACAAAACGTTACCTAGCCAAGAACCGCCCGGTTGTAAAAAGGGCTGTGATGGCGCTGATCGAAACGGGACATTTTTTCAAAACCAACAAAGACGCAACGCAAAAGCTCATCGCCAAATATTTGCGCGGAGCCAACAAAGCGTATCTCGACAGTGCGTACGAATCCACCGCCAAACTGATCGAGCGAGTTCCCTACACCACTCGCGAGGGAATGAAGATCCAGCTCGAGGACGCTTTGAAGCAAAATCCCGGCAGCAAAATGACGGTGGACAATTTGATTGACGACAGCATTGTGCGCGAAATCGAGAAGGAAGGATTTATCGACAAGGTCTACGGCAAACGCGGTTAGTAACGGCTCCCACCACTGCGCGTGCTTTTATTATCGATTCTCGCGGCCCTCGTGTGGAGATTTGGGTCTTTCGCCGTAACTCATGAGCACGATCCGGCTCATTTGTGCTGCAAACGCAGTTCCTGTGACTATTTGATCAAGTCTGCTTCGACTGTGTTGTTCGACTCCATCACCAGCCTGCAAAACCAACAAGATCGCATCTGAAGTTGCCACCGCACAAACTTGTGAGTTTCTAACTCTGGCCGAGCAGTCCGGTTTTGAGCTCGCGCCAACCCACTCTTTCATGGATCGCAAGCTTGCGATAATCTTGCGCTTTTTCTCGTGCGTCTACCACCTGATGTTGGAACTGTTGGGCACAGCCATTGCTAAAAGTTTTCGCCGCCAAGAGAACTTCTCCGGTTTGAAGCGAAGGAACGAACATGTTGAACTTCTTCAATCGACGGCGTGCGTGGGACGATCTGATCATCGTGTTTCTTAAATTCGGCTGTTCAGGCGCTGGCCTAACCATATCCGCAGCCATGGCCATGACCGTCGTCGCGTGCAGAGCTTTCCGGAGAAGAGCTGAGGAATTGAAAGACCAATCGACAGCCAGCATCACTACAAGCGACCCGCCGGCTTGCTGTGAGGCGCCGCAACCTACCTGCGAGAGAAACACCACAGCTCGACCAATCCATCCATCCTTGGATTTGCTCCAACGATAACTCACTCGGTAATCTTTCTTCCGCGTAATACTTAGTAATCCGGCTGGTTCTGATTTGAAACCTGTGAACGTTTAACTGGCGGGAATCGCTTCGGCGTTTCAGCGCGTCGCGCGTGCTTCCTGCCGGACCATATAAAGTGACGCGCTAAAAATCACTGCGCCGCCTATCCATTCCCAAACCTCGGGAAGCTCGCGAAAGGCTAGAAAACCGATGACCGCGGCAAACGGCAGGCGAGCGAATTCAAACGGCAGAACAGCGATCGCATCCGCGGATGCGTAAGCGCGCGAGAGAAAGCGCTGGTTCAGAGTCGCAAAGAAACCGACACCGATCATCAACAGCAGTTGATCGAGAGCCGGCCAGGTCCAAATGTATAATGCCGGAACGAATATCAATGGCGTGACGTAGACCATCTGATAGAAAACGACGGTGTCCGGGTGATCCGTGCGAGTCGTGAATTTTACAATGGTGTTGCTTCCGGCGGCACTGAGCGCGCCACCGAGCACGAGAACCGCGCCCAAGCTAACCTGCACGGCCCCCGGTCGCAGGATGACAAGCACTCCGGCAAATCCGACGATGACCGCCAAAGCGCGAGCCAATGTCAACCGCTCGTGCAAAAAGGTGACGGCGAGGAGAGTGCCCCAGAGCGGCGAAGTGAAGGTGAGCGCCTGCGACTCGGCGACCGGGATGAGCGCGGCGCCGGTGAAGTACGTCATCAGAAACGCAAGCCCGCACACACCACGGAGCGCAAAGGCTTTATGATTGTTGGTTCTGAGGCCGGCGCTGCCGGTGCGCAGCGCAAACGGTAACATCAAGACGAGATTAACCAGAGCGCGAAAGAAGGCGATCTCGAAGGGGTGAACGCCTTTGGCCGCTTCTCGGATCAGTGTGGTCATGACCGTGAATGCAGCGGCGGCGCCGGCCATCCACAGACCGCCCCGAATAGCGACTGGTAGTTCCTTGCGCTGAATGCGGTGTTTCGATCTCACGATTATCTCTGCGAAGCCGACGTTAACTGACAGGTGTCACAGGCGGGGAAGCAATAGGATGGCGCATTGAATCCGGCGTCGCCGCTACGGTCGGTTTGGTCGGCCAAACCACGCGATAAACATTGGATCTTGCTTCAATACAATTCGCCTTCGCGCTTTTTTTCTTCCCTAGGACGCCAGCGCAACAGATAAGCTTCCGCGCGGCTGATCCCCTCGTTACACAGCACGACGACCAACGCGAGAATAAGAATTCCGCCCAGCGCACCGGTCGTTGAAAACAGCGAAGTATTGTAATTGATCAGATAACCCAGCCCCTTGCTAGCGGCGATGAATTCTCCGACCACCGCGGCGACGATGGCGTAAGGAAGCGCGATCTTTAAGCCGGTGGTAATCCAAGGAACGATCGCGGGCAGAGTAACTTTCATTAGAATTTGTCGCTCGCTGGCGCCCATAATGCGCAGGACGTTCTTTAGCTCGGCATCGACGCCTTTGACACCGGCAAAGGTGTTAAAGAAGGTAAGAAAGAACACCACGCTGATGACCAGAATAACTTTTGAAGTCGGGCCGATACCGAACCAGATAATGAATAGCGGCGCCAGCGCAATGCGCGGGATGCCGTTAAAGGCGACCACGTAAGGATCTAAGATGTCGGCGAGGATTTCCCTGCGGCCGAGAACAAAACCGAGGCCAATGCCGAAAATGGAGCCAATGAAAAAACCGGTAAAGGTTTCGTAGAGAGTGATGCCCAGATGGGCGAAGATCGATCCATCGGCAAATACCTCGTAGACATAGCCGAAAACCTTGGATGGGCTCGATACCCAAAAAGGATCAATTACCCGCCCGGAGCTCAATTCCCACCCGGCGAGCAGGAACAGACCGAAAATCAGCCGGTAAACAAAGAGTCGGCTGCGGCTGATCATTTGGCGAGAAACTCATTGGTCACCAGCTCGGAGTAGGAGACGCGCTTCTTTAGCATCCCCGCCTGCTCGAGGATCTCCTGGGTGGTTTGAAAGCTTCGCTCGCTGACGCGACCATCCGAGCTCAAAGTCGGCAGCACCGCAGCAGCCCCTGCCAGCAACAGATCGGGTGGCGTCTTGGCCATGAAGGGTTTCAGAGCATCGGCGACTTGCTCGGGAGTGCTCTTAAGCGCCCACTGGTTTGCTCGGGTGAGGGCGCGCACCATGCGGCGCACGAGATCGGGATCTTTGGCGACGGTCTCGGGCCGCGCGATCAAGTTTTCCATCAGGAACTCGGGAATCGACGGGTCCTCGCCTTTGGCGTTGTTGATGAACATAATTGCGAAGCCGCGGCTGATCGCGGTCTCGGGCACCGGCGGCGCCGTTAATGCGACGTCAACCTTGCGATTTTCCAGGGCGGCAAGCCACGTCGGGCCCGCACCTACAGGGACGATGTTGACATCCTGCTGCGGGTTATAGCCGGCCTTGCGCACAACAAAGGCGGCAAGGTGCGCGGTCAAAGCTCCGGGATTCGTGACCCCGATGGTGAGACCCTTAAGGCTTTTCATTCTATCCGCCAGCGGCATCGATTCAGTGACGCCCTTGCTCTTGGCGGCTTCTTTATGCATCGCCCAATTGATGAACAATTTGTTGAGCGCGCTCATCACCATCAAGAGTCTTTTGCCCTCTTGCTGCGCCAGGATCACGTTGTCGCCGGTGGTAAAACTAAACTCGACATCCCCGGCAATCAGCGCCCGGATATCAGGACCGCCGCCTCCGGTAGAGGTAATATCCGGCTCCAATTTCTCTTCGGCGAAGAAGCCCTTGCTTTGGGCGATGTAAACCGGGGTCATCGAGTGCGCCACGACCGGAATCGTCATCTTTACTTTTCTTGGGGTTTGCGCGTCAGCGGAAAGCGAGGTGCCGAGGCACCCGAGCGTCGCAGCGCATATAATCTTCATCAGCCGTTTCATAAGCACCTCTCTCCTGTTTAAGCTTCAGCCAACCTCACTTCAGGGCGCAATTCTCGCCATAAATTTTCATAAACGGCGCGAAACTGCTCGCTCTCATGAATCTTGAAGACATCTCTCGGTCGCGCGATGTTAACTGGCTCAATCGCCTTGATTCTGCCGGGGCGCGAGCTCATCAGCACCACCCGGTCCGCCAGGGTGATCGCTTCGATTAGATCGTGGGTGATGAAGATAATGGTCTTTTTAGTCGTCGACCAGAGCTTTAAAAGCTCATCTTGAAGGACGATGCGGGTCTGGGCATCAAGCGGTCCGAAAGGCTCGTCCATGAGGATCAGTTCCGGATCGTAGATCAAGGTCCGAATGATGTTGGCGCGCTGGCGCATGCCGCCGGAAAGCTCATGCGGATAGTGATCTTCAAAGCCGCGCAAGCCGACGCGCTCGATCAATTCCGCAGCCTCGCGCCGCCGCAACACGCGGGCAACGCCTCTGATTTCGAGCGCGATCTCGACGTTTTCAACGAGTGTCCGCCAGGGGAACAGATTGTCTTTTTGGGTGACGTAACCGATTTGCGTGCAGATAGCGTCGATGGCCGCGCCGCGAAAAACAATCCGTCCGCCGCTCGAGCGCAGGAGGCCGACGATCAGATTCAACAGGGTCGACTTGCCGCAGCCCGACGGCCCAACGATGGTGACGAACTCGCCCTCGCGGACGTCAAGATCCACGGATTCGAGCGCAACAAGTCTCTTCCCACGAACCTGATACTCCTTACGCACGCCTTCTATGGAGAGTAGCGACACTGCGGCTCCTCGCCCAGGAACTTCTCTAAATTACGAACCAACAGGGAGGGTCCCGGCGTTTCGGTTTGTTCCACTCTGGTGAAATTCGGAACCTTGTCATTATGGGTATTGAGTTTTAGCTCATGCTCAAAGATAGCTCACGCTAACGCGTGATCTGCGCAATCGAAGCGCCGATACCGTCAAGCGCCGTCTTGCCGTTAGTGTCCATGTTATCACGGCGGGGCGTGTCGTAATTTGCGATATAGGCAGTGTCGCCGACAAAGACTATTGCCGCGGGAAACTCAAGCGGCCCTTGGCTACCATTTTTGCTAAACTCCCGAACCGCGCCCGCCGAGGTAACGCTCACCAGGGCGTTGCGTTCGTTAGCCGTCACCCAAAGATTGCCGCGACCGTCGAAGGCCAGTCCATCGGCGCCTTCGAGTAATGGACTCTGTGCGAGCAGGCTCGGTTTGCCGCCTTTGCCATCTGGACCGATGACGACTTTCCAAATCGCGCCGCGGGCGGTATCCGCGACATGGAGCACGCCATTGCCGTCAAAATCCAAACCATTGGCGACAGTCGCCTGCTGGCTGCCGTCGGGAAGTGTCCGGGCGTGCTTTTCAACTTGAACCGCAGCTTGAGCCGCGCCCCCCTCCGGGCCAACTTGATAGATGATCCCACTGCCGCCGCCCGAAATGAAAAGGTTTTCGGAACGATCAAAAGCAATGCCATTGGCCCCCGGCGTCCCGGTGGCAAAAGTTTGGGCGGATCCAGGCTTCTGCGGATTCAACTCCGTGCCTCTGATGCGCACAACCTCACTAAACGGTCCGACAGCTATGAACAAATCGCCCTGTTGATTGAAGGCAACACCGGAAGCGTTGGCATCGACCTTCTTGCCCTTGATTTCTCGCGATTCGATTCGGCCTACCACCTCCGGTTTGGGCGCCTTCGGATCTACCCGGAGAATATTTCCAGAGACCCGATCCGGCAGATAAAGCCGGCCCTGCTTATCCGCAGTAATGCTTTCGACGATCACGGTACGATCCGCGCTGCCCGGATCGAGATCGACCAGAATGGAAACCGTGGGAGGGCTTGCCTTCATCGTAGAGCATGCTGCGAAAAATAACGCGAGAAGAAATATCAGTGAGAGTTGCACAGAAACCTCCTCTAACAGACTTGCCCAATCCGAGATATCGCCAGTATGGGGCGATGGTGCGGGCATCGCGCGCCTACATACTTAACGCTCGCGCGGCATTGGCGCCGAGGATCAGCTCGCGCTGCGCCGCCGGCAAATCCGATTGCATGATTTTTGCCACGGCTTCGAAATCGCCCATCCCCATCGGATAGTCGGTGCCGATGACTACCCGATCCGCGCCGACGACTTTAACCAGGTATTCCAAGGCGGCGGTGGAATGGACAATGGTGTCGAAGTACAGCTTTTTTAAATATGCTGAAGGTTTGTCGGGAATGATCTTCTTTAACTCGGGCCGCAAGCTGTAGGAATGATCGAGCCGCCAGATATTGAACGCGAGTAAGCCACCTCCGTGGGAAAGGCAAAGTCGAAGATTCGGATACTTTTCGAACATTCCTTTCACGATCATTCGCTCGACCATCATGGTCGTGCGGAAAGTGAATTGCAGCACGTTGCCGAGAATGGGCGATAGCGGATCATCGGCATCGAGCCCGCCCTCGAGTGGATGCACGAACAAGAGCATGTCCAGTTCTTGCGCGGCATTGAAGAATGGCTCGAAAATAGGATCGTCCAGGGGTTTGTCGCCCACTGCGTTGCCGATTTCTAACCCTTTAAGTCCCATCGCCTTTGCTTCCCTGGCAATCTCGATCGAATCAGCAATGCTCTGCAAAGGCACGCTGCCGAATCCGACGAAGCGGTCCGGGTGCCTCTCAACGATGTCTTGAATCGCCTCGTTCTGTTTGCGCGAAAAATGCGCGGCGACCGGCGGCTCTTCCCAATAGAATAGCAGGATCGGCGAGGGTGAGATCGCCTGGAGATCGATGCCCATCTGGTTCAGCGCCTCGATCCGCGCCGATGGATCGTATGCGCCTGGTCCGAGCCCCGGACGAAATCCGATCTGGGAGGTAACGGACAACTTGCCCTTGTCGAGCGCCATTTTAGGCGCTCGGCTCTCGTATTTGCCGGGATTCTGTAACGCCTCGATAGGAAAAAAATGGGAGTGAAGGTCGATGTTCATAGTTCTCGGCGAATAGATGCCAGCGGTTTGCAGAAACTCCGGCCGCCAGGCCGCTCAAAGCCTCTGAGGGAGACGCGCGATTACAAGGATGAAAGCGAAATCTGAAAACAGAAATTCAATTTTCAGCTTTCATCTTTCATAATTCATCTTCCCAAAAACATAGGAGTCTTTTCAGCAGCCTGCTAGAACTCCATGCCGATACCGTTGCTTCGCGCCAGCGAGTAAATCTTACTCGCGACGGCAACATCGGCGACTCCTTGACCGGCGTTGTTTTTGAATAGCGTAATCTGGTTTGCGCGGGTGCGACCCGGAATGACGCTATTCAACAAGTGTCCTAGCTCGCCGACATCTTCCCATCTTAGAAATCCAGCCTGAACCGGACCGAACAGGTCTGCCTGCTCATCTTGCATCGCCTGCTCCCTGGAGTTGACCACGATCACGTCGCTGCGTCTGATCGTCGTGTCATCGAGCTCGCGGCGCGGCCTAGCGGCAACTCCGGCGCGAACCAGACCCACATTGCCGCCCATGATCGAAGTGACGTGCGCACCTGATTGCAGCCACTCGCCGCTGAAAACCGGGACATTGGAGTTGGTGGCGGTGAGAAGCACATCAGCGCTCTCGACCACTTCCTTGGCGCTAGAAGCCGGCGCGACTTCGCACGAAACCAGCTTTTCCATCGACCGGCAAAATTGCTCGCGAGTGGACTGCGTCCGGCAGTAAACCTTTGCCGTCTTGAACGGACGGGTCCTGGCGAGAGCTAATAGATGATACTTTGCTTCACCGCCGGCGCCGAGAATTCCCAAAATTTTAGAGTCCGCGCGCGCCAGAGAGCGCGTGCCGACCGCGCTGGTAGCCGCAGTCCTTATCGGCGTTGGCCTTTCTGCCGGCAGTTCCTTGAGCGCCACCCGGCCCACCAGGATCGCCATCAACGAGGCGTCCTTAACGTCGAACAGGACGGTTACCGGTCCGCCCATGTTGTGATAGGTCTGAACTTCTTTGGATACGGCGACATGCTCCGAATGCGCCAGAACGCCAATGCCTCCGAGCGAAGGAATTCCCCCGGGATGAACGCTGACGCGCACGCCTTCGGGAGTCATGATGCGCTTTCGCGGGGCGTTGAGTTCAGGGCTTTTGCCCCACTCGCGAAATCCCGCTTCCACCGCGTCGATGGCTTCTTCCATGGTCAATAAGCCGTTTACATCTTCGGCGCGGATCAACAGTGGCATCGATTTCTCCTTGAACGTCAATGCGACCATTACTATACGGCCATCGCGTTGACAACCAGCACTGGCGCTAATAGTTTGCGCTCAGATCTTTACCCGGGGGTGTCGAAATGACGCAGTGCAAAAGTTTTTTCCTTCTAATATTTTTCCTCGTTACGATGGCCTGGTTCATGCCGCTTTTTGCTCAAACGATAGACATCGATGCGGCCAAGAAAGAAGCCAGAGTGGTGGTCTACGCCGCGGTGCCGCCGCAGACCATGAAGGTAATCAACGATCCTTTCGAAAAGAAGTACGGCATCAGAGTGGAGTATTGGCGCGCTTCGACCACCGGCATCCTGGAAAGGGCGCTCAACGAGTGGCGTGTCGGTCAGGCGGGCGCTGATGTCATCGAAGGCAACAAAGGACCGCAGCTGATTCTCAAGTCGGAAGGAGTCTTCGACAAATTCATCCCGCCGTCCGCAACAAAATTCCCGCAGCAATTTGTCGAAGCGGACGGCATCTTGACGCCATGGCGGTTTAATCCGATCAGCATTCTTTACAACACTGAATTGGTCAGAAAAGAAGAATTGCCCAAGACCCTTAGCGATCTCCTGCTGCCGCGCTGGAAAGGAAAAATCACCATCCCGGATCCTTCGCGCCATACCACGACGGCGCAGTTCCTGGCCGACTTGGATCGTTACGAGGGTATCAACTGGCGAGAGTTCGCAAAGGGCCTGTCGCAGCAGCAACCGCTTATGGTGGAATCGTTCGCGCCGATCGTCAACACAGTTATCAAGGGTGAAGCTAACTTGGGCATAACCTACTTGAAATATGTCGGACAATATAAAGGACCCATCGATTATGTGCGCTTGAACAAATATCTCGCCGATACCAATTACATGGGAGTCAGCAGGAAAGCCGCGCATCCGAATGCCGGCAGATTGTACGTCGAGTACATTTGCTCGCCCGAAGGGCAAAAAGCCATGGCCGCAACCGGTGAATTTGTGCTGGCGCCGCAAATTTCCCCGGCTTTTCCAGGCGCCTCAGACGTGGCGCAACGCACGCTGTTTATGGAAGAGCCTAGCGCCGAGGAGTTTAAGAAGCTCCGTGAGGAGATGCGCCAGATTTTTTTGGCAAAATAAACGGGGGTTTCGCCGCGGTGAGATTGTTAACGAGCGCTTGCGTAATATTCAACCCGGCGTTCGAAAAAAGCGATAGCTTCGGACACCGCAAACGCGAACAGAAAAACGACGATGACCAGCGCCCAGAATTCTTCCATCAGAAAGTTACGCGAGTAAAGCTCGAAGAGCTCGCCGACGCCAAGGATCGCAATCAGCAGCTGGCCGATGACGACACCCTTAACACCGCGAATCGCGCCCAGGCGCAGACCGGCTAGAATCTCCGGTAAGGCGCTCAGAAGTAAAACTTTCGTGTAGATCTGGCCGCGCCGCGCCCCGAAAGAGAAAGCCATTTCCACCAGCGATTTGTCCGCCTGCTTTATTCCCACTTGCGTATCCAGGATGATGACAAACACGGCGAAGAGAAAAACCGTGACGATCACGGTGGTCTCGCCAATTCCTATCACTGACATCAGAATCGGCACCAAGGCGGAGATCGGGGCGCTGACAAAGATGTTAACCCATAAACTAAGAACTTTGCCGAGGTTCTCCAGGCGCGCCATCAAAATGCCGACAGGTAGACCAATGGCGATCGCGAGTGCCATACCGAGAGCAAAAGAGCGCAATGAAATCGATGCCGCGGCGGCGAACTTCTCCGTCGGTAGGATCGTGAAACCCGCGACGATCACTCGCGAGACAGGCGGGATGATGATCGAATACTCGGCCCGACCGACAAGTTCCCACAGGAAAAACCAGACGAGCAGAGAGAAAAAAAGAGGAATTCTTTTGCCGAAGAAAATCATGTCAGCAGCCGTGAGTGAAGCCAAAGGCTATACATAGTCCCTCAAGATTTTCCATATCTCGTCCACGGTATCGAGATAGCCCTTGTCTCGTCTGATTTCGTCGGCACTCTCGCCGCGTTCGATGTTCGGCCGGATAATCTTCAAGACACTCCCGGGCCGCTGCGACAACAAGATGATCTGATCGGAAAGATAGGCGGCTTCCTCGATGCTATGGGTGACGAAGATCACAGTTTTCTGATTGATTTTGAGCAGGTCGAGCAATTCTTCCTGAAATTTGCGCCGCGTCTGCTCATCGACAGAGGAGAAAGGCTCGTCCATGAGCACGATGTCGGCATCGATGGCGAGCGCCCGGGCGAGCCCGACCCGCTGTTTCATCCCTCCGGAGAGTTGATGCGGATAGCGGGATTCGAAGCTCGACAATCCGACTTCGGTAATATACTTGCGGGCAATTTCCTCGCGCTCGTCCCTGGGCACGCCGCGCAGCTCCAGTCCGAACGCCACATTGCGCAACACGCTTGCCCAGGGAAGCAGCGCGAAGTCTTGAAACACGAAGGCGCGCTCGGGACCGGGGCCGCTCACTTTGTTTCCCTTCACCCAGACTTCGCCTTCACTCGGCGAAATCAGGCCGGCAATGATCTTGAGGAGCGTTGTTTTGCCGCAACCGCTCGGCCCCAAAAACGTGCTGAGCTCGCCGCGGGGAAGCGCCAAAGTAACGTCCCGGAGCGCTTCGACGCCGCTGTCGTAAGTCTTGGCGATGTTTCTCACCTCAACAATGGGTTCCACGTGTCAAGACTCTCGGATCTCAGGCGGAAACAGCTTTCGCTCCAGCCGCTCGAGCGCATAAATTGTCAATGCCGCCACGACCACGATCGAACCGATTGCGGCAAACATCTCCGCGTAGCCGGCCACCGAGCTATGATAAGTAATCAGATCGCCGATGCCTGTCGGTGTAATCATTAACTCAGCGATGACGATGCCGATGAATCCCATTGCAAGCCCCAGTCTCAGTCCGGCGAAGATCAGGCCGGCGGCATACGGAAGGATAATTTTAAATACCTCCTGCCGCCGCGTTCCGAGAAACGCCCGGCACATTTGGATCAGCGAGGGGTTCGTATTGCGTATGCCTTTGTAGGAATTCATGACGATCACAGGCGCTGCCAGAAGTACCACCGCCAGGACCTTCGCGGTCAGACCGATTCCGTACATATAGGTGATCAGAGGGATCATCGCCGCCATAGGGGCCGCCTGTAGAATGATGAAAACCGGCAAGCTCAACCATTCGATGGACCGTGAGAGCCCCATGAAAATGCCGAAGGCGATCCCGGCGATTCCACAGATGACGATGCCAATGATCAGCGGCTGGAGGGTTGAGGCATACGCTTTCAGAAGGCTACCATCGGCGACCATGCGCATCAGCGCCAAGAACGTTTCGCTGAAGGGCGGAAAGGCGAGGCTGATCGGCCAACGGCCAGCCAGCTCCCAAACGCCGAAGAAAAGAACAAAAGACAGCAACTGTAAAATAACATGATTGGCGATCGGTTTGATGCGCTGCACAGGATCAGCAGTTGATTGGCGGCATTTCCGGAAAACCGTCACTTTCAACCGCAAGCACCAGGCTTGCGGTTAATGGCTGCCTTCTCTCCAGAGCAGCATTGGGACGCTGGACTGAGGCGGTGCCATAAGGCTGCGCGACGATACTCGATCATGCGGCAAACTACTGGCTTCGCCGCCGCGAGGAGTCAATCATTTCACGTTTGCGAGAGCGCTCTTTAGCGGCGCGAGGTCCCAGAAATCCTCGGCCTTCAGGTTTTCACCCTTAAGCGCGCCCGAAAGATAGAAAAATTCAAGATCATTTTTTGCCGCGTTTCCCAGCCCGCCGTCATTGGGGTAGACGCCGTTTTCAACCGCCTCCTGAAAAAACGGCAGGATCTCCTCTTCCATTTTGGCGGGAAGATCTTTGAGCAATCCGAGTTTTTTGCGCTGCTCAAGAACCCATTTGGGATTGGCATTAATGGCGCGCGCCACTTTGGTCAGCTCCTCGATAAAAATTCTGACCGGGGCCTGATTCTTATCGAGAAACTCTTTCATGGCAAAAAGCGCTTCGTCACTGGCTTTGACGTTGCCAAGCGGCAGAATGATGAATTTGTCGGCGCCATCCTTCATAACCAGGTTCTTGTTGGGCGCATCGAGGATGGTCGCTCTGATGTTGCCTTTCAACAGAGCCAAGGCGCGGACTTGGGAGCCAGGAACATAACTCACGTTCTTGTACTTGATGCCGTGTTCCTTGGCTGCCAGCATCATAATCGCCTCGGTTCCGGAACCACGACCCTGCACTGCGATCTCCTGCCCATCGAGGTCCTTCCAAGTCTTGTAGCTTTCCTTGTTGACTACCGGGTAGAAGAGCAGCGAGCTTAATTGGTAGAAGAACCGGATCGGCACCGAGAGCTTTTGAACTGCCGCGTACGGTGTGCCCTGGCCGACATCGGCCTGCCCGTTGATTACGGCCTGGGTCGCCACTTCCTCGCTCTTAAATGAAGTAACCTCCACGTCCACACCCCGCTGTTTTGATTGCTCGGCCGCAATCAGAAGCGGCAGCTCGTCAATCGAGATGACATCACCCAAGGCGTATCTGATCTTGGTCCTGCTCTGCGCGGCGCCGTCACTGGAGAAGCCGGCGATCAAAACGGTGATCGTCAGAAGATAGACAATCGATCTCGCGCTCGGGTTCATGCGTCACCTCCTGCCTCAACTTTAACTTGCCGGCTGAGTATCCCAAACTCCGGGTGGCTGTCAAGCTGCTTTTAATAACGTGAGCTGGTCAATGTGATTCGATCTATTCATCATGATTGACAGTCAAAACGGAGCAGCGCTATAACTCGCCCGACCTTTCCATGGTTGGCCAGTACACTCACTGGTTAACCAAAATCACCGGCGCTCAGCGGAGGGTTTGCTCATGCCTTTATGCGCGAGACTTATGTTGCTCATTCTTCTTCTCACGCTAGCTCCGTGTGCGCCGGCCGTAGCTCAAGAACGGATGCGAATCGCATGGGCCGGCAGCACACCGTCCAACACGCCGATCTGGGTGGCCGATCAGAAAGGTTTCTTCAAGAAGAACGGCCTCAATGCCGAGGTCATCAGCATCAGCGCCAGCACAATCGTTATTCAGGCTTTGCTCACCGGCGAGGTGGATTTCATCATTGCCCCGTCCGCCACTCTGGTCACATCCCGTTTAGCCGGCGCCGATACCATCATGGTCTCGACTAATTTGCCGCTATTTATCGATCACATCGTTTCGCTCTCGGAGATTACCACGGTTGAGCAATTGAAGGGAAAAACCGGCGGGGTTAATCGCTTGGGCACTACCTCGGATATGACGTTGCGTCTCGCCTTACGCCGTTTCGGCATCGACCCGGAAAAAGAAACAAAGATTATCGCAACCGGGGAAAACCCGCAGCGCCTCGCCGCTCTGTCGCGCAACATCACGCAATTTACTTTGCTGGGCGAGCCGCTAGTCAGAGAAGCGGAGAAAATGGGGTTTCGGGACCTATTCGATATCGGCAAATTAAAAATTCCGTACCACGTCAATGCCGTTGTCACGCGCGAGAAAACCGTCAAGGAACGGCGGCCGCTGGTCAATCGGGTCGTGCGCGCTTTCACCGAAGCGATTCATTACATCAAGACAAACAAGGAAGATACCAAAGCGCTCATCGGCAAAAACCTCAAGAGCAATGATCCGGAAGGTTTGGAACGCGCTTATCTCGCCTATAACGCCGCCTATCCGGAGGTGCCGTACCCAAGTGCCGAAGGAGTAAAGACACTGCTCGATGACATCGCGCCGCGCACGCCAAAAGCCGCGACCGCCGATCCCAAGACTTTCGTCGATATGAGTTTCGTCCAGGAACTGGAGACGGCAGGATTTATCAAGCAGTTATATAAACGGTGAGCGGCACAGGCTTTCACAATGTCCGCTTTTCGCAACGCGTAAAACGCTCGCGACGAAACCGAGCAGCTGTTGTGACTGCAAGAAGGAAGATCGTGCCGCAATTAACGCCTAAAGCGTTTGGAACTACCGCAGAACGGATGCTCTCACGTTGACCACATGGTGATCCGGAATGTGTCAACGCGAGGCCCGACCCTATGCCCTGCTATCTCAGACTTAGCCCGACGTTTTTACGGCGCGCTGATGGCTCTCGACCGACCGTACCAGAAAGCCCTGGCATCGGAGTTGGGCGGTCGATAAAAGTTCTCGTGCTCAGGCGACTGCAAGCCCGGGCCGGAACATGCATTTTTCGTCACAGCCATCTATAAAAGAAGAAGCATGCCTTGCCTGCATCGGCGCACTCTAACCGGATGTACGAATGTTGGCTATTAAGGGTGAAACTCAATCGGAGATCAAAAAATGAACAAAGGTACGGGCAGCTTTCGATGAATGTCGAAAAAGCGGAGCTCGCGAATATCGGGCCGAAAGAAACCCGTAAACGCCTGCTCATGGGTTTGGCCATGCTCGCGCTGGGCATCGCCCTGGCGGTCGTCTTCGCCCACGCAGATGTAAGCCGCGGGTGGTATGCGGCGCTATTTCTGCCGTTCTGGATAGGAACTCTCGCTCTTTTCCAGGCTCGCAAAAAGACCTGAGTCGCTTTGGCGGCGCGCGGCGCGCGCAAGATGAACGGCACCGTAGAGCCGGTCGGAGATGAAGGCCTCGAGAAACGACTCCGCTCCCAGTCAAGTCGGATCTATGTCGAATCGGCGATTGGCGCGCTGATATTAGCTGTCCTCAGTTTCTTTTTTGCGAGCGTATTGCCCGAGGCGGTCCGTTCCTTCCCGGATTTGAGCCTGGAACAAGCGGCCGACTTCCTGATCAGGCACGGCTACGTCGTGCTGTTCGGGTGGGTGTTGCTCGAGCAGCTGGGTCTGCCTATCCCGGCTGCTCCGCTGTTGATCGCGGCCGGCGCGCTGGCCCGCGCCGGCAAAATGAACTTGGCTTTCACCGTGGCGTTGCCGTTCGTCGCGATTATTTTGGCCGACCTGTTCTGGTACTCTTTAGGCCGTTACCGCGGCGGGCGGATACTGAAGCTACTGTGCCGCATTACTCTCGAACCTGACTCGTGCGTGCGGCGGACTGAAAACGTTTTCATCCGGCATGGCGTCCGTTCTTTGCTCGTCGCCAAATTCATCCCCGGTCTGAATACCGCGGCACCGTCTCTGGCGGGAGTCTTCCGCATGCCCATGCGACGTTTCCTGATCTTCGATTCCCTGGGCGGTTTGCTCTGGGTCGTCACCGTCACAAGCCTGGGCTTGATTCTCGGCGATCAACTCGAGCGGATCGCGCTGCGCTGGGGCGGTTGGCTGGTCGCAGTCCTGGCCGGAGGTTTGGCAGCTTATGTTTTGTGGAAGTTCATCCAGAGACGACGCTTTCTTCGGCGGCTGCGGATTGCGCGCATTACGCCGAAAGAACTCATGGACAAACTCACGGCCAAAGAAAACATCTCCATCGTGGACTTGCGCCAGCCCATGGATATCGAGGCGTTTCCTCAGATGATCCCGGGCGCCCTTCGCATAGCCATGGAAGAGATCGAAGAGCGCCACGGGGAGATTCCCCGGGATCGCGACGTCGTTCTCTACTGTTCGTGACCCAACGAAGCGACCAGCGCCCGTGTGGCGCTGCTGCTGCGAACCAAAGGAATCACCAGGGTGCGCCCGCTCGAGGGCGGGATCGACGCTTGGCTCGCGGACGATTTCCCATTCGTTACCGAAAGCCTCGCCAAGAAACCAATTGTCCCCTGAGAGAAGATATTCTCGCGCCAGATACGAAGTGAATGAAGGGTTCGTCGAGATGGCCTAATTGAGAGACCCCATCAGGTTCATAAGATCGTCGTGAAGGAGTGATACAAAATAACGGCAGCATGTTCTACGCGGCGGTGCCGATGGGCCGTTTACACTTTAGGCAAGAGGGTGGGTCCCATGCCTAAAAGGTGAGGATCGTCTAACCTTCTGCTTGAGAGCGCCGCGGAATACGCGCGAATGAGCATTGCATTATGTTGCAGAAGTCGCTCGACATTCCGACGGAATGCTGGTTTGATTGGCCTAGCCATATATATTTTAGCCCATTGACGCGAGTGGACCGAGCCAATGCCCTTTGACTGCGAGCACATCGTTGACTCCGACCTCGGCTGGCTCATCTCGATGGAGAAGTGACATGATGAAGCCAGCGAAGAACACGGTTTGCCTTTGGTACGATCGCGACGCCGAGGAGGCGGCGCGGTTTTACGCCAAGACCTTTCCCGATTCGTCTGTCGGCGCCGTGCACCGCGCACCGGGAGACTTTCCGTCCGGGAAGAAAGGGGACGTGTTGACCGTCGAGTTTACCGTGATGGGCATTCCGTGCCTCGGACTCAACGGCGGACCTGCGTTCAAGCACAATGAAGCGTTCTCGTTTCAGGTCGCAACCGCTGACCAAGACGAAACGGATCGCTACTATAACGCGATCGTCGGCAACGGCGGCCAGGAGAGCGCGTGCGGCTGGTGCAAGGACAAATGGGGGTTGTCCTGGCAGATTACGCCGATCGCCCTGACGAAAGCCGTCACCGATCCCGATACCGCTGCCGCCAAACGCGCGTTCGATGCGATGATGCAGATGAAAAAGATCGACATCGCGGCAATCGAGGCGGCGCGCCGCGGTTGAAGTTGCAATCGTTGAAGCGTGCATGCCTTTCTATCGAAGTTCGTCCCGCGGTCGCGCGACATGCCATATAACCCGCCGCTGGCGGCTGTATAGTTCGCTGGCGGTCGAACGAGCGTGCGTCGGCCGCCGCGACCGCTCAAGGGCTTTACGTTAGACAGCCGAGTAGTGAAGAGGCGCCACATGCATAGGTGGCTTAATGCGTGACTACCGGTCGGACTTGCTGCCGCCAACTATCTGCTCTGGCCCGCTGGTTCCCGTTATCGTTCTTTTACGCTCATGAAGTCTTTCATGCGGCGCACTCATCGGACCGTTCTGCGGTCGCCAGATGAGCGCCTTCAACCTCTCACGGTGTGATCATTGTGAGTTTCAGGTGCCCCGTTCGGGGTTGACGCGAGCAATGGGTGCGGTCGAGCCGCCGTTGTGCCACCGCTGCCGTAAGGTCGCGTAATCGCTTCGAGCACATGACCGTTCGGATCTACGAAATAGACTCCGCGGCCGCCATCCCACTCGTTGATCTGCTCCGGCTGGCTGCGCCGCGGATCGGCCCAATAAGGCAGGTGCCGTTCCCTAATGCGCGCGAAGATCTCGTCGAATTCGGCCTCGGTTACCAGAAAGGCGAAATGTTGAGAAACGATCTCGCCATCGGCGCCTCGGTACTCTTTAACGTTCATATAATCCAGCGAAGTGTCACCTACCGTTACGATCGCAAACGGCCCTAACTGCAGCGGAGGTGGTAGACCAAGTATCTCGGCCAAGAATTTGCTCGACGCTTCATGGTCATGCGCGGCGACAATTGTGTGATTCAGACGAACAGCCATAGTCACGCTCCTTGTTGGCATTGTTGTGATCGCATTGCTTTGCCCTACTTAAGTTTGGATATTTTCAAGGCTGGTCAAAACAACCAGGATTATCTAACGCATGGTATCACTTCACTGTTTGGTTTCGTGTTGGGTGATAGTCCAACCGAACATCATCTGAGGGAACGGATAGCACCGAGAACGCTTGAGTCAAGAAGGATTCCACTTAAAACGGGGTGAGCCTGCATGCGGCAGGCTTAGCCTTCGAAGCACGTTTTCGATTTTCATTATTCATTATAAATCCCATTTCCGAAAATGGAGCGGCGGGAGATGGCATCGCCATTGACAGCTGGCGATGCCTGACCGCGCAAGTGGTCGCGACGATCTGCAAATCTACCTCGCGACGGCGCGGGATCGCGACGTCGTTCTCTGCTGTTCGTGATCCAACGAAGCGATCAGCGCCGGCGTGTATTGCAAATGCGTGGCGGGCGAACTGCAAAGAAGATTACGCCCACGCATCACGCCTAATTTTATTTAACTCTCCGACAATTGACACCTTCGCCGGTTCAGCGATAAATCATCGATGAGAAAAAAAGTGATTTAGATTCTTCCCAATACACGGAGGCGCTGTGTTAAGCAAAGAAGACAACGAGTTCGCGTGTCGTGTCGGGCCGGGAACGCCCATGGGCGAGCTATTCCGGCGATTCTGGCTGCCGGCGATGCTGCCCGACGAATTGCCCCATGCGGATTGTCCGCCGGTGCGCCTGCGCCTGCTCGGTGAGGATCTGGTCGCGTTTCGTGACTCCAACAACAAGATCGGCGTCGTCGAGGCTCACTGCCCGCACCGCGGCGCGTCTCTCTACTTCGGGCGCAACGAGGAGTGCGGCATTCGCTGTGTCTATCATGGCTGGAAATTCGATGTCGACGGCAACTGCGTGGACATGCCGTCCGAACCTCCCGAAAGCAACTTCAAAGACAAGATCCGGATCACGTCTTACCCGACGGTCTTCCACGGCGGCCTGATTTGGGTTTACATGGGACCGCAACATCTCCGTGCAGAGCTGCCGCAATTGGAGTGGACTCAAGTCCCCGACAGTCATCGCTCGGTGTCGAAGTGGTTCCAGGAGACCAACTACCTGCAGGGGTACGAAGGCGACATCGACAGCTCTCATGCCTCGTTCCTGCACACCTATCTGAATCCGGCGGCTTCCCCGAATGAAGGCACCACCATCGATCCCAGTCTGAAGAAGCGGGATGGCGCACCGAAGATCGTCGTCAACGACACCGACTACGGCTTTCGTTATGGCGCCCGTCGCATCGTCGGCGAAGGAACCTACAACTGGCGCGTGACCCAAGCTCTGCTCCCGACCTATAGCCTCATTCCGTTCATGCGCTTCCCGGCCGGCGGACGCGCCTGGATCCCGGTGGACGACCATCGCACCATGACCTTTTACATTTCCTATCATCCGGATCGGCCGCTGACCGACGACGACCTCGAAATACGCCGCACCGGTCGCGCATTTCCTCCCGAGCTGATCCCCGGCACGTTCATCCCGAAACGCAACATGGAGAACGACTACCTACTCGACCGCGAGATCCAGCGCACGACCAGCTACACCGGCATCTGGGGCGTCAACGATCAGGATCGCGCGATTCAGGAAAGCATGGGCCCCATCTACGACCGCCGCAAGGAGCACCTCGGCAGCAGCGACCTCGCGATCATCACGGCGCGCAAGCGGTTGCTGAATCTCGCCCGTGAACTCCAGCAGGGCATCGAGCCCTTCCAAGCGTCGCGCGGTGACATCTATCGAGTGCGCGCCATGGACGTGAACACGCCGGTCGACAACTTCGACGCGATGATCGCCAGCCACGGGAGCGGCTTACGCGCTAAGGCGTAGCTAACAGACTGTTGAAAAACTCTGCATCCAGGCTGCTATGCGAAATACGATGCGTGACATGACACCGGATCCCTATCCAGCGTTTGACGGAGTCGAGCCCTACGGCATCGTACGTTCGGTTGTGGACGAACGGGCGCACCGCAAACGGATGTGCGCGCTCGGATACCGCATCTTTGGTGCGCTGCGCTGGGGCATGCTCGGCGACGGTCATATATCAGCCCGTGACCCCGAGTTGACCGACCACTTCTGGCTGCTCGACTGGGGTGTCCCATTCGCCGAAGCGACGGTCGACCAGTTGGTGCTGGTCGGGCCGGGTGGCGAAGTGAAAGATGCCGACGGCGACGCGACCGGCGCCGTCAACACGGCCGGTTACAACATTCACCATCCGCTGCTCGCTGCCCGCCCCGATGTCGTGAGCGCATCTCACACCCACACCGCCTTCGGCACGCCATGGTCGGCCAACGTCGAGCCGTTTCGCGCGCTCAGTCAGGAAGCGTGCGCCTTCGTGTTCGACCAAGCACTGTTCGACGATGAGGAGGTGGAGGTGCTATCGATCGATGGCGGCCAGCGCATCGCCGCCGCGCTCGGGAAGAAGAAATTCTGCATCCTGCGCAACCACGGCCTGCTGACGGTCGGCGGCTCGGTGGAGGAATCGGTCGGATGGTTTGTCATGGCCGAGCGGGTGGCCGAAGTCCATGTGAAAGCGCCAAACGGACGACCGATCTCTGACGAGGCCGCTGCGCTTGCGGCATCGACACTTGCCGCTGACTCCGTCGGATGGCGGATGTTCCAGTGGCTCCAGCGGTCGCTCGTCTCCGATCGCTCTGTGGTCGACTGAACAGCGCGCCGGGCCATGGACGTGAACATGCCGGCCGACAATTTCGACGCCGTGATCGCCAGCCACCGGAGTGGCTTGCTCGCCAAGATTAATGGGTGACTTCCTGATCTGCGGATTTAATCAAAAAGCTGTACGCACCGAAATGAAAATGGAAACGACTATGAATCATGCCAGAATGCAGCACGCAAAATCCTGTCGATTTGTTTTGGCCGCCGTGGCGGCCCTGCTGCTCGGACCTATGCCGACTTGGGCTCAGGAGCGGCCGCTCAAAAAAATCAACTGGGGCCAGACCGCTTTGTCGGCGGCCATGTGGATTCCCTGGATCGCCAAGGAAGCGAAAATCTACGAGAAGAACGGCTTGGACGTTGAAATCGTTTTGCTGCGCGGCTCTGGACAGAGCTCGCAGGCGCTCCTGAGCGGGAGTTTGTTTGCCGCCCCGGTGGCCTTGCCGCAGTTGATGCTTGCCGACCTGAACGGCGCCGATATGGTCAACGTCGCTCACACGATCGCTTCGGCCAGCAGCAAATTGCTGGTTCGACCGGAAATCAAGACCGCGGCGGATTTGCGCGGCAAAAGAGTGGCGACTTCGAGCATTGGCTCGCTAGGAGATTTTTTGTTTCGCTATGCGCTACGCAAGCACGGCATCAATCCCGACCGCGAGATTACCTGGATTTCGATCGGTACCAATGCGGAGCGACTGCAAGCGTTGTTGACCGGCGTGATTGACGGCGCCGACGTGACCTATCCTGCCGATATTCAGGCCGAGCGCAAAGGCTACCGTGTTTTGATCGATGCCCGCAAAGAAATCGTTTTCCCGACCACGTCCGTGGTGACGACCCGCAGAAACATCCGGGAGGACCGTGACACGGTCATGCGCATGGTTCGCTCCCACGTCGAAGGCATAGCCTTCCACAAGCAGAACAAAGAGTTCGCGCTAAAGGTCTTGACCAAATACGTCAGGACCACGGATCGGGAGTTTCTCGAAGGCTCTTACGATATCTTCAAACAAGACTTTATCCCTGCCCCATATCCGATCACCAAAGGTCTCGAACCCACCTACGATTACGTCGCGCAAACCCGTCCCGACATTCGCAACCACAAGCCTGAGGAATTCGTAGACGCGAGTTTCATCACGGAACTCGACAGGAGCGGGTTTATCAAGAAGCTCTACGAAGGCAAGTAAGGACATTGATACGATCGCCTGTCACGGGTCGGACCACGCTATGTCTCTGCCCGCTGTTTTCAAATCGAGAATTTGTCCGATCCTGAAGTTGGTAGTCACGACTATAACTCGATGCTCAGGCCAGACCCTCCTGGCCTGAGCGGTCGCACCGCCGAGCGATCGGTTGCAAGCCGATGATACACCAGGACGGGAATGGCTGAACAAGATAGTCGAGACCCAAAAATCTGGCCTTACAGGAACCCTCTCCTCTGCGCGTCAGCTCTCGTTTTTGCCGCCGGAGTCGGAGCGGACGGTCTTCCGCGATCGGGTGGTTGCACGGGCCGCGGGCTTCTTCGGCGCCGTCGTCTTTCGCGTGCTCCGAGCGGCGGCCCCGGCGCGGGCGCGCGGACGGCTCGGCTTGGCGCGCCCGAGGGGTTCCGCGGTCGTGTCGGTGGGAATGGGCCCGATCTCGGCCGCCTTGTCGTCAACGGCCTCCGCCTGCGGCTCCAGCCGATTGTCCGGCTCGCCTTGATTAAGTTCCTCCAGCTGCTCGCGCGCACCGGCGTCCATCGATTCGACGACGTCCTCGGACTCCGCTTCGCCGGGGTCCTGTTGCGGGACCGCAGACCGGGTCGCCTCCGTCTGCTGCAGGACCGGCCCCTTGAAGACGAGCAGGCCGCCGCGGCGATCTCGTTCAAGCCGCACGAGGCCCTCGCGCTGACAGGCACGCAACAGATCGATCAGGCCGGCAAACCCGTAGCGGCGCTCGTCGAACCCGCCATCGGCTGAGCGCAACAACTGCTTGACATTGCGCAGGTATATCGGCCACCGCGCGGTCGTCGCGGCCGTCAGAATTTGCCCGACAAGCCGGACACCATCAGCCTGGTCACCCGCCGGCGTGACGGGTACCGCCGCGACGACAGGTCCCTCGACGGCCTCCGCCTCGGGCGAAGGCGGTCGAAGGACGTCCCCCCGCGTCTCCGGCGCAGCCTGGGGCTTGGCCGGCGCGGCCGCCGACTGATCGCCTTCCTCGAACTGCTCGTTCAATTCGACCATCACGCTCCGGCCCGTATGCTTCAATTGCGCGAAACCGGCCTGAGCCAGCTTTTCGACGAAGTCGTGGAACGAGGACGCGCCGTAGTTGCGTTCGGAGAAGGTCGAGTCGAGCTGGAGCAGGGTGCTCTTCAGGAGCCCCGTCTGTGGCGACACTTCGCGGTCGGACAGGATCTTCAGCGCCCGGCGCACGATCGGGAACGCCTGCGCGATCGGGCTGGAGGCTGCGGGCGCCACCGGACGGCCACCCTTGGACGCGGAGCGACGGCCGCCCGTGAGGTTCTCGTACGCGATGAACTCGTGGCAGTTGCGCTGCAGGATAATGCTCGTGAAAGCGCGGCCGCCCACGACGAAGACCTTCTTGTCGTACTGCTTCAGCTTCTCGACCAGCGAGAGGAAGTCGCTGTCGCCGCCCACGATCACGTACGCGTTGATGTGCGGGTGCGTGAACGCCATTTCGAGGGCGTCGAGGGCGAGGTTGATGTCCGCCCCGTTCTTGTCGCCGCCGGGCGTCAGATTGCGCTGCACCAGCCGGATGGCGTGCTGCGTGAGATGGCGACTGTACTCGCCCGCGCGCGTCCAGTCGGCATAGGCGATCTTGGTCACCACCTCACCCCGCTCCTTCAAGGCGTCGAGGATAGCGCCGATGTCGAAATTCTCTCCGAGCGTCGATTTGACACCGATTTCGATGTTGTCGAAGTCGATGAAGACGGCGATATTGAGACGGTCCTGATGGGGCAACTGAAATCCTTTCAATTTTCTATTTTTTATTTTGTGCCGAGAGGGGCGCCGGCGCCTCGAGGGGCGGGACGATCACCCGCGTGAATTGGCCACACTGCATGATCGCGCGTATGCATAAGAAATTCAAACCAGCTTTTGCTCTGGCCGAGCAGTAACGCCGGACCGGAGAGTTGTCAATTGCCTTTCTGATCGAGGAAAACCCGCGAGGTAATCCAGAATAGATCTGTCCAAACTGCGAACCGTGCTCTCACCTTGATCACGTGAGGGCAGCCACTCGCGTGGCGTCTCCCAAGCAATGTTCGTTGGCCAGTCTACATCTCCGTCC
>DASUVS010000331.1:0-3784 GCA_036378835.1 Binatia bacterium | reverse complement strand
AAAGATATGGACTCACCGCGGACATCATCTATATCTCGTCCGGACCGGTGGTGTTACAGGCGCTCATTGGCGGCGACTTAACCGTCGGACTCGGCGCCAGTAACTCCACGGTTGCCGCCGCACTCAGGGGCGCTCCCGTGGTCGCCATCGGCGGCATCATCAATAAAGCCTACCACCGGCTCTTCGTTCATCCTGAGATCAACCGTATCGACGATTTGCGTGGCAAGACTTTGGGAGTGACGCGATTCGGCTCGGTGACGGACAACCTTACCCAGATTCTGTTGCGGAAATACAATCTCGAAGGAAAGGTTAACGTGCGTCAGATGGGCGGCGTCATCGAAGTCGGCGCCGCGTTCCAGCAAAAGTTGATCGCCGGCGCGGTGTCTTCCGAGCTCCGCACCAGCGAGCATCATCCCGCCAAGGTTTTAATCAAGCTGGTCGATCTGGGAATTCCCTATTCGATGGATATGATCGTGGTCTCGCGCGATTACCTTCGCCAGCAACCGGCAACCGCGGAGCGTATCCTGCGCGCTTACATGGAGGGAGTCGCCGCCCTGCATCAGCAAAAAGAAAGAGCCCTGAAAGTCATCGCAAAGTACGGCCGCCTCGAGGACCCGAAAAAGATCGAGGCGCATTATCAGGATTCGGTTGATTACTTGGAAAAATTGCCGCGTATCGATGCGGACGCCGTGGCAACGATCGTGGATTTCATGGGCAAGAAAGACACGCCCATGGAGGCGTTCGCCGATAAGGCGATTATCGATCGCCTGGCGCGGGAAGGTTTCGTCGATAAACTCTATGGTAAACGATGAGACTTTTCGTTTTTCGCGTGTCTGCAACGGCCCGGGGCTGCAGCCGCTTGTCAAATGAAGGCGGGACAAGTTGTTTTCGTAAGTTTCTGTTCCCATGTTCCAGTAATTTAAATTCATTGGATGTCTAATGCACAGCGCGGGAGATCGCGATCTGGCTCAAGGAGGTAGTTATGGCCAAAAACGGCTTCAAAGCGTTTGATAGCGATATGCATGTCTACGACCACCCGGATCTTTATACCAAGTACATGAATCCGAAGTGGGGCGAACGGGTTCCTGTAGCGAAAGGGTGGAACAAGCACGGGCGGCCGCAGTTTTCCATCGGCGGCGGGACCAAGCTGCGGCCGCGCGAGGCGTTGCTTGATTATGGCGAACAGCGGGTCGAGGAGCGTTATGGCTTCGCTCTCGCGAGAGGTTACGACGCGGTATCGCAGATTCAGGCGATGGACATGGAAGGACTCGATGTTGCGGTGTTGTTTCGTACCTCGCCGCTCCATTGCGACGAAACCTTTGAGCCGGAATATGCCAATGATCTGTGTAAAGCATGGAACAGCTGGATCGCGGATTTTTGCCGGGTTAGCCCCAAGCGTTTGAAGGCGTCGGCTTTGATCACGCTGCACGATGTCGATTTGGCAATCGAGGAGGTGCGGCGCGCTGTCAACAAGCTTGGCGTGGCCGCTCTTTCGCTTTGTCCCGAGCCGATCAACGGCAAGTTCATTCACGACCGCCACTTCGATCCTCTGTGGGCGGAGATCGAGAAGCTCGGTGTTGCGCTTTGCTTTCATCCGCCGGCAAGACCAAAGCAGGATCAAGTCGCCAATAAGTTTTTTGGTCATCCAAACGGCGATATCGTCGCCCTGGCGCTGCGCAATCCGGTGGAATTGATCTTAGCGGTGTCGGAGTTTTGCGCCGGCGGAGTTCTAGAGAAGTTTCCCAAACTTCGGGTGGCGTTCCTGGAAGGTAACTGCGCCTGGTTGCCATGGCTGCTTTACCGGCTCGATGAGCGGGCAAAGTTGCATGGTCCGCTGGCCGATGTACCGTTATCAAAAAAGCCTAGCGAGTACTTTTTTCAACAGTGTTTCATCTCCGTCGATCCCGACGAATACCTGGTTACCGATGTGATTTCCCGCATTGGCGACAACAATATTCTAATCTCGACCGACTATCCCCATATCGATGCGGCTTTTCCACATGCGCTCGACGAATTTTTCGCGATCGAACAAATGAACGATGCCAGCCGCCGCAAAATACTCTGGGACAACTGCGTCCGGCTCTACGGCGTCACGGATTCGTGATCTTTACCTGAGATCTAATTTCAAGGAGGAGAAATGGGAACCACATTAGTCACCGGCGCTGGATTGGTGGGAACCTCATTCGGACAAGTCGCGCTGAAACGAGGCGAAAATCTGGTTTATTTTGATCCGCAACCGCGCCGGGAATTTCTCGATATGAAGCTGGGCAGAGGGAACTTTCAGGTGGTGCAAAAAGATGTACGCGACCTGCCGGCATTGATCGAAGCGATTCACTCGCACAAGGCCCAAACCGTTGTGCATACGGCTGGTTTGATCGGTTCGAGGGTCGCGGAATCCTTGTACACCGGATTTCACATAAACGTCGTCGGGACGATGAATGTCGCCGAAGCTGTTCGTTTAACCGGCGTGAAACGAATGGTCCACATTAGTACCTTCGGTGTTTACGACTGGCGTAAAGAAGCTTCCGAACCGGTCACGGAGGACTTCTATAAGGGGAGCGGCGTGCCTTATGGCAATTCCAAAGTCGCCAAGGAACTGCTGTTGGAGGCTTACCAGCGGATGCACAAGTTTGAATTGGTCGTAATCCGTCCGGCTAATGTTTACGGGCTTGGCCATTTCTGGTCCGGTTCAGGCGGCGGTGAAAAAATACAAGCTTTGCTGGTGAGCGGGCTTAAAGGCGAGACGGCGAAGATTCCCGAAGAACAAACCATGGCCTTCGAATACATTTACTGCAAGGACCTGGGTCGCGCCGTTGACCTGGCGGCGACTGTTCCCCAGCCCGAGAAAAACACTTTCAATATCGGCGAGGGCAAAGTTACGCGATTCGAGGAGATCGTCGCTACCGTGCAAAAGCTTCTCCCGAAGTGCTCGGTCGAAATCGTTCCGGGAACGCCGCCAGTCTCACGCACCCAGCATCTCGACATCAGCCGGGCCAAGAAATATCTCGGCTGGGAACCGCAATACACGATGGAACAGGGATTCAAAGATTATGTCGAGGACCTCAGGAAGACAATGTCGTGAACGCCGTCGGAATGAATCAACGAGTCCGCCGTCTGAAGTGAGGAAGAAGAAAAGCATGAAGAACGGATTTAAGGCTCTAGATAGCGACATGCACGTGTATGATCCGCCGGACCTCTACTTGAACTATATGGACAGCAAATGGGGTGAGCGGATTCCTCGCGGCGAGTGGCCCAAAGGTCACGGACGCGTAGAGTTTCGCTTGGGCGACGGCACGGTTCTGCGTCCCAGAACGGAACGGATTCGCAGCGGCGAAGAAAAGGTCGCAAAGCATCACACCGAAGGGCCCAATCGCGGCTATGACCCGGTCTCGCAGGTTGAGGCCATGGAACGTGAGGGGCTGGATGTCGCGGTGTTGTTTCGTACCTCGCCGCTCTACGCCGACGATAGTTTCGAGCCGGAGTATGCTGCGGCGTTATGCCGGGCTTGGAATAGCTGGATTGCGGACTTTTGCAAACACAATCCCGTGAAGCTGAAGCCGTCGGCCGTCATCCCAATGCACGATGTTGATTTAGCGGTTAAGGAAACCCGGCGCGCTGTGAAAGAGTTAGGCGCGCTCGGTCTTTCGATAGGCCCCGAGCCGGTGCGTGGCCGGCAGCTACACGATCGGTACTTCGATCCCTTGTGGGCGGAAGCCCAGGATCTCGATGTCGCAGTTTGCTTTCATCCGCCGGCGAGCCCTGGCAGCGAGCAGGCGTCCAAGAG
>DASUVS010000330.1:0-7970 GCA_036378835.1 Binatia bacterium | reverse complement strand
GTAGCACGAGATGCGCCGCCTGAAGTGATCCGCGCCGCCTACAAATCCTTGTCCCAGAAGTACCACCCCGATCGGAACCCGGGTGACCCGAGGGCATCCAGAACCATGGCGATCATCAATGCGGCCTACAGGGTTCTTTCGAATCCTGATCTGCGGACAAAACATGACGCGTGGATTCGCAGGATCGAAGCAGAACCGGCGGCGAAACCTCGGTCCATATCCCATGCAGCGCCTAAGCCGTCAAAACCCAAAGCTCCAGCGCCTCAGGCCCGGGTGTTTAAGAGCAAATACAAGATCGTCAATCACCTAAGGCGTTATGGTTGGGTTTACCTGTTTCTGGCCCTAGTCGAATTTCTCTTGATCGCGACAATGCTGTTTTCATAAAGCACGTCAGCGGCTCATCACAGAAAACTCAACTGAAACAGATTATTTTCCTTGACGAGTTTGGTGGAGCCGATCGGGATCGAACCGACGACCTCTTGAATGCCATTCAAGCGCTCTCCCAACTGAGCTACGGCCCCACAAGAACGATGCAAGAGCGAAAAAGACGAATCATTTTTGCTGCGAACCGCCTCGCTATCTTGGTAATATCAATAAACGATTTGCAAAAGTCAAATCAGCAATTCGCAAACTTTTCGAATCGTAATCACGATTTTTCATCTACCTTCTATGATCGGGTCTTCGGAGTTGCCTCGATCAATTCTTCGGCGTGTCGCAGGGTTCGTTCGGTAATCTTGACGCCTCCCAGCATCCGGGCCACTTCCGAAACTCTCTCCGGTTCCGAAAGGCGCTCAACGTGAGTATAGGTTCGCCCGTTATCAACTTCTTTGCGCACAACATAGTGAGAATCCGCCAGCGCGGCGATCTGAGGCAGATGAGTCACGCTGATGACTTGATGCGAAGCGGCCACTTGCCTGAGCTTTTTTCCGACGATCTCCGCCACTCTGCCGCCGATCCCAGTATCGACTTCATCGAAGAGAAGGGTCGAGACAGCTCCCGGGGTAAGTACCAAGGCTTTGAGAGCGAGCATAAGCCGGGAGAGTTCACCGCCAGAAGCAATCTTGGCCAACGGTTTCACCGGTTCTCCGGGATTTGGTGAGAAGTAGAACTCAACCTGATCCATACCTCGCTCGGTAAGTTTTTTCCCAGCAATGAAAAACGGCGGATCGTCCTCTTCGTCATCCTGGCGTCTGAAGCGCACCTCGAAAATCGTGTCGGGCATTCCTAGGCCGCGAATTTCCTTTTCCAATTCCCGCTTCAATCGCTTGGCTGCGCGCTGCCGCTCACCGGAGAGTTTTTCCGCCGCGTCCCAGGCGGCTTGCCGCGCCTCCTCGAAGGCTTTTTGAAGCTTCAAGATCTGTGCTTCGCCTTCCTGGAGATTTTCCAGTGTCGTCTGAATTGTCGTTTGTAGACGCAAAATTTCTTCGATTTCGCCGTTGTACTTGCGTTTTAGACGCTGAATCTCTGCAAGTCGATCATCGAGCTGCTCTAATGCGGCGGGATCAAAATGAATTCGATCGGCATAATGGCGCAGTTGCAACGCCGCCTCTTGCAGTTGCGCCAGCGAAGATTCGAGTAGCTCGACCGTCGGCCGCAATCCCTCATCAATAGCTGCCAGGTCGCGCGCTTTGGCGGCATATTTACCCAAGCGGGCGACAAGCGCGGCTTCTCCTTCATAAAGGATCTCCTCGCCTTCACGGCAACCCTGGTGAAGCCTTTCCGAGTGCGTCAAAATATTTCTGCTCGAACGCAGCTCTTCTTCTTCGCCGGGCTTCAAGCCGGATTTAGCAATCTCTTCAGCCTGAGCTTCGAGAAGCGCTTTTTCCCGGCGCTGCTGTTCCAAAGCCTGGCGAGTATCAGCCAGGCAATTCCAAGCGTGGGCTAGCGCTTCGAAGCGCTGCTTCATAGATCTGGCCTTGTCATCGAGATCGGCAAAAGCGTCGAGTAGGTTTAAGTGGGTTTCCGATTGCAGCAAGGTATGGTGTTCGTGCTGCCCGTAGATATGCACCAGAGAAGCGCCCACCTGGGCTAGCAACCCTAAGGGACAAAGACTACCGTTTAGATAGATGCGGTTTTTACCCGAACGATTAAGGATGCGCTTGATGATCAGTTCGCCCTCGATCTCGAAACCGCTTTCACTCAATTGGGCGCCGAGTGATGGCGGCACGGTTTCGAATAAGGCTTCGACAGTTGCTTCATCTTCTTTGTGCCTGATAACCTCTGAACTGCCGCGCTCCCCGGAGATAAGTCCCAGTGCACTAAGGATAATGGATTTCCCTGCGCCGGTTTCGCCGGTAATGATGTTGAGACCCTGGCCAAGTTGCAGAATAACTTCGTCGATGATGGCAAAATTTTTAATCCGGATTTCGCGCAACATGACCGGCTTAACGTTCCCCCCACTTCAGCTTCTGACGTAAAATTTCATAGTAACTGCGGCTCGGCAACTTTATCAACGATACCGGCAGCCCATAATCGCGCGCCTCGACTTGGTCGCCGTTCTCGAGCCGAACACCCTGCTGTCCGTCGGGGCTTAAGAAAACGGTGTCTCCAAAAGAGCGGAGCGTAATCTGTATTTCCGCGACACCAGGTACCACGATGGGTCGGTTGGTCAACGTATGAGGGCACAGGGGAGTCAGGATTATTGCGCTGAGCGCCGGCGCCAAAATCGGCCCGCCTGCCGCCAGAGAATAAGCGGTCGAACCGGTTGGCGTCGAAATAATCAACCCGTCGGCGCGATAATTACATAAGTACTCGCCGTCGACATAAGTTTCCAAATTGATGATTCGGCTGCGCGCACCTTTGGTGATTACCGCGTCATTCAGCACGCGGAACCGATGAGCTTTTCCGTTTTTACTTCGGACCTGCACTTCCAGAGTCATGCGCTTCTCTGTCTGGTATTCACCCTCCAACGTATGTGTCAGCACTGACTCGAGTTCGTCGGCCGCAACTTCGGTGATAAATCCCAAGCCGCCGAGATTCACTCCGAGAATCGGCACATCGGGCCTTTCAACCAACGGCGCAATATTAAGTAAAGTCCCGTCGCCGCCCAACGAAATGATCAAATCAGCTTTGATGGCCATGTCTTTCTTGGTAGAAGAAATACCACCGCTGCGGGAAATGCCATTTTCGACGTAAACCTTCAGGCCTCGCTTCTTTAGCCAAGGGACTAGCCAACGGGCCATCTCCGTGGCTTTGGGCTCGTGATATTTTGCCACTAATCCCACAGCACGGATCATCGAAGTTGCTTCTCCCCAAATGAACTTTTTTCCCACTGCGCAAACACCTGTCTCATCGGTTTACGGTGATTAACGATGGTTTACTATCAGGCCGTGCTAGCAGCCTATGCGGCAGGCGAGGACGATTTTAACGCCCGGTAAATTTTCTCGGCAGTCAAAGGAATATCGAACAGCCTCACACCTGCCGCAGCTGCCACTGCGTTGGCGATCGCGGGAGCGGTGGCGATAATGCCATTCTCGCCGATCTGCTTGGCCGCAAATGGCCCCGGCCCGTTCGGGTCCTCGATGAGCACGGTGTCCAAAGCTGGCAGATCCCGCGCGCATGGAATGCGGTAGTCGCCTAAATTGGTGGTCAGAACTTTGCCGTTGTCGGTCATCACCTCCTCGAGAGTGGCGTAACCCAACCCCTGAACCAAACCGCCTTCGATCTGGCCTTGATGCGCCACGGGGTTGATCACCGTGCCGACATCGTGTGCCGTAACGATCCGTTTTACCCGCAGCTGGCCAGTCTCGAAATCCACTTGGACCTCGGCGATTTGCACGACAAAGGCCGGCACCGGCGAGCGGCCTTTTACCTCGAAGGTTTCACGCACACGCAGATCACCGTTTGACTTAGTCGCCTCCCGCGCCACCGCGCTAAATTCAATCGAACGCTTCTTATCCAAAGCACTGCCGAAGCGGCCGTTGTGCAGAACTACGTCAGTCACAGCGCAGCCAAGAAGCGAAGCTGCAAACGGCGTCAATCGCTGGCGCAGCTGTTCAGCCGCCTGCAGCACGACATGGCCGCTCATATTGGTAATCTTACTGCCTCCTGGCGCGGCGTCGCTTTCAAAGCTTTCGGTGTCGCCGATTTCGGTCGAAATCAGCTCAGGCTGAATTGTTAAAACTTCCGCGGCGACTTGCCGTAGTAAGGTATGTGTTCCCGTTCCGATATCGGGCACGGCTGTTAAGATCTTGAGTTTACCGTCGGCAGAAAGAGAAAGCTCCGCGCTCGCTTTACCGGAGCCGCCAACATGTCGGAACGATACGCCGATGCCAAGACCGGTATGGTTGCCGTTCTTTTTTCCCCAACCCGCTTTCTGCGCCGCCGCCTGCAGAGTTTCGCGCACCCGCACCTTGTCCACCGCCCGGCCGCCAGCTAACTTCTCACCGTTGCGCAGGAGATTTTTTAGCCGCAATTCGAGCGGATCCATGCGCAACTCTTGAGCGATCAAATCCATGTGACACTCGGCGGCAAACACCGCCTGGGGTTGGCCGGGAGCGCGATAATAGCCGCAAGGCACAGAATTGGTGTAAACGCCGTAGGACCGAATGCAATAATTTGGGATGTGGTAGACACCATTGGTAAAAGTAGCGCCGCCGAGATTCGGCGGATCTCCGGGCTTAAACGATGCATATGCGCCGCTGTTGAAGATTACTTCGGTTTCACGCGCTGTAAGAGTACCATCTTTCTTGACCCCACTTTTGATCTTGATCACCGAGGAATGGCGCGGATCGCCGGCGATTAGCTCTTCCGCATAGGTCATGATCATTTTTACCGGTCCGCGGGCGGCCTTGGCCAGCTCGTAGCAAATGGGAATGTCCATCAAGGCGCCCTTGCCGCCGAAATCACCTCCGACCGCAACCACATGGACGCGGATCCGCTCTTTAGGAATATCTAACTGGCGCGACAGGTGGGACTTGACTCGAAAGGGCGCCTTGCAGGACGCCCAGATATCGACACGATCCGAGCTATCCACGGCCACGATCGCAGAGTGTGGTTCGATATACCCCTGATGCGCAACTGCGGTTCTAAAAGTATGCTCGAGGACCAGGTCCGCTTCATCGAAGCCCGTCGAAATATCTCCCGCAGTCCATTTCTGCATCGCAAAAACGTTCGGGATTTCAACGTCCGGCGTTTTAAACCCCGCGTATGTGGCCAAATCCTCATGAACCAACGGCGCATCGCGGGTCATCGCCTGACCCGCATCGAACACACCCGGTAGCTCCTGATACTCGATCTCTATGGCCGAGAGGGCCTCTTCGGCGGCGTCGCGATCTTCGGCGGCCACGGCGACAACCTTCTCACCGATGAACCGTACCTTGCCGATCGCTAGAAGCGGCGTGTCTTGCAGGCTCAATCCGACCCGCTTATCCGGTAAATCCTCGCCGGTAAGAACCGCGCGAACACCTTTCACTCTTTTTGCCGGTTCAGTGTTGATCGAAAGGATTCGGGCATGAGCGTAGGGGCTGCGCAAACATCTGCCCCACAACATGCCAGGCAATTGCACATCGGCGGTGTAGACGGTGTTGCCGCTGACTTTATCCGGTCCGTCGACACGGCGACTGGGGCGTCCGACAACTTTCAAATCCATTGTTAGCTTTCCTTCTGGGCTGTCACACGACCAGGGTTCGTAAACGCGAGCTGAGGTAATCCACTAGCATAACGAGCGCGATCAGAACAAGCACGATGGCTGCTGCTTCCTGATATTGGAAGGTGCGAAAACTAGTATTCATCAAGTAACCAATGCCGCCCGCGCCAATCAAACCAAGCACGGAGGCGGCTCGAATATTGGTTTCAAGACGATACAGTGTAAATGAAATCAAATCCGGCAGGATCTGCGGCAAAACGGCAAAGGAAAGAATCTGCGTATAGCCGGCGCCGGTGGCGCGAATCGCCTCGACTATGCCCTCATCAATATTTTCCACGGACTCCGACAACAGTTTACCCAGAACGGTGGCGGTGTGAATCGCCAATGCGAGGGTTCCGGCAAAAGCGCCTAGCCCCACTGCGGCCACGAACAAGAGACCCAGCGCCAAATCCGGTATAGTCCGCAGCAGATTCAAGACAGTGCGAACGCTATGATAAACCACTGGATGCGGCGAGGTATTACGGGCTGCAAGAAATCCCAACGGAAACGCCACAATCAACGCCATGAACGTTCCTGCGAGCGCCATTTGCACGGTCTCTAGAGTTGCCCCAAATACGGTCTGCGGAAATATATTGTTCCACCAGCGTTGCCTGGTCCGTGCGAGCGCCTCAGGCAGCGGCACCGGTAGCAAGAGCTCGCGCCAGGAGAGTTCATCCGGGAAATAATAGTAGCTTGCGTCCGTCAGTTTTGAAAAATCGGGAGGTAACATGCGCCCAAGAGTCTGGGCTATCTGGGGTATCCCTTCGAGCAATTCCCCGACCCTGATCTTCGCACCCTGAAAAGCCCAGCTGAGGATAATTAAAAAAAGCCCGGTGAATATAAAATACCGCAGCTTGTGCCTTGGCGCCGGCGGCGCCTCGAGAAAGATGTCCGGACTGTCGGTGGCTTGAAGTCGTTGCGCCAAGGTTCTCTCCTTATGATTGGACGGAACAGCTAACTGCTAAACACGTTCCTTGCCAGCACACCATAAAGCACCGCAAGGCACTAAACAGGCTAAGCCGTGACTGCGGCACTCGATTAGAGTCTGGTGACATAATAATACCACGAACGAAACTCTGCCGCCGTTTGTCACCGTAGGGTTGCTTAGGGTACATTCTAGCAGCTGATGAAAAGCCCTCATAAGTACGTCTCAGCTCGCGAAATCTTGCGCGCCGCGCGTCTAAGTCTTTGGAGCAGCCCGACATAGGATTTTCTCAGCAAACTGCTAAAGGACATTCACTGGCAACGGCAAACAACCAAGAACTCTGCGGGCGTGTACTCTAGATGGCGGCGAGCAATTTCTCTCTCCGGTTTTGGGGAGTGCGAGGCAGTTACGCGGTCTCGAATCGCGGCGTGCTAAAATACGGCGGCCATACTTCATGCGTTGAGGTAGTTGCGGGGAAGCGCCAATTCATTTTTGATGCGGGCACCGGCATCATCGAACTCGGTAAAGACCTTATCAAAAACAACCAGGGTCCGCTCAGCTTGAATCTCTTCCTAAGCCACACACATCACGACCATCTGTCCGGCTTTTATTTTTTTGATCCGCTTTTCGATAAACGCAACCGGATCAACATATTCGGGCCGGGTTCGGCAAAACGATCGTTGGCTGAAACTTTGCGCGTGGCGATGGAGCCTGCGCTATTTCCCATCGGGCTCGATACTCTTGACGCGAAAAAATCGATCTGGTCGCTGGTTGGCGGCGAACGTATCGAATTGCGCGACAACCGGCAGGCCCCACGAATAACCCAAACCGTTAGTCTCAGGGATAACAATAGCCAGCAACCGTTCATTCTTACCCATGGCAGTCCCGCCCATCCCAACGGGGTGATTTTGTATCGGGTTTTTTTCCAAGGAAGAAGTGTGGTTTACGCCACCGATTTAGAGCAAACACCGGGCGGTTACCCCGAGATAATCGAGTTCGCGCGCGACGCCGACGTATTGATCCATGACGCACAATATTTGCAGTCGGAATACACATCGGCGGCAAATCCGCGCCGAGGCTGGGGACACAGCACGGTTGAATCCGCGACTGAAGTTGCCAAAAAAGCCAGAGTCAAACGACTTGTCTTGTTTCATCACGAACCGACCCACGATGACCGCTGTATCGATCGGATATTGAAATTAGCTCGACAGCGTTTTCCTGCGACCGCCGTCGCGGCGGAAGGCATGGTCATCAGTGTATAATAGGGTGAATTACTAAGCTTGCCTTTCTAACCCAAGCGATGGATCGCGGGATGTGACCGGTATAAGAGCATTAGTTTCAGTGAGCTTCCAGATTCGCGCCCGTCGAGTTCTCAAGAACAAAATACCATTAGGCCGATTGGCGCCGGCCGGACCGACC
>DASUVS010000329.1:0-6925 GCA_036378835.1 Binatia bacterium | reverse complement strand
AGCGCTGCTCTCGGAGAAAACGCAGTCGTGCCTCTTGCGCGGCCGCGGCAACGTAGTGGTTGGGAAAACTCTGCAGCAGGTTGTTTATCGAACGATTCAAACACAGCTCAACGCCCGGCTGCAGCTTCAGGCGACGATGCTAGTCGGGCCTTTGATCTACATGCGCCGGAGGAAGCCGCGAAGGTGAACGACCGCTCGGGAGCCGACGCCATTCAGATAGGTCGTACTTGGGAGCTTTGGAAGGAACGAAGCCGGCGACAATGATCATCCCGGATGAGCTGCGAACACACTGGAGGAAGATTAGCGAGATCTAGAAATCCGTCCCGAATGTTTAATTTTTGCTCGGATCGGACAATCCGATCTTCTCGGGAAGTGGCCTTGTCTTACTTCGTTTGCCAGTGATATGCATACTATGTATTGCGATACGACGAAGGTCGAATTTGAGTTCGCTCCATTAACTCCGCAACCGACAGAAAGGAGAGCTCCCTATGGCATTCTTCGGTAAGATACTCGAGAAATTGGGGTTCGGCAGCTCGGCCGCCGCGGCCCCTCAGTCAAGCACGGCCGCACCGTCAGGTTCCGGTGGGGCTGCAACGCAAGCCGCGCCCAAGCCGGTCTCGACGGTCGATGTGGTCGCGCAACTCGAGCAACGCGCGGCCGCCAATCCACAGAAGCTCAACTGGCGGACTTCGATCGTCGACCTGCTGAAGCTTCTCGACATCGACAGCAGCTTCAACGCCCGCAAGGAGCTGGCCACGGAGCTGGGCTGCCCGGCGGATCTGATGGGCGACTCGGCAAAAATGAATATGTGGCTACATAAGACAGTGCTGCAGCGCATCGCTGACAACGGCGGCAACGTGCCCAAGGAATTGCTCGACTGAAGAGCCGCTCAAAACAATCAATCAAGGAGTCAAACCCATGCAGATCACCGACATCCTCGCCCAAATGGGCGGCCTCGAATCCATGGCCCGGGAGCTGGGCGTAAGCGAGAACCAGGCGGCGAGCGGCGCGGAGGCGCTCATACCCGCAATCCTCGGCGGTTTCAAAAAGCAGGCGCAAACACAGCCATCCGGGGTCGAAGGTCTCGGCGACATGTTCGGACAACTCGGCGGCGGCGCGCTGATGGACGACGTGCTTTCGCCGGAACCGACGCACGTCGATCGCGGCGATGACGTCCTTGGACAGATCTTCGGCTCCAAGGATGTGAGCCGCACGGTCGCGCAGAATGCGGCGTCGCAATCCGGTCTTGAGCCTTCGCTACTCAAAAAGATGCTGCCGATGCTTGCCATGCTCGTCGCCGGCTACATGGCAAAGCAGGGAAGCGGGGCCAATCCGGCTCAGGCTTCGCCCGGCGGCGGACTCGGTGACGTCCTCGGCGGTTTGCTCGGCGGTCAGGCGAGCGGCGCTGGCAGGACGACGTCAGGCACCGGAGGCGGGCTCTCTTCGATGCTCGACCTGAACGGCGACGGCAATCCGCTCGACGACATCTTGAGCATGGCGGGCAAGGTGTTGCGTTAGCCGCTTCATCATCAACTAAACTTTTTGGTTCAGACCACTGGTGTCGGGACTTGCCTAAAGAACAAGACGGCGGCGCCTTGCGGCCCGAAGAAAAGCAGCTGGACGGCGTTGAAGTCGCGGACGTGGCGGCCGTCACAGTCATTCTACGACGATGTCGGGTGAGACAAAGCTACTTTTTAAAGTGCGGAATTACACCTTTGGCGAACGCTTCCACTGTTTCGCTATAGACTCTGCGCGCTGGCGTCAACATCAAATGTTCGACGCCGGCGGCTTGTAGCTCCTCGATGCGCTCGATGCATTCTTTGGGATTACCGGCTATCGAAAACCGGTGGACCAGGTAATCGTTAACCAGATCGGGATCAACGCGCTCTTCCATTGGTTTCATAACATCGAAGCCGTCCATGAATTTCTTGATCGCCGGCAGTTCTTGCGCCGGAACGGTTTCGAGAGTGAAGCGGAAGTTATGGTGCGCGCGGTTGGCAATGCGGTTTCGAACGACCTTTCTGGCTTTGTTTCCATCCTCGTCAACGCAGAGCATACCGGCAGCGATGATCTTGATTTCGTGCGGATCGCGACCTGCTTCACATGTCCCGTCGGCGATTTTTTGTTTTGCCCACTCGTAAACCTTCAGGTCGAATCCCGTTCCCAGGATGACGCCGTCGGCACTGCGTCCGGCGAGTTGTAAGCCTTTCGGGCCCTCCGCGGAAACATAGATCGGCGCCGGTTGATGGATCGTGAAACCGATTCCGACTTTGCCGGTGGAAAAATCTGCTTGTTTACCACGAACAAGATTGCGAATCAGCTTGACACCGTGCTCAAAGTCCTTCATCGGCGTGGCTTTCAGTCCTTGCGTGTAGACCGGACCATCTCCCGTACCGAGTCCCATGATGGCGCGGCCTTTGGAGATCTCATTCAGCGATGCCGCTGCGCCGGCGATGACGGTCGGATGACGGAAAACGATGTTGGTAACGGCGATGCCCAGAAGCACTCGCTCAGTAATCATCGCGCAGCTGGCCAGGGTTTGGAACGAATCGATGGTGCTCAGATGACTTTCGCCCAGAAAAATCCCGTCGTAGCCGAGTTCCTCGGCGCGCCGCGCGCGTTTGTGAATCTCGTCAATGGTTTTTACGCCGCCATGAACGCTGTGCAGGCTGAACTTCATTGAAAAATACCTCCAGGCATTAATCGCATAAAGAATGGAACGACGATCACGAAAGGATCAGCAACGAAATTCCAAGCTGGTGTCTCCGCTGCTCTTCGTGCCAAAGCGGTGCCCTGTTTTTGCCGGTGACGCCGCTAGTTTTGCTCGCCGAGCAGGGCAATCAGCACGCACTCGGTCGCGGCCGGCCTTACTTCTTCGCGCCGAAGAGTTTATCGATCAGTCCCTCTTGCGAGACCTTGCGCACGAATGTCGGATCGATGAAATTGTCCGGCTCGGCGGTTTTTGCCTTTGGTTCCTGTGCGGCGAGATCTTCCAGAATGCCGCGCACGCCTTCACGGTCGGGCAGTGGTGTGGCGCGCCAATGTTTGGCAAACAGATCGTAAGCATTCTCGAGCACCGCGCGGTCGGAGATGCGGCTGTACTTCTCGACAATGCGCACTGCCGTTGATCTATCCCGCAACAACAGGGCCAGTGCTTCTATGTAAGAACGCGTAAAGCGCAGCGTGCTGTCAGGGTTCTCGTTAACGAATCTTTTGCTGGAGATAATACCCGCATAGGAGTAGTTGATCCCCATTTCCGCTACCTCTCCGAGAGACTTAAATCCCAGTTTCTGCGCGGCAAAATTCTCGGGCGGCGAAAGCAGCGTGCCCTGAATCAATCCCTGCTGCATCGTCGCCAGACGATTCGCGGCGCCGATAATTTTCACATCGCGATCGGGTTCCAGCTGCCATTTCTTGAGAACCCTCCGGGTGATGAAGTAGGAAAGGTTGTTCAAACCGGAAGAGCCGATCGTTTTGCCGCGCAGATCCTCAGGTCTGGTGATCTCAGGCCTGACGATGACCGAGAAGATCGGCACAGTGATCGAGCTGATAATCAAAACCGGATCGGCGCCAGCCAAACCCGCTTGCACCAGCGGCGGTCCGGCGTTCGATGAAAAATCAATGCTGCCCGCCACGAGCGCTTGGGTCGACTTGCCCCCCGACATGTAGATCAATTCAACATTTAAGCCGTGCTTGCTGAAGATGCCGGTTTCCTTGGCGATCCAATTGATGGATTGGCTGTAGCTCGGCGACACATAGGCGACGCGTAGATCGCGTTTTTCTTGCGCCGCGCTCGGCTGCGAGCACAACAATGAGACAGCAGTCAAAGTTAGCAGTTGTTTAAGCAAGTCGACGGCTCGTTTCGTTAATTTTTCGAAAACTTGTTGTCTATAAATTGCATTTCAGCGGCTGTCAACCAAGTGAACCGCGTAAGACACGGGTTGCAATCGCCAGGCGAACGATCCCTTCCCAACGTCGTACTTGCTGGCTCAAAGTGTCTGACAGCCGTGCACGGTTCTCGAACGGAAACTGAGTTTACTGCGTTAACTTTCTATCGCTCGACTGAGTACGGTCGCCGCAAAAGGAAACTCCAATCAATGAGCGGGTTATCTTGACGCGATGAGCCGGCGCGAACGGCAGGATGTCTTAGCTTGTAACTTCAGAGCTGTTGACTCGCGAATTTGGCGAGATGCTCGGCGATAACAGGCGGCTCTCATCACCGATTGCGTACACAATCAGCGGTTCCCGGCGATTTCTAACGCTGACCTGATGGCGCGGTGAACTCTGCATCGCAATTCCGGCCCGCTGGGTGACCTGCTCCGAAATGATCAGCGCGCAATCGTATTCTTTCGTGAGCTCCTGCAATCTGCTTGCGACGTTCACCGTATCGCCGACGGCAGTAAGATATGTTCCCATACCATAGCCCATCTGTCCCACCACTGAAGGTCCCGTGTGAATGCCGATGCCTACCTTAAGAGCCGTTTCCAATTCTTCAGAGAGCATTTCGCTGAGCTGCGCGATACTGCTGACAATCTCACGCGCTGCCGCAAGGGCAGACTGACATCCCTGCTCCGGCCCCGTCTCAACCCCGAACAATGCCATGAGGCCATCGCCCGTGAATTGGTTCGGAATCCCTCCCGCGCGTTCGATAGCGGTTCCAACGATTTCGGCATAGCGGTTTAAGATGAAAACCACGTCGTAGGGCAGTTTGGTTTCTGCAATGGTCGTGAAAGAACGAAGATCAGCGAACAGCACGGTCATGTCGCATTCTTTCCCTGCCAGATGGGAAGGCTTGACAAAGCCAGCGCTTGCATTTGCGTCCGAGGGAAGCAGAGGCACGACGGCAATATCGCGCGTCGGCTGAAGCTGGCACGCCAGCCGCACGTTGGCGGGCGCGCCGATGCGCTTGAGGACTTTCAGTTCCGCCGGGCTTGGTAATGACAGACCTTCCAATCCTTTGACGATGCGAATTCTACAGGTAGAACAGCGACCCCGTCCGCCGCAGACAGACGCATGAGGAATGCGCGCAGAACGGCTCGCTTCCAGCACGGTAAACCCGCGCGGCACGTGCACCTGACTTCCGTCGGGATAGGTGATTCGAACCCTGCCCGGGCGTTCAAAGATATGGCGCGCCGCGCGCGCCACCAACACCGCAGCCAGAGATGCCCAAAATCCATAGATAATTCCGTCCCGCAGATTGACGAGGTCCTCGCCCTGGCCGGGGCGGAAAAAGTTGGTTCGCTGATAGAGCTGCTCGATCCACTCCGGATTACGCGCGATCAGGTGATCGATTTCGCGGCCGGCTTCGACGAAACCAAGTAATGCGAACACCGGCAGCAGCAGCGCAAGCGCGTAAAGCGCCGCGGCGTAGCGGGGGTACCATGGCCTTAGTCTGAGCCAAAAGTACAGGCCGATGCATCCATGCGTCCACGCAATCAACACCAACGAAGCCTGACGCAGACCATTGATCGGGTTTTGACGCCACAAGCTCAACACGGTCTTGGCGTACATGTCTTCGATGCCGTACCATTCGTAAGCCATGCGGGTGCCGACGAAATGAGTTGCCAGTATCAGCGGTATGCACAAACCGAGTATGAGCTGGAGCGCCTCATAAAACGGCATGCGCAGGCGCCTTCGTTGATAAAGCGCGTAAAGCGCCAAAATGAAATGGGTCAGGAGCGAGCCGTAGAAGACCGTGCTACCCAGCGGATTGCGCCACAGAGCCAGAAACCATACACGGCCCGCTTCCATGGCGTCGAGCGAAATTAATCCAAGAGAATGATTGAGCAGATGGGTGGATAGATAAGTAAACAGCACCAGGCCCGTGACGATCCGCGTACGCCGAATGTTCATAAAGTTGCGCCAATCTACTACGAGGCAAGCATGCCGTCTACGCGCCGCAGCGCGGCTGATTTAGCATCGGCGATGCGGTGTAGTAGCGCGGCGCGTTGCTCAAAAAGATGCTGCCGATGCTCGCCAAGCTCGTTGCAGGCTACATGGCAAAGCAGCGAAGCGGCGGCAGTCCGACGCGCAGGCGTCCTACGGGCGGCGGCGTCGGTGATTGCCCGGCGGTATGCGGGGCGGCCAGGCGAGCGCAGCCGGCAAGACGACGCCGGTCGCGAATATTTAAAAGGCAGAGTTGAGACGGAACGCAGCTATTCGATAGCGGTCAGTGCTTTCGGAAAAAGAACCATCTATGTATCCGGCATAGCCGCTTGGGAGGATGAGACAGGAAAGTCGCTTGCTGGTGATTTCAACGGACAGACGAGAGTTGTGTTTGGTAAATTACGTCAAATCTTGGAAACACTCGGCGCCACGCTGGATGATATCGTCTCCATGTCTGTTTTTGTCACCGACATGCAGTATGGGCAGACGTTCACTAAGATTCGGAAGGAGTATTTTATCAGGGACTATCCCGCAAGCGCTCTGATCGGTATAAAGGAGCTCGCGCGTCCTCCGATGATGATCGAGATTCAGGCTACTGCAGTGACTGATTGAAGGCGTCCCCGACAACGTTAAAAGCTTAGGAGGGGTTAGATGTTTACCGACGTTCGGAGGCTGATCGTACCGGTTATTCTCAGTTTTACGGTGCATGTCAGTCTTGCATATGCGGAGACTCATGACTTCTACAAGGGAAAGACTATCAGAATCGTCGTAGGATTTACCGCGGGCGGGGCTTTCGATGTGTATTCCCGCACAATCGCTAGGTACATGGGGCAACATATTCCGGGAAATCCTACAATCATTGTGGATAATATGACCGGAGCTGGCAGCCTGGTTGCCGCCAATCACATCTACAAGGCCGCGAATCCCGATGGACTCTCCATCGGGAATTTCATCGGTGGACTCTTTGTCGGCCAAGTACTTGGCCGGCCAGGGATCGAGTTCGATGCTCTTAAGTTTGAATATCTTGGTTCGCCGATGA
>DASUVS010000328.1:0-12087 GCA_036378835.1 Binatia bacterium | reverse complement strand
ACCAAGGTTCGCCAGTATTTGACCACGACGGAGGAGAGCTTGCTCAACTATCATAACGGGGCGGACGATAAGGCAGTCTCGTCGTCTCGCTCGGGAGGAAGAGTTATTGCGACTATGGCAACACTTCGATGCGTTGACGTTCTTCAACCGGGTCATGGATCTGTTTTTCAAGCTATTGATCTTCTTCGTTGTCGTTGTTCTCGGCATGGGACTCGTCAGGCTGTTTTGGGAGACCTGGAGGATCATGGCAGTCAGCCAACTGAAAGACGCTTTCAGTTTTACGGTCACCAACCTGCTGACATTTTTCATAATCCTGGAGCTGTTTAAAAGCCTAGTGGAATATTTTCGCGAGCACCGTCTTAGACTGACGTTTATTGTCGATGCTACCTTGGTGTTCATACTGCGCGAGGTCATGATCAGTCTCTACCAACATCAAAGCCCGCCACTGTTGATTATGGCGCTCGCGTTCCTAGCGCTCGTACTAGGCGTGTTGCGGACTCTGGCTATCGTCTATTCTCCAATGGAACGAAAGATGTTCGAGCATTTCGTCGAGACCAAACAGAATGCGCAGCATGCCGATGAGAAGATAGCCCGACGTTCGGAAACGGCGAGCCTTTTCCCCTTCTAATAAGACGGAGACTACTTAACGGTCAATAACCTTTCTTTTGCTTCGTCGAGCTGCTTGAGTTCCTCTTTGCTTAGTTTTGGATAATTCAAATCGAGCGATACGAGAAGGTCCACCAGAGCAGCCGCAACGATGAGGCGAGTAAACCATTTGTTATCCGCCGGCACGATGTACCAGGGTGCTTGTTTGGTCGAGGTGTGGCGAATCATATCCTCGTATGCTTCCATGTAGCCATCCCAGTGTTCGCGTTCATGGACGTCATTCACTGAAAACTTCCAGTTCTTCTCGGGTTTATCGATTCGCTCTATGAACCGTTTTTTTTGCTCTTTCTTAGATAGATGCAGATAAAATTTGCGAATAACTACACCATTGCGCGTTAGATAGCGCTCAAACTTCCGAATATCCTGGAATCGCTCTTTCCAGATATTCTTGGTAACAAGTTCAGGCGGGAGCTTCTGCTTCTCCAACAACTCCGGATGGACCCGCACAACCAGGGTTTCTTCGTAGTAGCTGCGATTGAATAGCCCGATCATACCCCGCTCCGGCAAACGTCTCGCGCAGCGCCACAGGTAATCGTGATCGAGCTCCTCGCCGCTTGGCGCTTTGAAGGAGTGGACCTGACAACCCTGCGGATTGACGCCGGACATGACATGTTTAATGACGCTGTCCTTGCCTGCCGTATCCATCGCCTGAAAGATAACCAGCACCGCCCAACGGTTCTGTGCGTAAAGTTTATCTTGGAGCTTCGCCAAGACCTCGATTCCGGCGGCAAGGCCTTCCTTGGCGCGCGGTTTATCCTCGGAGTTTAAGTGGAGTGTGTCGGCAGGATCAAAATCTTTGAGACGAAAACTCTGACGATCGGTGACGCGAAAGGGTTTGATCAACTCTCTGGCGCTCTCTATCATTGTATCTATTTCCATCATTCCGTCCTCGTTAAAGCTCTAAGCAGAAACGTTCACATGGTTGGTAGGATTTCTTCTAATCCGTAATTCGTTTTACAAGCCGGCTGCTCGGAGATCTACACTTCTCCCGGTCAGTGTTCATCGGAATTTAAATTGGCCTTTATCTGGAGGTTGCATTGGGGACCGATATTCACGACGTGTTCAGTACATGTTTCTTGAGTAACACAGTTATCAAGATGGCGATACGCCAACTGTCTCTGCTGCAAAGAAACGGGAGCAGCCGCGTTTGATTGATCAACTCTCGCGAGGCCAATGATTCTCCACCCCGTGCTCGGCTGTTTCGCTTGATTTCCAGTAGACGCCGCCATGCACGGGCTAAACCGGTTATTGACGAGTACGATCAGACATCTGTCTGAGCGTCTTGCGAGGCGATCATTAACGCGTAACTGTACGAGCGATCTGTGCTTGAAATGTCGTGGACGGATAGGTTATCCAATGGCCGAAGACTAACGGGATGACTGAACAAAACTCTGTGCTAGATCACCTCCTTTTTCGAATCGTTTTCGGCTCGTAAGATTTCATAGAGCCGGTCCTGAGATCGGATAAATGGTCGATCCGCATTGGCGATCCGTAATGAACTACCGTCAGGTTGGGTCTGCCAAGCCTTGGCAGTATCGCTGAGCTGAATCTCCAAGATCTCTTTTAATCTAAGCTGATGTTGGAGATCGAGTATGGGAAAAGCTATTTCAACGCGCCGATCGAAATTGCGCGGCATCCAATCGGCGGAAGCTAACCAGTGCGTGGACTCGCCGCGATTATAGAAATAGAAAATGCGGGCGTGCTCTAAGTAGCGATCGATAATCGAGATGACGCGAATGTTCTCCGACACTCCCGCAACGCCCGGACTCAAACTGCACATGCCGCGAACGATCAAGTCGATCTGAACCCCTGCCTGGCTCGCGCTATAAAGCTCATCGATGATCGCCGGATCTGTTAGGCCATTCACTTTGGCTATGATGCGCGCGGATTCGCCGGCGTGCGCATGCTCCTTTTCCTTACGGATGCAGTTGATGAAGTGTTCCCTCAGCCCGGTTGGTGCGAGTAGTAACTGCTGGAACCTCTGCGGTCTGGTGTAGCCGGTCAGCAGATTAAATAATTCCGTGAGATCCTGACCAAAGGCTTCACGGCAAGTAAATAGCCCTAAATCGCTATAAACACCTGCCGTGCGCACGTTGTAATTGCCGGTCGCCAGATGACAGTATCGCCGGATCCCGTCAATTTCCTGACGCACCACCAGACATATCTTGCAATGCGTCTTGTATCCCACCAACCCATACACCACGTGCGCTCCAACTTCTTCCAAAGCCCGTGCCCAAGTAATATTTGCTTCCTCATCAAATCTTGCCTGCAACTCGACAAGCACCGACACCTCTTTGCCGCATTCAGCTGCACGCGCCAAGGCCTGAGCAATGGGCGAGGCAGGGGAAACCCGATAAAGAGTCATTTTGATCGCCAGCACTTTAGGATCTTTTGCCGCTTCATCAACAAAACGAGTCACCGCGTCAAAAGAATGGTACGGGTGAAACAGCATAATGTCGCCGGCACGTATAGCGCTCCAGATATCCCCCGCCCGTTCGAAAGCCGCCACCGGTAAAGCTGTCTGCGGCCGGTCTTTTAGGCGAGGCATATTCACGGCGGAATAAAGCTGGAAGAGATCAGTGAACGCAGTAAAGCCCGTGCTCGGATACAGATCCTCAGCTCCTAACTCGAGTTCATCGACTAATTGGCTAACAAAGTCTTGCGGCAGCTCCGGATCATACTGCAATCTAACCGCGTCACCCATACGCCGCTCCCGGACACCCTGCTCGATCGTCATCAAGAGATCGTCATCGTGCCGGCGTGCCATCCCAAATTCGGCATCCCGAGTCACTCGGATGGCGTGACACGATCGGATCTCGAAACCGTGATAAAGGCGCGGCACGTACTGGCTAAGAACATCTTCCAAAAGAACAAACGCGTGCTGCCCCTCCCGGGTCGGCAGCGAGATGAAACGAGAGACGACATGCGTTGGTATATGAAGAATTGAAAGATCGGTGTGCGGCAAACGTGAAGCGATGGTGGGACTCAGCGACACGACAAAACATAACGAGCGGTTGGCAAGGTATGGAAATGGATGTCCCGGATCGATGGCAAGCGGGGTTAGAATCGGATAGAGAGTTCGATTGAAAAAGTCTTCGAGAAAACGCTCCTGCTCACCGCTCATCTCTTGGGGCCGAACCAATTGAATTCCCTCTGTGGCTAGCCGCGGCAAGATTATGTCGATGAAACACAGATGCTGTTCCTCAACAAGCTCGTGAGCTCGTTTCGAGATAGCTGTTAAGATTTCAGCCGGTGTAAGTCCATCGGGGGTCGGATGCTGAGCTCCTTTGAAAAGCTGCCGTTTGATGCGGGCGACACGAACCATGAAGAATTCGTCGAGATTGGAACTAAAGATGGCAAGGAACTTTACCCGTTCTAGCAGCGGCACAGTCTCATCTTTGGCTTCCTCGAGGACACGTCGATTGAATTCAAGCCATGACAACTCCCGCTGCAGATACCTATGGTTCTTGTCTCCGTCCATATTTCTGTCCTGTCGGCAAATCCTCGATAGATTCAACGGTCGTTCGTCTGAGAATCAGCATAGGTAGGCCAACCTATAATACCGTTTACCGGACGAAAACCCCTCGACTGCTAATAAACCATTAAATCATTGTTACGAACAAGCGGGTTGGTGTAGCCGCCGGCAAAATATTTAACCGATTTGTAACGTGTTTTAGATCAACAAACGGTCGAATCAGTGCTATGGAATGAAGATGGCCGACTATTTTGCAGTCATCGACGTTGGAAGCAACGCGTTGAAATTTCAGGTCGCTCTTGTCGATCAGCCCAAACGATATCGCGTGCTCGAACAGGACCGCCAACCTATCCGCCTCGGGCACAATGTGTTTAGAACCGGTCACCTGGATCCCGCTACTGCTGAAGCAGCTTTGAAGGCGCTTGCCGATTTTAAATCAGTCGCCGAACGATATCAGGTCAAGGCAATCCAAGCGGTAGGAACCAGCGCTTTACGAGAAGCTTGCGATGGAAAATCTTTTCTCAAAGAGGCGCATCAGCTCGGCGTACCGATGCAGATTCTCTCAGAGGAGGACGAAGCTCGACTGATAAGTCTAGGGATTATGAGCGGCCTGCGTTTTTATCTGCCGCTTGGGCTGTTTTTAGATATAGGCGGCGGCAGCATTGAACTTGCCGTCGCCAATACAACCAATATTTTTTGCCTGTTCAGCCTACCTCTCGGTGCGGTTCGTCTGACCGAAGAGTTATTCACTGCTGATCCGCCGCGAAAACGTGAAATCCGAGCTTTACGTCAGTTCGTCAGACAGCAGCTCCGGTCGGTAGGTCAGCGCGTTGGGCAGGAAAAGTTTACCATGGCTTTCGGCAGCGGCGGTACCATGACTTCTTTGGCCGAAACCAATTTACGAGTAGCTGGCGATGGTAAAAACGGATCTCTGGCAATCTTGCGGCGCACGCGATTGAAAGCCTTATTGGACTTGCTAACGACCATACCGGTTAAACAGCGAGCCTCGCTGATCAGCGGCGATCCCAAGCGCGCCGACATTATTGTTGCCGGCGGCCTGGTTCTCTATGAGATCATGTCTGAGATCGGCCTCGATTATATATTTGTCTCGCGACGAGGGTTGCGGGATGGATTGATGATCGATCTCCTGCAGCGACACTATGATAAGTCAGGTGTGTGGGATCCGGATGCGGAGCGTGCGGAATCTCTTGAACAGGTATGTCAAAAATACCTTTACGATGCGCCTCATGCCTATCACGTCAGCCAGCTTGCGCTGAATCTATTTTATCAACTGAACAATTTACATAAGCTCACGGACAAATACGCCAGCCTTCTTCAGGCGGCGGCGATGCTGCACGATATCGGGCTTTTCATAGCCGAGCCCAAGCACCATAAACATTCCTACTATCTAATTAAAAGTTCCGAAATGAACGCCTTCGATAAACTCAATCTCGATGTGGTCGCCAACATCGCCCGTTATCATCGTAAATCGCACCCAAGCCAGAAGCATCTCGGTTTCAGTCAACTTTCACCTGCCAATCAGGATGTGGTGCGGAAATTGAGCGCTCTACTTCGAATTGCCGACGCGTTCGATTATAGGCACGACCAAAAGGTTACTGCGCTGACATGTGCGAAGAAATCCAAGGCTATCACTATCACAGCTTCCGGGACGGGGAATGTCGGCGACGAAGTTGCTCGGGCCTTGTACAAGGGCGAACTCTTTGAGGAAGTTTTCAACCATAGGCTCATTATCCGGAAGGCATAGACCATAGAGTCATAACCCAAGGTGAACTCGATGAGACGAACTATTCGCGACCGGAATATTCGATGCTGGAAAATCCGACCTTGATCCGAAACGGCCGGAGCAGTCGCTAACAGTTCGACACTCTCAAAGTTACGACCTTCAGCTCTAACGTCAGACCTCAACTATCCTAACTCGAACTTACAAATTAGGGGAATCGGTATTGAGACGGAATGGACGGTCGAGTGGAAGATGAATGATACACCGTTGAATGAAATCGATTTGATGATAAGTTCAAAGGGGAGCGAAAAGGGGCGACCCGTTGCCGGAGAATATGAGCAGACTAGATCAGCAAACGGTATTCGCGATTCTCATTATATTGGCGGAATGATGCGAAGCCCCAGTGCTTCCGCCGTCATCAATTGAGTATCGACAAGTAAGGTGACGCTATGAATCTTTATCTTCTACGACACGCCGTCGCTGCAACCAAGGGTGATCCCGCTTTTGCGTCGGACAGCGAGCGACCGCTTACCAACAAAGGAATTAAAAAATTCCGCAAAGCGGCGCGAGGAATTGAGCGTTTGGCGATTACGTTTGACATGATCCTAAGCAGTCCTCTCGTTCGCGCCCGCCAAACAGCTGATATCGTAGCCAAGGTTCTTAACAACGAATCTTGCGTTGAAGAAATTGCGGAATTAGCTCCAGAGAGTCTGCCCGAGCAGCTCACATCAGCCTTGCACGACATTAACGACAAAGAGCATGTCATGTTGGTGGGCCATGAGCCGTTCCTTGGCAAATTGGCGTTTTTTTTACTTAACGGAAAAAGCAATTCTGACAATTCGATTCTCCTAAAAAAGGGCGGTATCTGCCGCATCGAGATCAACGCTGTTCCGCCGACAGAACCTGGGCAGATGCACTGGCTTCTAACTCCGAAACAGCTCCGCCTGATGGCTCGGTAATCTGCTACAAATGGGTCTAGACGCGAGCAACTCTGAGAAGCCAGACACTCTTCTCACTGTTTCGAAAACGGATATCCTGAAATTGTCTCGAACTCGCTTGAAAAAGGGAGTGTCGATCGCGGTAAGGCTTTTAGTGGACGATGATTCAAAGGACATTCACGATCTTCGAGTCTCAAGTCGGCGGTTGCAGCAAGTTATTAGCCTACTGTTTCCCAAACCGCGCCATGGAAAAAGCCGTAAAGTAATCCGATCTCTACGTAAACTGCGCCGCGATTGGAGCGCTTGCCGTAATTTTGACGTTAATCTAGTTCTGCTGGAGGAGAAGCTCGAGTCGATTACTGCGGATGGAGCTCGCGATGCTTGGGATTATGTTCGGCGATGCTTGTTGGAGTTGCGAGCTCAGGAATTCGACCGTGCAAAGAAGCGACTTCGCAATCTGGATATTCTCTCTTTTATACGAAGAACTGAGCAGTTGTTCGACACTGTAAAAACAGAGAAGCTTCAAAACCTAGATTCGCGGGAGATTTTTGCTGACACTCTGACGGATTGGGACGAAGCGATCGTGCAGGCAAAAAGCAATCCTGATTCGAAGCATCTTCACGAAATGCGGATCTCAGGCAAACGGCTCCGCTATCGTTTGGAAGTTCTCGCGGAACTCGACAATGGCACCGCAGAATATGTAAACTCGTTGAAAGCCTTGCAGGATGAGCTCGGTCGTTGGCACGACTGGCATGTGCTATTGCACTTCGTCACAGATCTGAGTGAGAAGCCAGAATTTGTTCGTGATCACCCGGAGCTTCAACAGATACTAACGCGCGATGTGGCCGAAGAAGCGTGCAAGAATAATGAACGCTTCGACCCGATCTTAAAACAAGCGGAAATGCTCCAGCTCAAACTAGGCAGCTTCAAAGACCATTTCAAAGCATCGCCGGAGGCCCAAGAACCTGTGTCGTCCTCCCTCTAAAACCGGTCATCCAAGCCGCTAGCCTCAGAAGAACTTAGCCGCACGATACATACGCTCGCAATGAGAGCAGTTCCCCGCATTGTAGCGGCGAACCTGCGACCGCCGGGCGTAAAGGGCTTTCTCCGATTCCACTCGTGCCGTGCTACGGAATAAATGTGTCCACGGTTACCCGTTGGACGGCATTTAACCCTTTCTTAAGTTCTCTGTTACGCCGGCTTCACTGTTGAACCATAACGTTGTCGTCAAATAGGTAGACATCTCGCAGCAGGAATCCGTGTCGCGTTGCCGAAGTCCGTGTGGAGTTTTACCTAAGCGTAACTGGTCCGTAACAATTTCGTAACATCGATTAGTTACATAATTACCAAAGAAGGAGAAAAGTGATGAGTAAACTAGTGACATCATTTGTCTTTGCCGCTTTCCTTGCTGCTTTGCCGCAGGCTGCAACGGCTCAGGTCATACAGATCGACGGTTCCAGCACTGTCTTTCCAGTGACCGAAGCGGTGGCGGAGGAGTTTCAAAAATCCAAAAAAGGAAAAGTTAAAGTCACTGTCGGCATTTCCGGCACCGGCGGCGGCTTCAAAAAATTCTGCCGTGGGGAAACTGACATTAGCGACGCCTCCCGCCCGATCCTTAAACAAGAGATAGAAGCTTGCAAAGGTTCCGGCGTGGAGTTTTTCGAGCTACCGGTCGCCTATGATGCATTAACGGTGATCGTCAATCCAAAAAACGACTGGGCGGCGTCAATGACGGTCGCCGAACTGAAAAAAATCTGGGAGCCGGCCGCGCAAGGCAAAGTGACCAATTGGAACCAGGTTCGCCCCAACTGGCCCGATGCGCCGCTCAAGCTTTTCGGTGCCGGAGCCGACTCGGGCACCTTTGATTATTTCACCGAAGCTATTGTAGGCAAGGCTAAGTCGAGCCGTGGTGATTTTACGGCCAGTGAAGATGACAACGTCCTCGTTCAGGGAGTGGCTAATGATCGTAACGCATTGGGCTTTTTTGGCTTCGCCTATTACATAGAAAATCAAAAGAAGCTTAAAGCGGTGGCGATCGACGGCGGCAAAGGTCCGGTAGCTCCGTCAGCAAAGACAGTCGAGGACGGTACCTATCAACCGCTGTCTCGGCCGATTTTCATCTATGTAAGCAAAAAGGCGATTGCCAAACCGGAGGTCAAGGAGTTTATCGAATTCTATCTCAAGAATGCGGCCGCGCTGGTAAAAGAAGTTAAATATGTTGCGCTGCCAGTCAAAGCCTACACTCTCGCTCTGGAGCATATCCAAAAAGGTCGAACCGACACCGTGTTCGGAGGCCAAGCCGAGGTAGGCGTCAAGATCGAAGATTTGCTGAAGCGCGAAAGCAAATCTAATTAAGAGTTTCAACTGAGGAGCAGCAAGGCAGGAGTTAAATCGGGTGCTTTGCTGCCGAGCTAACTGAACATATATGGCAACTACTGGACAGGCGCATCCTGCGATCTTAGGAAACCGAATTCGACCCGCCGCGATGATCCGCGGTTTGCGACGAGCAAGCGAACGAGTCATTGAATTTTTTCTGTTCCTGGCGGCGCTTTCCTCGGTCCTGATTACCGTTGGAATCGTCGGTATTCTGGTTTTTGAATCGCTCCAATTCTTCAAGGATGTATCGATTCTTGAATTTTTGACCGACACTCAGTGGACGGTGCTCTTTGCCGACCCGCATTATGGCATCATGCCGCTGGTCTCCGGGACATTGGTGACATCCTTTGTCGCCCTGGTGGTCTCCCTTCCACTCGGTACCATCATCGCCATTTACCTCAGCGAGTATGCCGGCAGCCGGACGAGAGAAATACTCAAGCCGACCTTGGAGCTTCTCAGCGCCGTTCCGACGGTGGTGTTCGGCTATTTCGCTCTGCTGTTTGTAACACCGCTTTTAAAGCGGGTGTTACCGAATCTACCCGGTTTCAATATGCTTAGCGCCGGCATGGTGATCGGGATCATGATCATCCCCTATGTTAGCTCGCTCAGTGAAGATGCGATGAGAGTCGTGCCGGTCCACATCCGCGAGGGTTCTTACGCGATGGGCGCGACTCGGTTACAGACCGCGCTCAGGGTGCTTTTTCCTGCCGCGTTCTCGGGCATCGCCTCCGCCTATGTGCTTGGCTTCTCACGTGCCGTGGGTGAAACGATGATAGTTGCTGTGGCGGCGGGCATGCAGCCGAACCTCACGCTCAATCCCATGGAAGGCGCGGCAACGATCACGGCCTACATTGTCCAAGTGAGCCTCGGCGACCTGCCCCATGGCAGTATCGCTTATCAGAGCATCTTCGCCGCAGGATTGACCTTGATGTTGATGACGTTGATTTTCAATATCGGCGGCTATCTGCTGCGCAAGCGATTTCGGGAGATTTACTAATGAGAGAAGCTATGAACCTCAAAGCACGTATCGCCCGCAACGAAACGGTCGATCGTCTATTCGTCCTGTTTGGTCTATTGGCCACTTTCGTCGGCCTGCTTACTCTGGCTGCGCTCATGTTGGACCTCGGCATAGATGGGGCAGGCAGGCTTGATTGGCAATTCTTCACTTCATTTCCTTCGCGTTTTGCCTCGCGCGCGGGGATCCTCTCCGCCTGGGTCGGCACGATATTGGTCATGATCGTGACCGCGTTCACCGCCGTTCCTTTAGGCGTGGCCGCCGGCGTCTACCTCGAAGAGTATGCGCCCAAGAACTGGCTTACTGCGATTATCGAGATCAATATCGCTAATCTCGCCGGGGTGCCGTCGATCGTATACGGCCTAATGGCTCTGGGCCTGTTTGTGTACCAGCTTGGCCTCGGACAAAGCATCTTAACCGCGGGATTAACCTTGGCCTTGTTGATTTTACCGATTGTCGTCGTTGCCACACGAGAGGCCGTCAGGGCGGTGCCCGGGAGCATGCGCGAGGCCGCCTTAGCTCTCGGCGCAACCAAATGGCAAACCGTCAAGGACCATGTTGTTCCCTACTCTACCGGTGGCATTCTGACCGGCGTCATTATCGCCTTGTCTCGAGCAATCGGAGAGACTGCCCCGCTCATTACCATCGGCGCATTGACGTTTATTGCGTTTCTTCCAGGTGCCCCCATCAAAGCTGAATTTCCTTTTATATCTTTCGAATGGCTGATGTCTCCCTTTACGGTGATGCCGATACAGATGTTCAACTGGGTCTCACGCCCGCAGGAAGAGTTTCATTTAAATGCCGCTGCGACCGGCCTTGTCCTAATGTTCATGACATTGGCGATGAACGCGGTTGCGATCTATCTGCGTTACCGTTTCCGCAAGCGGATTAAATGGTAAAGCACGGGATATGAAAAATGCTCTCGATGGGGGTAGAATGTCATTGCAAGAAACACGGGAGGGCTTAAAGATCGAACTGCCCGGCATCAAGATAGACGGAGCGATGCGAAAAATGAATTTGGCCGGAGCGCCGCATCCGATCATTCAGATAAAAGACCTGAGTTTCTACTATGGGCCAAAACCTGCGCTAAAGTCGATTAATGTCGACATCTCTGAGAAAAAGGCGACGGCGTTTATCGGCCCGTCGGGCTGCGGCAAAACGACCCTGCTGCGTTGCTTAAATCGCATGAACGATCTCATTGCCGATGTTCGAGTCACCGGCAGCATCACTTTGGATGGCAACGACATTTATGATGCCACGACTGACGTGATTCAGTTGCGTCGGCGGGTCGGGATGATTTTCCAGAAGTGGAATCCATTTCCCAAAAGTATCTACGAAAACGTAGTCTATGGCCTGCGCATCGTCGGCATAAAGGACCGTCAGTATTTGGATGAGGTGGTCGAGAGCACCTTGAAGCGGGCGGCGCTCTGGGAGGAAGTTAAAGACACTCTTCACAAAAGCGCTGCTGAGCTTTCGGGCGGGCAGCAACAGCGGCTTTGCATCGCAAGAGCGCTCGCCGTCGAACCCGACGTCTTGCTGATGGACGAGCCTTGCTCCGCCCTGGATCCGATCTCGACAGCCAAGATCGAGGAGCTTATTCATCAGCTCAAGGACGCCTTTACGATCGTCATAGTCACCCATAACATGCAGCAGGCGGCGCGCGTTTCCGATTACACGGCCTTTTTCTATCTTGGTGAATTGGTTGAATACGGCGAAACCGGCAAGCTTTTCACTAGCCCGGACAAACAGCAGACCGAGGATTACATCACCGGCCGGTTCGGTTAATGGAGCAGCCATGCAGACGGAACATACCGACAAAAGATACGAGGAAGAGTTAAAGAAGCTGCGTGAAGAAATTCTCTACATGGGCGGCTTA
>DASUVS010000327.1:0-16507 GCA_036378835.1 Binatia bacterium | reverse complement strand
TGTGGGGATTTTGGTGGATTTTATGTCATTGGCCGAATGCTTTGTAACTTGGTTAACGGCTACCCTGGCGCGCTTGCGAGTGCACTGATAAGACTGTTGTTATGGACGACTGTTGCGGTGCGAAAGCACAAGAACTAACTCTCTTACGTGGTAAGCACAGAAACGTCTTAATCGCCGTACTGGTGATCAATGCTGCTCTCTTTGTTGTCGAAGCCGCCGCCGGCTTGCTGGCAAACTCGACGGCTCTTCTCGCCGACTCTTCGGACATGCTGGGCGACTCGTTAGTTTATGGCTTTAGCCTTTATGTCCTTTGGCGCAGCGCGACGTGGAAAGCGAAAGCTGCGCTATTGAAGGGCGCGGTCATGGCGATATTCGGAGTGGCTGTTCTCTCGCAAGTGATTTACAAGACAATGTACGGCATTGTGCCTCACGCTCAGACGATGGGAATTATCGGAGCGTTGGTGTTGCTCGGCAATGGGGTCTGCTTCCTGCTGCTCTATCGCCATCGCGCCGACGATCTCAACATGCGCTCCACTTGGCTGTGCTCACGCAACGACATCGTCGCTAATGTATCAGTGTTACTAGCCGCAATGGGCGTTAAAATGTTTGATTCGAGCTGGCCGGATATCGTGGTCGGGACCGCCATCGCTGCTTTGTTCGTGAAAAGTGCTTTCACCGTTCTCCACGAATCTGTTTCGGAGCTGCAACGATTGAGATTGCGATCCACAACTACAGCACAATTATTGTAACGAAAAACATTGGCTTGGGTTTCGCCGCCACTTTCCGTTAGCAGATCCGATTGCGCCTCGGCTATGTTGATCTAAATATTTAAAGGGTGTCCCCGGCCTAGTCCCGGATTCTATCGGCCGCGAAGGTCCTCGTCGGCGGTTGGTTTATCGCATCCCCGATCCCTTTTTATTACGTGGGCAGCCTCGTGGAATCGAGGTGCTTGCGGCGAATTCGCTTCGGGGAGCAGGTTTAACGTGGTCTACTACCGTAATCATGGAGATCGATCTCGCCGGGCCAGAGCGCCGCGGGCTCACGATGGATCTAAATGAGTTTGCCGGTTACGCCGCTCTATGGTGTTTCGCATCATAGCGTGCATGGCCGTGGGTTTCACGACCTGCCAGAACCGACAAGAGCAGTCCGATCATTGCGAATCCGATACCCCAGGTAGAATGGTTGTGGACGGAGTCCGTAAGATTTCGGCGCTGCTATAAACCTTAAGACGACAATTGTACTGCGTGATGATGCCGGGAACAGCTATGCCCCGGTTGCGCTGGAAAATAAAGGGAGCGGAAATCATCGCGAGACAATTGTCTCCTTCGCCAAAATATCCCCCGAGACGAAGCGGTTTGGACTGGTCATAAAGGACGTTGCCGGAATAGAGTAGAGAACGTTTGTTTGGAAACTCGATCAATAAAAGTCAACGTAAATCTAACAAAAAATGGGAGGATATCATGAAAAAAATTGTTATGGCCGCGAGTCTATCAGCGGCGCTGGGTCTTGTTCCCGCGCTAGCGCAGGAAAAAAGGGAGATGCCCATGAAAGGCGAGATGCCGAAGAAGGGCGAGGGGATGCAGGGCGGCAGCATGGATATGAACCAGATGAAACAGATGCACGGTAGAATGATGGAGATGAAAAAGGGCATGGGCGGCATGATGCAAGGCAAGGGGATGATGAAGAGCGAAGAGATGAAAGGCATGGGAGGCACAATGGGCGATATGTCCGAGATGATGAGCGACATGGGCCACATGATGGAAAGCGGCAAAATGACGCCCGAACAGATGTCGGAGATGTCGAAGATGATGGGCGATATGTCGGGCATGATGAAGCAGATGTCAGAGCGGATGGGGCGGGGAATGAAAAAGGCGCAGTAATCTTGGCTGGCAAAGGAGGAGGTTCAGATGGCTACCTGGCGCGAGTTCGCAATCGCGATCTCGATCATTTCTGTTGTGCCTGGATGGGCTTCTGCTCAGGAGCGCCCGTATGACTGGGCCTGGGGAATGCACCCGATGGGATGGATGGGAGGCATGTGGGGCATCGGTATGATGCTTATGATGTTGCTTTTCTGGTTTCTCGTCGTTGCGGGTTTGATACTCGCGGTCCGGTGGTTCGTGAATGATCACAAGGAACGGCGGAGCAGCGATTCAGCATTAGAAATTTTGCGTCAGCGCTATGCGCGCGGCGAGATTGATAAAGAAGAGTTTGAAAACAAGAAAAGGGATCTCAGTTGATGGTGCTCAGTTCGAAGTGGCGAAGAATACTACAAATACCGGAGAAATCCGCATGCAAATGGATCAAGGCAATCTCAACCCAGCTTGTTTCGACGACTTTCTGGCGATTGCCGTCTATTTCTCTGGACAGAATGCAGCGCCCTCATCGTGCAGGTCCTGCTTCTCCTGTTGCTGCAGGTGACCTCGTACGCGGATAGAAAAAGCTTAGGGCTATATGGTGAGTCTAACCTCTCTTGTTGAAAAGCAGCTGGGTCGAAATTTTGTCATCTTTCATCCGTCGGATTTTTCTGCGGCAAGCGAAGTTGCTTTTGGTCATGCGCTTAAAATCGCCATGCACGCAAAGGCAAAGCTCGACATCATGCACGTAGAGACACAGCTTAACCCGGAGAAGCCATACTGGCAGGACTTCCCGGTTGTGCGAGCCACATTGAGCCGCTGGGGTATTTTGCCGGAGGGTGCTCGGCGGGATGAGGTTGCCAAGGCCGGGCTCCGTATCAGGAAGATCCTAAAGTCAGGAGCTGATCCGGTCGGAACCATGCTGCGGCATTTCCGCAAACTTCCGCCCGACTTGATCGTTCTCGCTACCCGTCAGAGGGAAGGCATTGAACGGTGGTTGCATAAAGCGGTTGCAGAGCCACTCGCGCGCCAATCGGGAGCCATGACGCTTTTTGTGCCGCAGGACGGGAGAGGGTTTATTTCGCTTACTGACGGTAGCGTTGCATTAAAAAAAATCCTCATCCCTTTCGATCACAATCCTCCTGCACAAACCGCGCTTAGCAAGGCCTCACTTCTGGTGCGGGGCCTTAATTGCGCCGTGGGAGAATTCCGGCTCGTTCACGTCGGCCAGAGGGAAAACACACCGGTGATTGAAACGCCTCACTTGCCCGGCTGGCCGTATGATATCCTGGTAAGACAAGGCGATGTAGTAGACGAAATCGTAAAAACTGAGCGTGAGTGGCATCCGGATCTGATGGTGCTCGCAACCCAGGGACATGTCGATTTCCTCGACGCTTTGCGCGGGAGCACGACGGAAAGAGTAATGCGGAACGTGCGCTGTCCCGTCCTTGCCGTTCCGGTTCGGAGATTTAGCCGGTCTTGAGCGCAAGAAGCATACCGGGATGAAGTTATCAGTCCCATGAAGTTGACACGTGAATATCACGGCTTTAGACTGCGCGCAGGGTAACATGTCGCGTCGGTATAAAATTATTTCCGTAATGCTTCTAGCGTTCTACGCTCTATGCACGGTGTGTCCTGGGCGAGCGCGTCCGACGCTGGGTTTGCAAACAGCCGCTGCGAGTGAAGCTCATGACTGTCACGACAGCGGCAAGCAGAAGCCCGAATCTAATTGCCGCGCGGCGTTTTCTGAATTTCTGCCGACTTCCGAAGTTAAATTTTCGCACATCGTAACCGTACATGCGTTATTACTGCCGTTACATGTCCTCTCGGCTGCATTCGATTTTTCGCTTCGTCTCAGGACGACACACTTGTCTACCGCGAGCCCTCCGATCCCTTCTCTGAAAATCAATCTGCGCATCTAAAATCTCCCTCACGTTGGCCGGCGTGCTTCCGGGATCGCTAACGAGTGACACGTGCTTAGCATGCTCATTTAAAGCGCCGTTGGTTGCCCTCCGAGCAATACCGGACTTACGTCTCACGGCATCTGTTTACGCGCTGCCAGGCCGAGCACCGCGGGTATGTGTCCGACATTTGTGTTGATCGATCTGAACGGAGGAATGATGAGCAAGTTTTCTTTTGGTTCCAGAGTGTTGATTGCGCCTGTGCTGATTTTCCAGCTCGGTGCAACCGCCATCGCTGCTGAAACGCCCCTGACCTTGGCGGCAGCGGTTAAGCAAGCGCTTGAAAAAAACCCCGAAATTCAACAGCTGCAGCACCGGGTCCGGGGTCTCGAGGCCAAAGCGAAGCAGGCACTGTATCTGGATGATCCACAAATCGCGTTCCAGGTGGGCGGGGTGCCGTTATCAGACCCGACCAGTTTCAATCAGGCGGATGCGAACTCGATTGGCATTCGCCAAATGGTTCCGTTCTTCGGCAAGCTTGGCCTCAAAGAAAAAATTGCCGGAGGAGAAAAAAACATTGCCGAACAGGAGGTGCGCGCCAAAGAGCGGGAAATCATATCGATGGTAAAAATGGCTTATGCCGATCTCTTCATGGCGGATAGATCGATTGAAATTCTGCGCGAGCAGCTCGAGATCTTGCGCGCCGTGATCGGCGCCACCGAGGCACGCTACCGGGTGGGTAGGGTGACTCAACAGGATGTCTTCAAAGCGCAGCTCGAGCAAAGTGAAGTTCTGAACCAGTTAATAGTCGCGGAGGAAGAAATCACTGTCGCGACCGTCAAGCTGAACACGGCAATGTTCCGCTCGCCGCGTACACCGATTGAGATTCCCAACGATCTCGAAACCGGTAATAGCATCCAGAATTTCTCCGGATTGGATGATTTGGCAATGGCGAGCCGGCCGGAGTTGCGCGGCGCGCAGCAAGAGATCGAGCGAGCCGAAGTGTTGTACGAATTGGCGGACCGCAACCGGAAATACCCGGATTTCATGCTTGGGTGGGATTATATGCGGATGCCCACGGAGATGAAAAAGGACCGCTATGCCGCGATGGTGAACATCACCATTCCCTTTTCTCCCTGGACCGCCGGCAAACGTGCCTACGAAGTTGAAGAGAGCCTGGCAGAGATTCGCGCTGCGAGATCCAACCGTGAGGTGATCAGGAACATGACCGTGAAGGAAGTCGCGCAAGCGGAGGCGAAAGTCCAGGCGGCAAAGCGCTCCCTCCAGCTCTACCGTGAGGGTCTCTTGTCTCAGGCCGAGCTGTCCTTCAGATCCGCTCTCGCCGCTTATCAAACGGGGCGGGTGGAGTTTGTAAATCTGCTCGAGGCTCAACGAGCGCTGCGCGAATCCCGCATGGGGTATTACAAGGCCACGGCTAGTTTTGTGCAAAACGTAGCCGATCTCGAACGCGCGGTCGGCAGAGACCTGCAGTAGTTTACTAATAAGGCTCAGATAAGTTTATCCGGAGATCAATATGAAAATTATAAAGATTTTGGGAGCTCTGGTTCTGCTTGCGGGAGTATTTGCGATTGGCTATTGGCGCGGGCAGAGCGATCCGAAAGCAGATCACGCGTTGTCCGGTCATTCCGCAACGGAAGCGTCCACCGACAGTCAATCGATGCAAGGGCATGATATGAGTTCGGGCGGCGTCAACGTAAGTTCTGAAATGCAGCAACTCGTGGGCATACGAACGGCAACCGCCGAAATTCGGCCGCTGATGCAGAAAATTCGGACTGTTGGCATCGTCACCTATGATGAGACGCGGATCGCTCAGGTGTTCAGCAAAGTTGAAGGCTGGATTGAACAACTTCTGGTCAATTACACCGGTACTCTCGTCCGCAAAGGGCAGCCTCTGTTCACTTTGTACAGCCCGGACCTGGTAGCCACCCAGGAAGAATATCTTCTGGCTCTCAAAGCGAAACAAACGCTCGGATCGAGCTCCATAAAAGAAATCAGTGCAGGATCCGATTCACTTTTGGAATCGGCGCACCGCCGGCTTAGCCTATGGGATATTTCAGAGGAGCAGATCAACAATCTGGAGAAAACCGGCAAACCTCAGAGAACGCTAACCTTCTTCGCGCCGATCAGCGGTTTTGTGATCAAGAAGGACGCTGTTCAAGGGATGAGGGTCATGCCGGATAAGGAGCTCTATACGATCACTGATTTATCCACCGTCTGGGTTAATGCGGATATCTATGAATATGAGCTCGCTCATATTCGCGTCGGACAAAAGGCAAAGATGAACGTCGCTTCCTATCCAGCGCGGGATTTTGTCGGCAAGGTCTCATGGATCTCTCCCGTTCTCGAAGAAAAAACTCGGACCGCAAAGGTCCGGTTGGAGTTTTCAAACCGCGACTTCATTTTAAAGCCGGAGATGTATGCGAATGCAGAAATAGAAATCAACGCCGGTCGGAAGCTGGCCGTGCCTGACGAAGCGGTTTTGGATTCCGGCCTGAGAAAAGTCGTATTTCTGGACAAAGGCGAAGGCCGGTTTGAGCCGGCTGAAGTGAAAGTCGGCAACAAATTCGACGGTTACTATGAAATCCTTGCGGGACTCTCTGCCGGAGAACGCATTCTCGCGAGCGCCAGCTTCTTGTTAGATTCGGAAAGCCGCCTTAAAGAGGCCATGGGCGCTATGGCCGGGATGGCGGGTCACGGAGATATGAAGGGGATGGAGACGCAAGCAGCGCCGAAAGCCGGTCCGCAGGAAAAGAAAGTACAGGACCTTACGTTAACCTTACTCACCCAGCCTGAGAAGCCCAAAGCGGGAGAAAATGTCATCCGGCTAAAGATCACCAATACCGCCGGGCAACTGATTAAAGACGCTCAAGTCTCATTTGTCTTCAACATGACGATGCCCGGAATGGTTCCGTCCAAAGGAGAAGGGAAGCTGTCACAAGATGGATTCTACGAGACCAAAACAATGCTGGGTATGGCCGGACAATGGGAAGTGACCGTCATCGTACGGCGCCCAGGACAGAAAGAAATTCAGGAAAAGTTTAGCGTTGTCGCCGGCTAGCCGGAGCGGCACATAGCTTATCGCCCTTGGCATAGTGCTAGAGGCAGCGCTGCGAGCGAGCTACAAGCCAGAAGCCCTAAACGATACGAGCGAAATTTATGATCGAAAGAATCATTGAAGCCAGTGCTCGAAATAAATTTCTCATTTTTCTGATGGTGATTTTTTTGAGTGCCATGGGCATTTGGGCGTTAAAGAACACGCCGTTGGACGCCATACCCGACCTCTCCGACGTTCAGGTGATCGTCTATACACCATGGATGGGACGAAATCCGACGATCATGGAAGACCAGGTCACCTACCCGATTGTGACGACGATGATTTCGGCTCCCAAAGTGAAGTTCGTCCGAGGATTTTCCGACTTCGGCTTCTCCTATGTCTACATCATATTCGAGGACGGCACGGACATTTACTGGGCCCGAAGCCGTGTACTGGAATATTTGAATCAGGTGAGCGGCAGGCTGCCCAAAGGTGTAGCTCCGACCCTCGGGCCGGATGCAAGCGGCGTCGGATGGGTTTTTCAATACGCTCTGGTCGATGAAACCGGCAAATACGATCTGGCGCAACTGCGCAGCCTGCAGGATTGGTATCTCCGCTACCAGATCGCCAGCGTGGAAGGCGTCGCGGAAGTGGCAAGTCTCGGCGGATTTGTCCGCCAGTATCAGGTCAATATCGACCCGAATCGTTTAGCAGGTTATGGCCTGTCCCCGAAAACCGTCGTCGAGGCGATTCGCATGAGCAACAACGAAGTCGGCGGCCGCTCGATAGAACTAAGCGGCGCCGAGTACATGATTAGAGGCCGGGGTTACATCCGATCAACTCAGGACATCGAAGCTATTGCAGTGGGCGGCGAACGGGGAACACCCATTCTGGTGCGGGATATCGCCTCGGTCACGCTGGGGCCTGATATGCGGAGGGGCATAGCCGAGCTAAACGGGAGGGGAGAAATTGTCAGCGGTGTGGTGGTCATGCGCTACGGCGAAAACGCGCTGAGGTTGATCGAAAGGGTCAAGGAAAAAATCAAAGAGATCGAGCCCTCTTTGCCTCCGGGCGTCAAGATCGTCACCGCGTACGACCGTTCGGATCTGATTCTCAGATCGATTGCCACCCTCAAGGAAAAGTTGATCGAGGAAAGCTTGATCGTCAGTGTCGTCATCATCGTGTTTCTCTTCCATCTGCCGAGCGCCCTGGTCGTGATCATCACGCTTCCGATCGCGATCATCATCTCGTTCATTGCGATGCATTCACTGAACCTTACGGCCAATATCATGTCGCTCGGCGGTATCGCGATCGCGATCGGCGCGATGGTAGACGCGTCCATTATCATGGTCGAAAACGCGCATAAGAAGCTGGAACTTTGGGAAGAGCAGGGACGGCCGGGAAATAGAACCGACGTGCTCATCGAGGCAGCGAAAGAGGTCGGAAAGCCCTTGTTCTTTTCTCTGCTCATCATTACCGTCTCGTTCCTGCCGATTTTTACACTCGAGGGGCAGGAAGGCAGGCTCTTCAAACCGCTGGCCTATACGAAGACGTTCGCGATGTTCTTCGCGGCATTCCTATCTATAACCTTGGCTCCGGTCCTTTTGCTGCTGCTCGTACGCGGTCGTGTTCGTCCGGAAGCCAGAAATCCCGTCAACCGTTTTCTCATCGCGCTCTACATGCCGGTGATTCATTGGGTTCTCCGATTTAGAAAGACCACCATCGCGCTGGCGGTGCTGGCGTTGCTCTTGACGATCCCCGCCTTCATGCGTTTGGGTTCTGAGTTCATGCCGCCGATGAACGAAGGAATGATCTTTTACATGCCGACAACCTTGCCGGGAATATCGATAACCCAGTCAGCGCGGTTGCTGCAGATGCAAGACCGTATTTTGAAAAGCTTCCCTGAGGTCCAATGGGTTCTCGGCAAAGCAGGCCGCGCGGAAAGCTCCACCGATCCGGCGCCCTTCAGCATGGGCGAAACCCTTGTGATGTTAAAGCCGGAGCAGGAATGGCGGCAATTGCCGGTTGATCGTTCCGATTGGCCCGGCCCTCTCCGGCCCATCGGCGAAGTCCTGTTTGGAACCACGCGCACCATCACAAGGGACGAGCTGGTGGCGGATATGGACAAGAAGCTGCGGCTTCCGGGTGTGGCCAATGCCTGGACGATGCCCATCAAAAACCGCATCGATATGCTCTCCACCGGAATCCGTACGCCGATCGGCATTAAAATTTTCGGCCCCGATTTGGGCAAAATCGAAGAGATCGGCAAGAATCTGGAGGCGGCGCTTCAAATGATCCCGGGCACACGAACGGTATTCGCGGAGAGGGTCACGGCCGGTTATTACCTCGATTTCGAGTTGAGACGCACGGAGATCGCTCGGTATGGACTGGCTATAGACGAGGTTCAGATGCTTATCGAATCCGTCATCGGCGGTGAGAGCATTACGACCACGGTTGAGGGCAGAGAACGCTATCCGGTAAGCGTCCGCTACGCCCGGGAGCTGCGCGACGACCCGGAAAGACTCAAGCGGATACTCATCCCCGGGATGAATGGGGCGCAGGTGCCGATCGGCCACTTGGCTGACCTGCGGTTAACTTCCGGCCCGGCGATGATCCGAGATGAGGACGGCCAGCTTTCGGGCTATGTTTATGTCGATATGACCGGCAGGGACATCGGCGGCTATGTGGAAGAAGCAAAAAAGAAAGTCGCCGAGCAAGTCACACTTCCCACCGGATACACTCTTTCCTGGAGCGGCCAGTATGAATACATGCAGCGCGCTCAACAGAAATTGATTTACGTTGTGCCTCTCACTCTGCTGGTTATTTTCCTGTTGCTTTACATCAACTTTAAATCGGTGGGCAGGTGCGCAATCGTGCTCCTGGCGGTTCCTTTTTCGATGATCGGAGCGATCTGGCTACTTTACTTGCTGGAATACAACATGAGCGTCGCCGTCTGGGTCGGGATCATTGCGCTGGCTGGCGTGGACGCGGAGACCGGAGTCATCATGCTACTGTACCTCGAGCATGCATATGACAAGTGGCGTAGTGAGGGGCGCATGCGCAACATCAACGATCTCCACGAAGCGATTATCGAAGGCGCGGTGAAGCGGATTCGGCCGAAGGTGATGACGGTTATGGCCATCCTGATGGGATTGCTTCCGATCATGTGGAGCCACGGCGCCGGGGCCGACGTGATGAAGCGAATTGCCGCGCCGATGATCGGAGGCGTCATCAGTTCCTTCCTCCTCGAGCTTCTCGTCTATCCAGCGATTTTCGACATCTGGAGAGGTTGGAAAATGCGCCGGGCAATTCAGAAAGCTTGAAAAATCGTTCCGCGAGTGCCCGGTTGTCACGGCCGATCTATGATGAAAGTCTTTCTTCCGGGCTGTCCTTAACTCTGCTGGACGGTTTTTGAATCAGCAGTTTACATGCAGGTGTAATCGTAGCGCCGGTCCTGCGTCAGCCTGGCTGACAGTAAGGATTCGAGGAGATGATTATGGCTATTGACCCTATCTGCGGAATGACCATCGATCCAGCTCGTTCTGCCGGAAAACACGAGCACAATGGACAAACTTATTACTTTTGCAGCAAACATTGCTTGGCGAAATTCAACAACGACCCGGCCAGGTTCGCGTCGAGTGTCGTGCAGGGCAGTGCGCAAAACAAATCCGTTGCCGATCCAGTCTGTGGTATGACCGTGGAGCCGGGCACCGCGGCGGCAAAGCACGAGTACAATGGGATGGTTTACTACTTTTGCAGCCATCATTGCGCACAGAAATTCAAAGAAGATCCTGAGAAGTACTCCAACGCAAAGCACGCCGGCCACGCTGGCCACGATAACGATCACAGACCTGGCGGCGCGCAAACCCCTCCGAAAGCGAAACCTGCTGAGCCGGTGTATGTCTGCCCGATGGATCCCGAGGTGCGCGCGTCCAAGCCAGGCGCATGCTCGAAGTGCGGCATGGCGCTCGAGCCGGAAACACTTGCCGCGCCGGCAACACGAACCGAATACGTCTGCCCGATGCATCCCGAGATCGTCCGGTCGGAGCCGGGTTCTTGCCCGATCTGCGGGATGGCGCTCGAACCGAAGACCGTAACTCTTGAGGATGCGCCGAATCCTGAACTAGTCGATATGATCAGGCGCTTCTGGATCAGCGCCGCGCTTTCCCTGCCGCTGTTCATCGTCGCGATGTCCGATATGATCTCCGGACAGCCGTTGCAGCACGTGCTATCTCCCCGTTTGTTGACCTGGCTTCAATTCGTGTTGGCCACACCCGTGGTGCTCTGGGGCGGCTGGCCGTTTATCCAACGGGGCTGGTATTCAATCGTAAACAGAAACCTGAACATGTTTACGTTGATCGCCATCGGCGTCGGTGCGGCCTATCTGTATAGCGTCGCGGCAACTCTTTTCCCGGACATTTTTCCCGAATCATTTTACGGCCACAGCGGAACTGTCGCGGTTTACTTCGAGGCGGCCGCGGTTATTACGACCCTGGTGCTTTTGGGTCAAGTGCTGGAGCTGCACGCGCGCAGCCAAACTAGTAGCGCGATCAAAGCACTTCTCGGGCTGTCGCCGAAGACCGCCAGATTGCTTTACCAGGACGGCAGAGAAGAGGATGTTTCGTTAGACCTCATCAAAGCCGGCGATCGCCTGCGAGTTCGGCCCGGCGAGAGAGTTCCGGTTGACGGCGTTGTCATCGAGGGCGCAACTTCAATCGACGAATCGATGATCACCGGCGAGCCAATCCCGGTGGAAAAATCTAAAGGAAGCAAAGTGACCGGCGGAACGGTGAATGGAACCGGCAGTGTCGTGATGGAGGCGCAGCGAGTCGGCAGCGAGACTTTGCTGGCCCAAATCGTCCGCATGGTAAGCGAAGCACAGCGCACGCGCGCGCCGATCCAGCGCCTGGTAGATATCGTCTCTGCTTATTTCGTTACAATCGTACTTATCGTAGCCGGAGTGACGTTTGCCGTATGGGCGTTCTTTGGGCCAGAGCCGCGCATGGCCTATGCCATCGTCAATGCGGTATCGGTGCTGATCATAGCATGTCCTTGCGCGTTGGGCTTGGCGACACCGATGTCGATCATGGTCGGTGTCGGCCGCGGCGCGGCCGAAGGCATCCTGATCAAGAATGCCGAGGCGCTGGAAATCCTGGAGAAAGTAAACACGTTGGTTGTCGACAAGACCGGTACATTAACCGAAGGAAAGCCGCAGCTGTCGGAAATTATTACCATGAATTCGGGTTCGGATCGCAAAGAGCTCCTTCGCCTCGCGGCGAGCATCGAGCGCGCGAGCGAGCATCCGCTCGCCGCCGCAATTGTCGCGGCAGCCGAGAAAGAGGGAGCGAGGCTCGGGAATACTGAGGAGTTCCGCTCCCTGACCGGCAGGGGAGTTATCGGCAAAGTCGAAGGCCGTTCGATAGCATTGGGCAATATCAAGCTTCTCGAAGAGCTGTCGACGGACCCTGGCCCTCTACGCGCACGAGCCGAGGAACTTCGCAGCGGAGGACATACGGTGATGTTTGTCGCGATCGACGATCGGGCGGCTGGACTGGTAGCGGTTTCCGACCCAATCAAGCAGTCAACCCCCGAAGCGATAAAAATTCTGCATGGAGAGAATGTCAGGATCGTCATGCTGACGGGAGATAGCCGGACCACGGCTGAAGCGGTCGCGCGACGGTTGGAGATCGATCGGATTGAAGCCGAAGTGTTGCCCGAACAGAAGGCCGAAGTGATCAAACGGCTGCAGGCCGAAGGCCGGGTCGTCGGCATGGCGGGCGATGGCGTCAACGATGCTCCCGCCCTGGCGCAAGCGCATGTCGGCATCGCCATGGGAACCGGAACCGATGTGGCGATTGAGAGCGCTCATATAACACTGGTCAAAGGCGATCTTCGCGGCATCGCCAAAGCGCGCCGCCTGAGCCGGGCAACGATGCGCAACATCCGACAGAACCTTTTCTTCGCTTTCTTCTACAACGTTCTAGGCGTTCCGATTGCCGCGGGAGTTCTCTATCCGTTTTTCGGTATTCTTCTCAGCCCGATCATTGCCAGCGCCGCGATGACGTTGAGCTCAGTTTCCGTGATTGCAAATGCGCTGAGATTGCGACGAATTGCATTGTAATTTGTTTCCGCCTTCCAGGAATAACCGATGCGATGCAAAAAAGGATGTGGCATTCATTGCGATCCGTTCCAACACGAACATGTAGCCACGAGCACGGCTTCTCTAGAATTCGGGCTGGGCAAAAGGACAGTGCTGTGCTAATAGCAGCGAAAGATGAGGCCGATGTGAGTATGGCGATTCGATTGCGGGTATTTTTCGCTCCGATCTTATTCATCGGGATTTTTTTGACGCATGAGGCGAGCCCGGCCTCGGGCGAACTGCTGGTCGCTTACGGCGGTCATAATGAGACTATGGCGCCGATGTGGGTGGGTGTTGATCGAGGTTTGTTCAGAAAGCACGGTGTCGATCCGCGAGTATTGCAGACCCGCAGCGGCCCGATCATGATGGCTACGTTGGCGTCCGGCGGAGCCTCTCTGGTTTGGGCTGCGCCAACCAGCGCCATTAGCGCGGCGACGGGAGGAATGAAACTCGGTTGCTTTGCAGTTGGCAACGATACCATCCCCCGCGAGTTGATCGCCCGTAAGGGAATAGAATCACTGGAGGATTTGCGCGGCAAAACCTTCGGCGTGCAAAGCATCGGCGGCGGCTTCTGGTTGGCGACCATGGCTGTGCTCAACGGCCTGGACATCGATCCCGACAAATACAAACTCAATATGCGGGTGATTGGCGACACCGGCACCGTGACGCAAGCCCTGAGCGCTGGCAATATCGACGCGGCAGTAGTGCCTTACAGTTATGCGGATATAGCCAAGAGAGCCGGCGCACGCTCGCTCGCGGACGCCGCGACGGTAAAGCTCATTTACCAGGGTATAGCGATGTGTGCCCGGAAAGATTCAGCCGCCATTAGTAACGAAACGATGATCGCATTGACCAAAGGAATTGTCGAAGCGCTGGTTTATATTCAAGAGCCGGCGAACAAGCGTGATGTGTCTGAGATTCTCAAGAAGCATCTCCGCCTGACAAGAGACGAAGATATCGAAGCGTCATACAAAGTCACTCGTTTACAGATGCCAACTTTGGATATCGCCCCCAACGGCGAGGCTTGGAAACGAATCCAACGCCTGCTCATACGCATCAATCCTAAAGTTCAGGACGCGGATCTGGATCAGTTACTGATGAGCAACGCAGCACGGACTTTGGAGGAGAGCGGCTTCTTATCCGAGATGAGAAAAAGACTCGGAAGATAATAGATTTGCGCGAGGAAGCAAGCGAGCGCTCTCGATTCCGACCATGTATCGGGACGTGAATGGCATCGGCGACGGAGACAACTAGCCCGAGCCCGGATGAGACAAGAAGGAGTTGATCATGCACGGTGGACAAGCAATGTTAAAGGCGATCGAACGCAGCGGCATCGATTACATCTTTTCTTCTCCTGGATCGGAATGGCCGCCGATCTGGGAAGCCTTGGCCGAGGCGGCTGCGGGTGGAGCGCAAAAGCCGAAGTACATCAACTGTCGCCACGAAGCTGTGGCCGTCGCTATGGCCGCGGGTTATACAAAAGTGACCAATCGTCCGCAAGTGGTAATGCTGCACGCCACCGCGGGTCCGCTAAACGCGGCCATGACTTTGCGCGCCGCCTTACACGAGCGCACGCCGATGGTGATTTTGAGCGGTGAGATCGCTGCCTACGGCGAGAATACACAGATTGCGGATCCGGGCGGCCAGTGGCTGCACGATCTCACGGATCTTGGTGGCTCACCGGATTTGCTTAGAGGCTGCGTCAAGTGGGCGGATCGAATTTCCTCCGCCGAGCTGTTGGCGCCGACTATAGAACGCGCGGTGCAGATTGCCGTTGAGCCACCGGCGGGTCCAGTGCTTATCGGTATCCCGTTCGAATGCATGATGGAAGAAGTTCAATGGATCGATCATGGCAAAACCAACGAAGTCGTGCGCTCAGTGGCCCTCGAGGATAAGGCCATCGATCAGGCGCTGAAGCTCATTGCAGGCGCCAAGAACCCGATTGCAGTCACGGAATATGTCGGCGGCGATCCGCGTGCGGTTGAGAGTCTTGTGGAGCTTTGTGATTTGTTTTCGATCCCGGTGATGGAAACCTACCGGCCGGCATTCATGAATTTTCCGCGCACCCATCCACTTTATTTGCATCACGATTCCAAGGCGATCGATGCAGCCGATTTGATACTGATGGTGGAAGCTGTAACCCCTTGGTATCCGGCGAGCAAGGCGCCCAAGAGCGCCAAAGTCATTGCCATTGCCGCAGAGTTTCCGAATTCCCGGCTCCCATACTGGGGCTACAATGTCGACCTAGCTCTTGTGGCGCCACCCGCTCAGACTCTGGAGAAAATGGTAGCCAAAGCAAAAGCGTCTGAAGAAGTCGCAGGCAATCGCGCGGCCTACGAGCAACGCCTCGGTCGCACCCGCCAACAACACGGCGATTATTTCGGCAAGTTGAAGACCGAAGCCCGCAAGCACGCGGATGACACGCCGATCGACCCAAGATGGCTGTGTCATGTGTTGGCCGAGGCGCTGCCCGATAACTCGGTGATCTCGGAAGAGACGACGGTTTATCGGACACTCATCCAGGAAGCGATTCCGCGCGACCAACCGCAATCATATTTTGCCCGAATAACCGGCGGGCTCGGCGTCGGTTTAAGCTATGCGCTGGGCGTGAAATTAGCGATGCCTGACCGGCCCGTCTTCGCCCTAATCGGCGATGGCGCGTTTCACTATAATGCCGTGCCGTCCTGCCTTGGGGTCGCTGAAGAATATCACCTGCCGATCCATGTGGTGGTTTTCAACAATGGTCGCTACTTGTCGATGGAAACCAGTCTGATCAAATATTTCCCGGAGGGTGCGGCGAAAAAAACCGGAGTTCACTTTGGCGCCCACATCGCGCCGCATCCCGACTACCAGTATTACGCCCAAGCGCACGGTGGACGCGGCTTCCGGGTGACGCGGCCGGATGAAATCAAACCGGCAGTGGAGCAGGCATTGCTGCAAGAAAGGGAAGGAAAACTCACGGTGATCGATGTCGTTCTCAGCGATCACAATCCGAGATAGGCGGCAGAGGCAAGGTAAGAAGGCGGGAAACGAAGCTGGATTGTGGGGCAGCTAAGAAGAGGTTCTTTTCTTTTTCCGCCGAGGTTTCGAAACTGCCTTCTTACGGGCGCCGGCATTCTGTCTTGCCGCCAGTGTTTTCTTTACACCGGCTAAAGTCTGGGCTGATCCCAACTTTGTTTTTCTGGTTGTCTCCTGCTCGGTTTGCATTACCAGAGGTTGGCCTACAGCCCACTCGGTAATGGTGTCTTTCTTGCTTTTGTTTGAATACGGCATAGCTTCTATGATGTCACACTTGTAGCATCTTTCCAATACTGAGCGCACATGTACCTTTTGGCTCCTGAGTAAGTACATATTCTGCGCCGGCTCTGTCGGCCGCTCCCTGGCGCGGGCGCCGATGTTAGCCTCGGTGGATTTTATCTCGATAGCAGGTTCGCGCAGAAGCAGGATGAGCTTAACATTGTAAACTTCTTCATAGGCATCCGTTGTTATTATCTATCAATGATCGCCGGCGATAAGTAGTGCGATCACCTAACTCGCGGTCCATCGAAAATGCGTGGAA
>DASUVS010000326.1:0-12221 GCA_036378835.1 Binatia bacterium | reverse complement strand
ACCAAGTAGGCGACAATGCGTTCGGTGCCGCCATAAAGTTTTGGCGGCACGCTCTCATACAAGGGTGCTATCTGCGCGATACGAAGAGGTCTGCCTGATGGGGAAAATGCGGGGGCGAGCGTCTTCTCAAGTCTTACCAGTGCCATGCTTCACCTCTGAAAAAACGCGTGTTTTTAGTGTCTCTGAGCCGAGACGACGTAAATATAATCTGCAAATCTCGGTTGGCAAGGGGTCTACTTTGGAAACTGTTGGTTCGCCGCTTGCGTCTACGGTGAAGATGTCGTCATAGTGAATACCCTGGCAGAGCCCTGCGTTGCCATATCCATCAAGCCGCGTAAGTTCTTGGTTTAGGCTTTGGTAAAGTTGGACAAGCGCCATGCTTCGCTGATCGGCTTTCAGTTGCGCAATTCGTGCTGAGCTCCCTCGATCGAAAAACTGTCGGGTCTCCTCCAAAGCAGCATGGTCTTTGATCCCGGTGTATCGGGCCAAGGCGCCGGTAGGCGGCTCGCAGTTGTTTTCACACGTGCAATAGGCTTCGACGTAACCTCTGGAAGAAGCGCTTCAGCAGCGGCCGCTGTTTTCAGGGTGGCGCGGCTGACAACCACCGAAGTATCGGAAAGATCCGCGAATTGACGCAGATTGGCGAACACGGTAAACCCTTCTTTAGTTGCAATCAAAAGCTCGGGATAAGAAAACAGGGTAGCATCGACGACGCCTTCGCGGAGCGCGCTCATGAACGTCGGGCTCGAACCGAGGCTCAACAGTTTGACTCTATTGAATCCAGACCCCTTTTTTAATGCCAACTGCAGGCCGAGCTCGCGGGAGGCAATGGCAATTTTCTTGCCGACGAGATCCTTGACATCGCGGATTTCTTTGCGCGCGCGGATCTTCCAGTTGACTAATTCATGACGGTAGCGATGATCGCCAGGTCGGCGCCGGCAATGCCGGCGCGGGCAACTGTTGAAACGCCCGAGTGAGTTAGGAGCAGGTCGCCGCTCAACAAGGTTGGAATGATGCGCGAGCCGCCAGCGATCAACAGCAGTCCAGGTCCATGTCCAAGCCATACTTTCGGTCGAGAGCCTCCTGCTTCTGCAACCAGATGGGCAAGTGATACCCGGTCGCGCCGGCGAAGCTTGCGCGTATTTCTGTCCTCTGCGCGTTAGCCCCACTGATGTCAATCAGGCCCAGAGCGGTATAAGTTAACGCTACGAAATGAGCCGATGCAATTGAGTTTTCATAAATCTTGCAAACCATTGAAGTTACAGAATGGGATCAGTTCCCGCAGCACGGAATCACCCGATCGCCCCAGGCTTCCATAACCCGATCGTAAATGGCGTTAGGCGGGGTGAGCAGCAATCGTTTGATCCCGGCGGCTTCCAGTAGCTTGATGCGCGCGACGCACTCTTCGGGGTTGCCGGCGATCGTGAAGCGCTGGAGCAAGTATTGGGTGATCAAATCAGGATCGACCCGCTCTTCGATGGGTTTGGAGATATCAAATCCATTCATGAATCTCTCGACTCCGGCACGTTCGAGCTCCGGTACCGTTTCCATCGTGAAACGAAAATTATGGTGCGCGCGATTGGCCATGCGCGAGCGCACGCGCTGGCGCGCCCGATCGCCATCATCGTCAACCACAATCATCCCCGCCGGCATGATGTCGATGTCGGCCAAAGGTCGGCCGGCATCCCCGGCCCCGTCGGCAATGCGCGCTCGGGCCCACTCGAGTACTTCCGGGTCGAACCCGGTGCCAAGAATGACTCCATCGCAAAGCCGCCCTGCCAGCCTGAGGGTCTTCGGACCCTCGGCTGAAATGTAAATAGGCACCGGACGCCTGCCGGCTTTCAGATTGACTCGACCTCCCGCGGCGCGCTCGCGGGTCCTGGGAACTTCTATGCCGCGGTCGTGCAACAAATCGCGCATGGTCTGAAGCCCTTTTTCGAAATCGACAAGCCGGGTGGCGGTTCGACCCAGGCTGTAAACCGGGCCATCGCCAGTGCCCATGCCGATAATCGCCCGCCCCTCGGAAATCTCGTTCAACGTGGCAAAGCTATTGGCCGTAATCGTCGGATCGCGATAGACCATATTGGTGACCGCCGTGCCCAGCCGGATTTTTTTCGTCGCCACGGCGCACATCGCCATCACCTGGTAGCAATCGACATTGTTCATATGGCTGTCGGCGAAAAAAATCGCTTCGAAACCGAGGTCTTCGGCTTTCTTAGCGCGTGCCACAGCTTCTTTGATGGTGCGCGCCGAGCCGTGCAAGCAAAAAGTTATCGCCATGAAGATCTCCTTTCATCGAGTAATTTGGCTATGCCATCGCCGAACATCTGAGCGCATTGGCGAAATGAAATCACGTTAACGTACTGCGTAGCTGCCGTCTTTGCCACTGGATACACGAGTGGATCGACAGCCCGGAGATCGCGAAACAGATCAGGCATAAGGAGAAAGGCGATGCATACGATCCGGTTACGTCGAATAAGTAACCGCCGATCCACGCGCCCAATGCGCTGCCCAAGCCAAAGCTGATTTCTAAAAAGCCGAAGATCAGCCCCACTTTGTGCCCGGAGAAAATGTCGGCTATCACCGAGCCGTAGGTTGGATTGCCGGCGCTGTGGCCGATGCTGTAGAGAATCGCCGTGAGATAAGCATACCAAAGCGGCGCGCCCAGCGGCATGGCGATCAGACCGGCGACGCCGATGATGGCTACGCTCGTCGCTATACCGTAGGTCCGGTCTCGTCCCAACTTGTCGGAGACCAAACCCCAGAGAACCGTACCGCCGATGCGAACAAAGCCGATCAACCCCGCCAGGAAAGCCGCCATGAGCTTGTCATAGCCGACCACGACATAGTGCGCGACGATGTGAGTATTGATCATAAATAACGCCGTGCCCAGAGCCAGGTGTCCGAGAGTGATGCACCAGAAGGGAAAAGAAACGGCGGCTTCGCCGAGGCGCCAGTCGCGGGCTCCGGGTCGAGCTTTACCATGCACGCCGTGAGTTTCTGCAGAGACAGCCGTGTCTCCGTCGGGCAGCTGGCCGATATCCTGCGGGCTTCGACGTTGCAGCAAGGCGTTGGCCGGCACCACCGCGAGCAAAATTACGCTTGCAGTGACCATGAACGTGGAACGCCAGCCAATTTGTGAAATCAAGAATTGGGTTAACGGGACCATGATAAGCGCGCCCACGCCTTGTCCCATGCTGGCGATGCCGATGGCGGTGGCGCGCCGGCGCACAAACCAAAAGGAGATCAGCGCATTGTGGCCAACGAAGCCGAGCGCTCCCTGGCCAAGCGCGGCGATCAAACCATAGGAAAAGTAGAAGTGCGGTAACGTGCCGCCAATGCTGGAGAGCAGAAGACCGATGCCGACCAGGGCGCCGCCCAGCGGCATTAAAACACGGGGTCCTAAACGATCAAAGGCCAAACCAACCAAAGGCGCTGCCAGCGCGTACACCAAGAAATTGACGGAGGCGATACTCGCGCCGTCGCTATGCGACCAGCCGAATTCGTCGAGTAGTGAGATGTAGTAGACACCGAAAGACCCATTCACGCCGCGCATCACCACCATATTCATGAAACACAGGGCGAGAATGACGTAACCGTAGAAAAATCTTGCAGGCATTCAATATCGGGGCAGTGGAAAACGCCCAGCTATCGGGACATTTTGAGGTCGGTGACTTTTACGTCGAAATTGAGGGTTCTTCCGGCCAGCGGGTGATTGAAGTCGACAACGACAGTCTTTTCCCTGATTTCTTGAATGCGCATCGGCAAGGAGCGCCCGTCCGCGGCTTGGGTCATCAATGTGGCGCCGACTTGCTGCGCTTCCGAGGGAATCTTGTCTTTAGGAATCTCTTGCACGGCGTTGGGATCGCGGCGACCATAACCTTCCTCGGGTTTAACTTGGATTTTCTTTTGCTCGCCGACTCTCATGCCAACGAGTTCCTTTTCCAGCCCGCGAACGATTTGTCCCGCGCCCTGAACGTAGCTCAAAGGCTCTTTGCCGGCATTGCTTTCGATTACCTTACCGGCCTCATCCGTAAGGGTGTACTCAATGGACACGAGAACCCCCTGCTGAACGGAAGTTGCCGGTTGCAAATCGGCGGTTGGAGCCGGTGAACCGCCAGCTCCGTTTCCGGGAAGGCTGGTAAGAAAAAACAGCGCACCCAAAACCGCACCGCTGATTGCCAGCAGGCTTAGAAGTTTTTTCATGGGTTATTCGGCCGAAATGACAATCTCGGAAAGATATAACGCGCCTCGGTTGAATACAACCGAAACGGTTGTCCACTCGCTTGATCATTTTTCCACAGCTTCCAGGACCATCGCTTGGCAGAGGCTCTCGGTTTAAACAGTTTTCCTCAACAACAACTCAAGCAGATTCTACTCTAACAATTACAATCGTGGTAAATCTGCGCCAATCCCATGAAAGCTTCCATTTAGCGTGAGCAGCGAGCTCTGGGCGATCGCCGCAGCCGCGGCATGGGCGGCGGATTCGGTTCTTGTGCGCAAAGGCACCGCTTTTTCCAATCCATCGACGGCCGCGTTAATCAGTTTTTCCATCAATGCAGCCGTCCTGCTCCCGTACATTATCTATCAGTATCCGTCCGAGAAAATTTTCCAGTCCGCTAACCTTTTTTTTGTTCTGAGCGGGATTATCCAGCCGGCAATCGTGCGGGTGATGTTTTACGTCGGGATCGTCCGGCTCGGCGTTTCGCGCGCTGCACCGATCCGGGGAACTTCGCCGTTTTTTTCCGTGGCGATTGCGTTCTTTCTATTTCGAGAACGACCGGAGCTGCTCGTTTACCTGGGCGGGCTCCTGACTATCGCCGGCACGTGGTTGGTGTCATACAAAAGAGCGGGGGAGGCCAAGTGGCGCGCTATTGATCTTTTGTTTCCTTTGGGCGCAGCGATGCTAGCGTCGGTGTCGCAAAATATTCGCAAAGCCGGGCTAAACACTACCAATGAGCCGGTCATTGCCGCGACCCTTACGACAGCGACATCGCTGGTATGCCTGCTGGGCTCCCTGCTGTTCTCCGGCAAAAGGCGAGCGATAAAGATCGATCGCCAGAGCCTGCCGTTTTACGGCGCCGCGGCAGTCTTCGCGCTAATCGCCCAGTTATGCACATTTATCGCATTGAACGGCGCTCAAATCTCGATCGTAGCGCCGCTCATCAACACCACGCCGCTATTTGCCATTGCTTTCACCGCGCTGTTCTTGCGCGGCGAAGAAAAAATCACTCCGCTGGTGCTGATCGGTGTCGTCCTGTTAGTTGCCGGAATCGGTTTCATTACGGCGCGATAGCGGTTCCGGTTCAGGTAAGGTCACGACGATGCTCCGGTCAACCCAACCAACGATCTGTCTTAAGTTGCTGGCCTGAACTTCGGGAGCGTTACACCTTGGCCGCTGTCTTCGAACACAACTTGCACCGGCATATCGATGTGAACTTTGTCAATCGGACAGCCGATAATATTGCTGCAGAAGCGCGGGCCTTCATCGAGATCGATCCATGCGGTAACGTAGGGAATGTCGGGAGCAAAACCGCGCAGCGCCTGACCGACAACTTCGCGTATAACCGTGAAAGAAAATACTTTTCCTTTGCCGCTAACTTCAACCCAGTCGAGTTTGTCGCTGGCGCAATCGCCGCAAACCGGTCGCGGGCAAAACACCCAGCTGCCGCAGTCGCGGCATTTTTGAATCATCAATTTGCCGACTTTGGCGCTGTCCCAGAACGGCTGATTAACGGGGGTAATCTCAGGAATCGGCTTTTTGATCGATCTGTTCTCATCCGTCATATCAAACTCTCACCTTTCGAATCGTAAGCGATCAATAGTAAAATTCGAAATTCAAAAATCGAACTCCGAAACAAATAGGAAAATTGCAAATCGAATTTGAAACGGGTCAGTTCGCAAGTTTCTTATTTTGCTCATTTGAGATTGTTCCGAATTTCGGAATTCATACTTCGTGTCTTGCCTTTTAGATTTCCCTTCCCAAAATGGCCGCCGCTGTGCAGCCGAAGTTTTTGCCGTAATTAACCGCGCCCACTCCGGTGCTGATCCCGAATTTGATATGGGGAACCTGGCGATCAGCGCCTTCGCCGCGTATCTGACGGACGGTTTCAATGACGTGCAACATGCCACCGGTGGTTGAGGGTTGGCCACAGTTGATCATGCCGCCGCTGGTTTGAATGGGCAGGTCGCCTTTGAAAGTGAAATCGGTTTTCTCGAAAAAAGCTTTATCGTTCTTGCCGCAAAATCCAAGATCTTCAATTTGAATCATGACGATCGGAATGTAGTCGTCGTAGAGATTCAAACAGCCGATATCATTGTGTGTCACGCCGGCCATCGCGAAGGCGCGCTTGCCTGCTTGTTCGATACCGGTGATGAGCGGGTTTGCCCGATAGCGTGGTCCATAGCTGGAGTTATTGCATTCGCCCCAGCCGAGTAGATAGACCGGAGGCTTAGGCATGCTCCTGGCGCGTTCGGCAGAAGTCATGATGTAGGCTTTGCCGCCGTTGGCCGGCATAACGCAATCGAACAACCGGATCGGATCGGAGATCAGACGCGATTTCTTGTAATCTTCGATAGTGATCGGCTTGCGCAAGTAGGCATTGGGATTAAGCGACGCGTGATAACGCCCGGTGACAGCAATTTTGCCGAAGTGATCTTCGGTCATGCCCGATTCATGCATATATCGGCTCATGACGAAGGAAATTTTGCAGTTGGGTCCCATGACTCCGAAAGGCATTTCATAGTCGCGCGTATCGGCAGGTGCGCCGCGATGAGCGCCGCGCTCCGAGAATGGCGCGGCCGCAGCGATCACCAACACGAGATCGCAAAGTCCGGCGACGATGGCAGCCGCCGCATGGCCTAACAGGGAAACCGAGCTGGCACCGCCGTTTCCGCCCGCCAGAGAAACCCCCGGTGTAATACCCAGGATCGCGGCTACTTCCTCCGGCCAAAAAGGTTGTGAATGGTTGGTGGTATAAATAGCCGCTAAACCTTGACCATCAAAATCTTTCTTGCTGAGCCCTGCGTCGGTCATTGCCAGGCGCGCGGCCCATGCGAGATACTCGGCTGTGGATTTCCGAGGTTCGCCGGGTTTGCTCCCGAGTCGATCCGTTGGCGTCTCGCCGATTCCCACAACTGCTGTTTTCCCTCTAATGCTCATGTCCGAATTCCTCTCTTAGCTTTCGAGAGATAGTGCAGCGTCGAAGAGCTGTCAAGCCGGTGCGGATCAAATGTTGTCGAAAAGAAATTCTTGATCGGCCGGGGAGCAAGTAACTCTTTCTATCTGTCACGCACATTGTTGACGATCGCTCGCTATGCGCGCGTCTGACAACAAGCGTCGCCGGCCGGCTCGATAATGGACCTTATTTTTGTCTGAATCGCGGGACTTTTTTCTTTTTGAGACCGCTGCCTTCCAATTCCGCCGATCAGAAGTTAAGCTACGCAGACGTGCAATACCAAGCCAGATACGCGACGTTTGGCGGCGGTGGGGCGGTTACTCCGGCGGTCAAATTCTTGCTGATCGCCAACATTTCGGCTTTTGTTCTTCAAGCGTTGGTCGATTATCGGCTGGTGTATTTCTTCGGGTTGGTGCCGCAGCTCGTCTGGCAAAATCTCTACCTCTGGCAAATCTTCACCTATCAATTTTTACACGGTGGCCTGTTTCATCTTCTGCTCAACATGCTGGCGCTGTGGATGTTTGGCTGCGATTTGGAACGTCGTTGGGGTAGCAGTTTTTTTCTAAAATATTATTTTGTCTCCGCCGTGGGCGGCGGCATTCTCAATACGCTTTTAGCTCCGCATCAAATGGTTCCTAGCATTGGAGCTTCTGCAGGCGTATATGGCATCCTGCTCGCCTACGGTCTGATCTATCCGAATCAGATCATCTATTTCTATTTTCTTTTTCCGATCAAGATGAAACATTTTGTCTGGATTATCGGCGCCATTGCGCTTTATTCGTCAATCAGCTCTGGGCAGAGCGGCATTGCGCATCTCGCGCATTTAGGCGGCATGCTGTTCGGTTATTTGTATCTTCGTGGTGCTAATCCCTTCGATCGTTTCAAGCTTTTCTTCGCGCAGCGACGATTGGCTCGAATGAAACGACGCTTTCGCGTCTTCGAAGGCGGCAAGGATGACGATTCAAAGCCAACTTTGCATTAGTTCTAACCGCGTTCGCCTTAGAAAAAAATTTTGCCTTCCGGTTTTGTAATCGAATCCAGATGTTGTAAAAAGGGGAAATCATTTGCGGAGAGTCAAATGACATGAAAAGAACAAGGTGGCATTCTTCTAAGCTGATCGATCGGCTTTATCCCCCGGAGCAGAGACGCCGATCGGCGGCGCTGGCTGTGCTTCTTGGCGTCCTCGCAACTGTATACTTTGTGCTGCCCGCACCGGCGCCCGAATCGTTGAGCGTCGAAGAGGATGCGGCGATCAGATTTCCGCGAGCCAGCCAATCGGATCCACGCTATCATGCCTTAAACGAAGACAGCGCAACCGAGTCACCAGCCAAAAGCATCGACTTGGCGCTCCGACGCGGCGATACTCTGCACGGAGCGTTGCTGCGCCACGGGCTTACGCCTGCTTCAGCGCGTGAGCTGATAAAGGAGTTGCAACCTTTCTATAATCCCAGAAGAATGCGCGCGGGCGACACTTTTCGTTTGCTGCTCGACCACGGGAATGGAATTCAGGGTGTGGAGCATTCCACCAATGGTGCCGTGATTCGCGTCATGTCGACTGAGAGTGGCTGGATCGCCACGCGACACGAGCTGCCATTTGTACGTCGAAGCAAAGTGGTTCGCGGCAACATCCGCGACAGTTTGTTTGAAGACGGAGTTGACGCGGGACTTTCGCCATCGGAAATCCATCAGTTAGTCAACTTGTTTGAGTATGATATCGATTTTTTTTCGGATCTCCGGCGGGGCGACGACTTTTCAGTGATCTTCGAAGAAAAGCAGTATGCCAATGGTCAACGCGAGAAGGGTAAGCTCCTCGCCGCAGAAATTCAGGCTGGCGGATCACCGTACCAGATTTTTTATTATCGAGGCAAAAACCAGAAAGGCTCGTATTACGATAAGCGCGGCGAGGCTTTGGCGAAAGCATTCCTGCGAGCGCCGCTGAATTATCAGCGAATCTCCTCGCCATTCCGGATCAATAGAAGCCATCCGATCTTCCGCACCATACGTCCGCATCAAGCAATCGATTATGCCGCCCCTGCTGGCACACCGGTGGTTGCGATTGGAGATGGGGAAGTGACGTTTTCGGGGACCCGCGGCGGTTATGGCCAGATGGTGGAAATCCGGCATGACGACGGGTATGTTTCCCGCTATGCTCATTTTTCGAAAATTCCTAAAGGAATTCGAACCGGCAAGTCGATCACTCGCGGTGAAGTGGTCGGGTACGTCGGTCAGACCGGGCATGCTACCGGTCCGCATCTGCATTTCGAAATGCTAAAAAGAGGCCAAAAGATAAATTTCCTTGATCTTAAACTCGCGTCCGCGGACCGGCTCACCGGATCGGAGTTGCAGGAATTTTTCGCGATGCGCGATCAGAAATTAGCTTTGCTTCAAAGCAGCGTAGCCGCCGCGTCTGGGAACCCCCATTCTTAATGAGCAGCAATATATAGACGTTGCTCTCCTCTATAAACTCTAAACCTCCTGCAGCTATGCCGGCTCGGCATCGAGCACTCGGATTGAAGTCGCGGCGAGATCGGTTTGCCGCGGCGCAACGCACTGTTAACAAGCCGTGCCGGCTCCTCTAGAGCTTCTCCCAGGAAATCAGCAACACTCCAATTATGACCATCGCGGTCGCACCGATCTTGCGCGAGGTCAGCTTCTCGACGTCTTTGAGAAAGATCAACGACAGAGGCAGAACAAACAACGACGAGGCGTTTATCAGTGGCGAGATGAGCGATACTCGTTCCATGCTGAGAGCGGTGTAGATAAAAACGTAGGAAAGAAAATTCATGAAGCCCGAAACAGTAAAGAGACCGAGACCGCGCAGCCCAAGCGCGCCCAGCGGTTTGTGCTCGGCGAAAGCGCCGTAGATAAACGCCATGGTCGCCAGCGATACCACCGACGCAATCGCCGCGCCCATGATGGGTGAACCAATTTGCAGAACGCCAACGCGGACCAGGTTGTCCCGTCCGGCAAAAAGAAAAGCCGCCGTTAATGGAAAGAGAAGGTCGCTGCTGCGCCATGTCTTAGCGGTGCCGCGCCAGGAGAGCGAAATGATGCCTATGACAATAGAAAAGGCGCCCAGCAGGTTGGTAAATGTCGGGCGCTCGCCAAGAAAGAAGACAGCGAAGAGGATCGCGAACAAAGGCGTGCTGTTTGTCAGGCATGCGGAAATGGGCGCGCCTAGCCGCTCCATTCCCTTGAAGATAAAAAAACGGGATACCCCCGGAACAAAAATTCCGATGATCACAAATAGGAGATTGGCCGGAGCCCAGAGATCGATTCGATCGGAGGACGATGAGAGATAGATGCACAGACATAGCGCGTTTACGGCGAGGTTGGCGAGCAGTCCTTTGAAATAGTCGACTGCCAGGACGCCGCGATTGATGAAGATCATGGAGACGGCAAACCAGAATGAGCCTAACAGTGCTAAGGAAATTGCTAACATGAAATTAAACGGCGACCTTACCTGCCGAGGAAATGATCTTCAATGGTTCCTTGCACAAGCTCGTTTGGTGCGTAGCTCGGGCACACAGCGCGCGGCTCGTTTGTAGAGATAGGTCATCGATCAAGCTCATCGGAGCGAGATGCAATCGGTCCAGAGTCTGCTACAATGATTTTATGATTGTCTCTGCCTCTCCGATGGTTAAAATCAGCGTGGTTTTCCTGGTTACTGCTGCATTAACGGTCTTTGCGCCACTGGCGACGGCTTCGGGCGCGGGCGGATCGCGCGGTAACTTTGCGAGTTCCGGTCCTAGAAAAGACTTTACTGACAGACCTTCCGATCCCCGTATCCCGGGATTTCAGCGTCGTCATCCATCGCGCATTATCGTCGTACCTGCTCCCAGCTATTATTATTCGCCCTACTATTTTGTACCCGGTCCAGCCTTTGTGAATGCATCCTACTTCTGTCTCGAGCACGGTGCGGGGTTTGTCAGCCGCGTTGGGTTTCTCGATCATCTGGGTGGAACTCACAAATTCGCTCTTGAGCATGCGGCGGCGATTTGCCCGGCCGATGTAGAGACATGCGTATGGGACGGCGTGTGGCGTCTTTATTAGCTGATAAACATTTTCCAGCGAGCTGCTGCCATTTCGTCCGATTCAGCCCGCGCATATTCTGCGCGCTTTCCGCGGATTATCGATCGGGCTATATTTAGCGAGCTTCAGGTAAGTGATGAAGACCCTCATAGAACGGCTCGCCTCGATCACCTCTGATCGATGGATTACCCGGGATCCGGCAGTTTTGGATAATTTATCGTGGGATGCCTTGAGCGAAGGGCGCATCCATCCGCTCAGGTCGTTTGATGCAAACTCGCCCGCGTGCGCCGTTTTCCCAGCTTCGGTGGATGAAGTCAGACGCATCGTCTTCTTGGCCAATGAAGAGAAAATACCGATCATTCCGTACGGCGGCGGCTCAGGACTTATGGGAGCGGCTCTATCGGTCACCCCTGGAATCGTCGTCGATTTACGAAGGATGAATCAGGTTCTGGATATCGACGTGGGAGCGCGTTGTGCGCGCGTTCAAGCGGGAATTGTGCTTGAGACGTTAGATCAGCAATTGACAGAGCAGAATTTCATTCTCGGTCATGATCCGTGGACGTTACCGGTTGCCACTGTAGGTGGCGCGATCTCGACCAACAGCGTCGGTTATAGAGCCGGGGTTTATGGTTCGATGGGCGAGCAGGTTCTAGGGCTGGAAACGGTTATGGCAAATGGGGAAATTTTGCGCACGCGAGCGGTGCCGAGGGCTTCGACCGGACCGGACTTGCGTCTTCTTCTGATAGGCGGGGAGGGTTGTTTCGGCATCATTACTGAGGCGACCTTGAAGATTTTTCCGAAGCCTGAGAAGCGTGTTCTTCGGACGTTGTTTTTTGAATCGTTCGAGCCGGGTTTTGAGGCGATCCAAAAGCTGTTCGCCGCGGGTTTGCGGCCGGCGCTGCTGGATTACGGCGATGATGACGAGAAAAGTAGGCACGGAGCCGTGCTTTATCTAGCTTTCGAGGGAGCTGTCGAGATCGTTACAGCGGAAGACAGATTAGCGATCGATGT
>DASUVS010000325.1:0-5880 GCA_036378835.1 Binatia bacterium | reverse complement strand
GTTTAGAGAAAGGAAGTTATATGCGATTAAGGAGATTCGCTCGATGTGGCGCCTGCCTTTTGATGTTGTTATTTGCAGCCGGCTGCACGACCTATTATCGGGTCACCGATCAATCAACGCGCCGAGCTTACTATACAACCGATATCGATCGAGCTGACAGCGGCGCGGTGCGGTTTTACGATGAGAAGAGCCGCGCAAGCGTCACACTACAGTCCTCCGAGATCGTCGAGATCTCTAAAGAAGCTTATAACTCCGGCATCAAAGAGTAAGATTTAACCGTTCGCAAATACCGGTAGCATGTGCCGGAAGAACGCGATCTCGCCCCAGAGCCAAAGCGCAAACTTCGTGCGCGCAGCACTCGCGGGTCAGCATCATTCGTAAAATGTGCTGCGTTTGCGCCGCTTTCTCTCATGTCTTACGCATGCCGGCGGGAACTTTGGTTTCCTCTCGCGCTCGATTCCCATGAGATTCCGCCCGCTGATACTCGGTAATCAGCGGACTCGCTCCAGCTCGCGTGAGGTACGCCCATATCCATTGCCCCATAACTGTAACGCGGCTGCGGAAACCGATGAGAAGAAAAATGTGAACCAGCGACCACAGGAGCCATGCGATCACACCCGAAAATCTCTTCTTACCGAATTCCGCCACCGCCCGGTGATGTCCGATGGTCGCCATTGTCCCGCGATCTTCGTACTTGAACGGCAGACGTTTCTCGCCGCGCAGATCGCGCAGGATATTCTGCGCCGCTACTTTTCCCTGTTGAATTGCGGCAGCCGCGAGACCCGGCACCGGCGTGCCGTTGACGTCGGTAAGCGCCGACATGTCGCCGATCAAAAAAACTTCGGGATGTCCGGGAAGGCTCAAATCCGCCTCGACGGGCACCCGGCCGGCGCGGTCGGTTTTTACGGCAAGCTCTTTGCCAAGTGGCGAGGCGGCGACTCCGGTTGCCCAAAGCGTCACGTCTGTGGCAACCCATTCCTCGCCGACTTTTATCCGTCCGGGCTCCACCGCCGTGACCATGCTTTCGGTGAACACCTCGACTCCCAACTCCTGCAGTTGGCGTTCGGCGCTCCGCGACGACTCTTCCGAAAACGTTCCCAATACCCGAGCAGAACCCTCGTAAAGCCGCACACGAGCTTTCCGGGTGTCGATGGCTTTAAAATCTTTTGCCAGCACCAGCCGCGCGAGATCGGCAATGGCCCCGGCCAATTCTACCCCCGTCGGGCCGCCCCCAATAACCGCGAAGGTCGGCGGTTCTTGTTTTCCCGATAACAACGCGGCGCGCTCCGCCTTCTCGAATGCGAGCAGCAGCCGGCGGCGAATCTCCACGGCGTCTTCAATCGTCTTTAAACCCGGCGCCTCTTCAGCCCATTCGTCGTGACCAAAGTAAGCGTGCCGCGCTCCGGCCGCGACGATCAGATAATCGTAATCGAGTTCTCCGCCGCCGGTTAGCTTCACCCGCCGCGCGACGGTGTCGAATCCGCCAACCTCGCCGAGAATCGTTCGCACGTTGGGCGCTTTGTGCAGGATGTGCCGCAAAGGCGATGCGATCTCGGCGGGCGAGAGCACGGCCAGCGCCACCTGATAAAGCAGCGGCTGAAACGTGTGATGATTCTTGCGGTCGATCAGTGTGACTTCGATCGCCTGGTTGGACAGTGTTTTCGCTGCATAGAGACCGCCGAAGCCGCCACCGACGATGACTACTCGCTTAGGTGTTTCTTTCATTGAAGCATTTCCCGTATCTACCGTTGGATTGATTGACCCAACTAGTTGACCGCCTTAAGGTGGAGTGTGAAATATTCAATCGCGAACAGCCTTAGATTACGCAGAAAGCAGAAACCATTTTTAGGCTATAACTATAAGCCGCTCGATCAAGTACGCAGCCTCATACCAATTATCCACACCTCGATGAAACTAACAGTGAAGCAGTGCGCGGATAGCGGCCTCGGGTTTTCCCTTCTATTTTTTTGCCTGAGCGCAGGGCTAGTCGGCGGATGCAGCACCTTGCCCTCGCTCGTTAACCGCACCGTTTCGACGGCGATTTTCAATACCGGCAATACCAAACTTGGGCGCGAAATTTCGCCGCTAGTCGAATCTCATCCTGGAGAGTCCGGTATTTATCCATTGCCGGATGCGCGTGATGCCTTTGCCGCTCGGGTGCTATTAGCGCAGGCGGCGGAACGGACTCTCGATCTTCAATATTACATCTGGCACGGCGACATGTCGGGGACCTTGCTATTCAACGCAGTTCGCGACGCCGCCGATCGCGGCGTCAGAGTTCGGCTGTTGCTCGATGATCATGGGACGTCCGGAATCGACACGACTCTTGCCGCACTCGATTCTCACCCGAATATCGAAGTTCGGTTGTTCAATCCTTTTGTAATTCGTAAACCGCGCGGGATTAATTACCTCTTCGACTTCTTCCGGTTAAACCGGCGCATGCACAACAAGTCGTTTACCGCCGACAATCAAGTCACGATCATCGGCGGCCGCAACGTTGGCGATGAATATTTTGGCGTCGGCGAAGGTCTCCTCTACGTCGACCTCGACGTGATGGCGCTCGGGCCCGTAGTCAGTCAGGTCTCCACGGATTTTGACCGCTACTGGGCCAGCGAATCCTCATATCCCGTCGCTGGATTGTTACCGGCCGTCAGTCCCGCTCGGATTGCAGAGATTGCGGCGGCTGCCTCGCTGATTAAAAAGGATCCGGCAGCCATCGCCTACATCGACGCCATACGCAACTCTTCGTTTGTTCGTGAACTGGTAGAGCGGAGGTTACCCCTGCAATGGGCTGCCACCCGCATGATCAGCGACGATCCCGCTAAGGGGCTCGGTCTCGCCCCGCCTGAAGAGCTCTTTCCTTACAAGCTCGAAAAAATCATCGGCCCACCGGAAATTGAGGTGGATCTCGTGGCCCCTTATTTCGTGCCCGGCGCCGACGGCACTGAAGAGTTCGTCGCGTTGGCTCAACGCGGAGTTAGAATCAGGATACTGAGCAACACTTTCGAGGCGACGGATGCGGTGGGCGCCGTTCACGCGTTTTACGCAAAGCGGCGCAAGGCTCTGCTCAAGGGCGGTGTCGAACTTTATGAGCTACGCCGTTTGGCGCCGGTGGTCGAACAGAGAGGAAACGGCAGCCCAACCGGCAGCTCCGGTTCGAGCGGGAGCGCAGGCTCCGGCGACAGCTCCAGCTCGAGTCTGCACGCGAAAACCTTTTCGGTGGATCGCGCGCGCGTTTTCATCGGTTCGTTCCATTTCGATCCGCGTTCGGCGGATTTAAATACAGAGCTCGGCTTCGTTATCGACAGCCCGGCGCTGGCGCGGCAGATCCGAACGGTTTTCGATGAGAGGATCGCGGATTATGCTTACGAAGTGCGTTTATCGGAAGATGGCGATCTTTATTGGATCGAGTACCGGGACGGCCAGCGGGTGCAGCATGATACGGAGCCGGGCACGAGCGTTTGGGAGCGCGCAGGGCTCCGGTTCCTGTCGCTCTTGCCGATCGAGTGGCTCTTGTGATTCGTCGTATCGGAAATCCTGCCGCCGATCGGATTCGTTGCCTTGAATAACGGCCCGCGTTCAGATCACGAGCGGGGAACAGCACCACTCAAGAGCGCCCCTCCGTGGCTCCTTCTTGCCGGCCCAGTCGCGCTCGCGGTGTCTGCCGGATGGATTCTAACAAGAACGGATGTCGTTAGTCGCGAGGCAGGGTTTATGGCCGGAATCTTTGTGCTGGCAGCGTTGCTTTGGGTCACCGAGGCGCTGCCGCTGTTTGCCACGTCGCTGCTCGTCGTCGGCCTGCAAATGGTCTCCTGGCCAATCCCGGCGATTGGCCCGGTTTGGGTTTTCAATCCGGCGCGTCGCCGTCCTATCGCGACATTTTGAGCACTGCCGCCGACCCGGTGCTGGTGTTGTTCTTTGGCGGTTTCGTGTTGGCGCGGGCGGCGGTAAAAGAGGGCGTGGACCGCGCGATATCCACACTGCTCTTGCGGCGCTGCGGCGGCGAACCGCGCTGGGTACTCCTGGGTCTGATGCTGATAACCTTGCTGTTCGGCATGTGGATGAGCAACACGGCCACAGCGGCGATGATGTAGGCGCTCGTCGCGCTGCCCCCGCAGGAACCATTTCGAAAAGCGCTGGTGCTCGCTGTGGCTTTCACGGCGAACATCAGCGGCATGAGCACGCCGATCGCCTCGCCGCCGAACGCGGTGGCAATCAGTTTTTTGCAAAAATCCGGGCATACAATCGCGTTTCTTGATTGGATGTTGGTGGCCGTGCCGTTGGCCGTTGGCATGACGCTGTTCACATGGTTGGTGTTGTGGAGATTCTTTGCGCCAACGACTCACGGGCTGCGGCTGGCACATTTTAATGAAAGACTCACCGGGCGGAGCTGGTTCGTGGTGATCGGTTTTGCGATCACGGTGCTGTTGTGGATGACCGACCTGTGGCATGGGCTCCCGCCGGCCGTGGTGGCGCTGCTGTTGGTTGTCGTGCTCACCACCACGGGGATAATCGATCATGAGGACCTGGCGCGCCTGGAATGGAGCATTCTGATTCTAATAAGCGGTGGCATCTCGCTGGGAACGGGAATGCAATTGACCGGGCTGGATCAAGCGGTGGCGCAATGGTTGCCGGCAACGGGCGAAAGCGGGTTTTGGTTATTGGTCGTTCTGGTCATGGCGACGTTGGTGGTGGGCACGTTCATGTCGAACACGGCCGCGGCCAATCTGTTCCTGCCCATCGGTCTTTCTTCCGCCGCAATCTTCGACGCGCAGGGCGGCCTTTATCCGATCCAAGTTGCCATCAGCATCGCGCTGGCAGCCTCCATGTCGATGGCGCTGCCCATCAGCACTCCGCCGAACGCACTGGCTTATGCGAGTGGCGAGGTCGCCAGCCGCGATCTGGCGCGCGTCGCGTTTGCGATCGGCGCGCTCACCGTGCCGGCCATCGTTCTCGGTAGCGGATGGGTCCTGCGTTTCTGGGGTTTGCCGAAGTGATTATAAATTCAGCTGTGAAAACAATTTATAGACGGGCAACTCAAGCCGTTGCCGGATGGCGGATTTAAGATCTCGACGCACATCACGATGAGAACCGCTGCCCGTTTGAGGTGAAACAGCGCAGTTGGGTGTCTTCGCTACTCCAGGTTCAAGTCTCGTTTGCGAAAACAGAGGCTCAAGCATGGAATCCGAGTTGAACGGCCGAACTGGAGGACGCACAAGCTCTCTTACGCCTTATTAACTTTGAGCTGTGTGGGGGAACGTCGTTCCAAGCTCCTTCGGGCTGGCTCAGAATAAGTCCGGTGAAGCATCTCAGACCCATAATCTGAGATGCTTCGCTGGCGCCCAGCTGACATGAGCGGTTCGCCCGTTAGCACGCATCACCAGGCTGCTGCGGTCCCGCGGTCGCTAGAGCGGTCACTCTCGGTTCAGTACCCGGTGGTGATGGCGCAAATGATCTTCGATAAATGTCGAGATGAAATAATAGCTGTGATCATAGCCCGTTTGGCGCCGCAGCGTGAGCGGATAGCCCACCTGCTTGGCGGCCTGCTCCAGCAGATGCGGGTGGAGCTGGGACTCGAGAAACTGATCGGCGGTGCCCTGATCGACTAGGATCGGCGTCCGCCGTGGAGCATCCTGAAGCTTAAGCAAGATCTCCGTGGAGTCATATTCGTCCCAACTGTCACGCTGTGCACCGAGATAGTTTGAAAACGCCTTTTCACCCCACGGGCACTGCTTGGGCGCAGCGATCGGCGCAAACGCCGAGATCGACCGATAGAGTTTTGGATTCTTGAGTGCAATCGTGATGGCGCCGTGGCCACCCATTGAGTGGCCGAAGATTCCAGCGCGTTCCGGATCGGCAGGGAAGTGGGTTTTGATCAGC
>DASUVS010000324.1:0-29976 GCA_036378835.1 Binatia bacterium | reverse complement strand
GAAGCGCGAAAATTCGGCGTCCGTTCGGCGATGCCGGGGTTTCAAGCTAATAAGCTGTGCCCGCACGGGATATTTCTTCCTAACCGCCATCGGCTGTATTCGGAATATTCCCACAAGGTATTTGCCATCCTGCGGCAGTACTCGCCCGAAGTGCAGGCGATCTCGATTGACGAAGGCGTCGTCGATCTTACCGGCACGGAGAAACTCCTGGGGCCGCCGTTGCAGACTGCCGATCGAATCATCCGGCGCATCGAACAGGAGCTTGGGCTGCCGTCATCGGGCGGAGTTTCCAGCCACCGGGTGGTCAGCAAAATCGCCGCGACTCTAGCCAAACCTCAGGGGCTCATTTTTGTTGCTGGCGGCGATGAGACAAACTTTCTCGCGACGCTACCGGTTGAGCTGGTTCCGGGCGTAGGTCCGAAAACACAGAAGGAGTTACTAGCTCGAGGCATCCGAACCATCGGCGACTTGATGAATTCAAAGCTTGGTTCACGTCACCTCGATCTCGGCCAAGTCGAGCATCGCCAGCGTTCTCACGAGCATTCGATCGGCAACGAGACTACGTTCGAGCCGCTGCAGGGCTTCGAGCAGCTGGAACGGATTATCTGGCAACTTGTCGAGGAGGTTGGCTGCAGGTTGCGCAAAGAAAACTATTACGCCCGATGTCTTACGGTTAAGATCCGTTACAGCGATTTCCAGACGATTACTCGCTCTCGGACCTTGAATTCGCCAACCTGCTACGATCGGGAGATCTTCGAAACCGTCAAGCAACTGCTGCAGCAGAATCTTGCTCAGGACAGGGCCGTTCGGCTCCTGGGCGTCAGCGCCAGCGCGCTGCAATCCTCCGGCTGGCAGGAGTCTCTTCTGGACCGGGACAAGCGCAGCTCGTGGGACAAGCTCTATCACGGCATCGATCATCTGCGCGATAAGTACGGTGATGATGCCATCGGCGCGGCCGGGCCGCGTAAACCCCGCAGTTGATTTCACCGCCGAAGCTCCGTAGTCTCGTGTAGTCTTCTGTCCATGCGCAATCGATCAATTCAAAATCATCCGTTCCTTACCGCATGCCGGCGCGAAGCAGTGCCTCATACGCCGGTCTGGCTCATGCGTCAGGCGGGCCGTTACATGGAAGACTATCGCACTCTGAGGGCGCAGTACGGTTTTCTTGAGCTATGCAAAAAACCCGATCTCGCGGCCGAAATCACCGTCACCCCCGTCGAGCGACTCAACGTAGACGCGGCGATCCTTTTCGCCGATATATTGTTGATCCTCGAGCCCATGGGTGTGGGACTGGAGTATTCCAAAGGCGATGGTCCTGTGATCCACCGGCCGGTGCGCAGCGGCAAAGATGTTGACGGTCTTAAAGACTTCGATCCTGAGAAGGAGCTTTCGTTCGTCTACGAAGCCGTAAAGAAAACTTGCGCCGCGCTGGATGATCGGGTTCCGCTGATCGGGTTTGCCGGAGCGCCTTTTACTCTGGCGTCCTATCTAATCGAGGGGGCCGGCTCGCGTAACTATATACATGCAAAAAAGTTGTACTATACGGCTCCGGAGGTTTGGCACCGGCTGATGCAGCGGCTTTCGCAGCTGATCACGAAATATCTCAATTGTCAGATTGCCGCCGGCGTTCAAGCCGTGCAACTTTTCGATAGTTGGGCAGGTTGCCTGACACCCGGCGATTACGAACAATTTGTTCTGCCGTACACACGCTCAGTCATCGCCGGGATTACCAAGGGTGTGCCTGTGATCAATTTCAGCACGGGCACGGCTGGACTGCTGAAGCACATTCGCGCCGCGGGCGGCAACGTGATCGGTCTCGATTGGCGCATTAATCTGGACGAAGGTTGGGCAACCGTAGGACATGACGTCGCGGTGCAGGGTAATCTCGATCCCGTCGCTCTGTTTGCACCGCCGAAAGAAATTAGGAGCCGTGTCGCCGATGTGCTCGACCGCGCCGGTAATCGGCCCGGCCATATCTTCAACCTGGGGCACGGCGTGCTGCCCGAAACTCCGGTCGATCATGTCATCGCCATGGTCGACGCCGTTCACGAATTGAGCGCACGCTAAGCGGGGATCCGCAGTTGAAATGAACCCTTATGTACGGTCAAGAGGTAAGCGTGGAGGAGCGAAGGCACAGAAGCGAACAATTTCACTGCCATCCATGGTCCTTGGCACAGTGGCTGGCAATTTTCCCGGAGTCCACTGCAGCGCCGGAGATTGCAGGCCGCTGCAAACCGGTAGCGCATTGCCTTCGGTCCGAAGGGGTTGCCGCTCAATTGCTATGTCACTTTGAGCTGCAGAAGCTCCGCTAATCTTCATTCCATGGTTTCCTATCAAGCCGTTCTCTTGATCGCTTTCGGCGGCCCAACTTCTCCGGATGAGATTCGGCCGTTTTTAGCGCGGGTCACGCAAGGCACGGCGATTCCGCCGCAGCGTCTCGAGGATGTGGCGCGCCACTATGAAGCGGTCGGCGGCAAATCACCCTTGAATGAAATCACCGCACGGCAAGCGCGCGCCCTGCAAAGACTACTGAGCGAACACGGCATGGATTTGCGAGTTTACATCGGTATGCGAAATGCCGCCCCATTTCTCGCCGATACACTCAGACAAATGGCCGGAGACGGCGTTGAGCGGGCATTGGGATTTATTCTTTCCTCGCACCACACCGATGCGAGTTGGGAGAGGTATCAAAGGAACGTTGCCGATGCGCGTTTGGAACTCGGCCGCGCCGCGCCGGAGATCGACTACTGCGCCCGATGGCACGATGATCCGCTGTTTATCCAGACCTGGTGCGAGCTAATCAGAGAAAGCTTTGCCGGGATTGCGCGTGAGCAACGTCCGGCGACTCCCCTAGTTTTCACCGCGCACAGCGTTCCGGTGTCGATGGCTGACCGATCGCCGTACGTTGAACAGCTTGCAATCACTGCGCGCGCCATCGCTGAAAAGATCGATCACAAGAACTGGTCCATCGCCTATCAGAGCCGCAGTGGAAACCCGGCCGATGCCTGGCTCGAGCCCGACATCAACTCGGTCATACGCGATCTCTCGGTTAAGGGGGCTAGCAATGTCGTCATCGCTCCCATCGGCTTTGTTTGCGACCACGTCGAGGTTCTTTACGATTTGGACATCGAAGCGCAGAAAACAGCAGCACAGGCCGGCATCGAGTTACACCGCGCCAGCTGCCCGAATGATCACACAACCTTCATTAAAATGATCGCGGCCGTGATTGCCAAATCCGTCCAGGCCAGTCAGTAAGTTGCAAATTTCAAAACGATTGACTCCCTCGTCCCGCAATCGAAGAGAGAGGCGCCGCTCATGAGCCGACGCATCGCCATCGTTGGTGGCGGCATCGCCGGATTGGCGGCGGCGCACCGCCTGATCGAGTTACGAAACGCCCAAGCCTCAGACCTCGAAATTCTTCTGCTTGAGGCGTCCCATCGCCTCGGCGGCTGCATAGCGACAGAGCGGGTTGGCGATTTTCTCATCGAGGCCGGACCGGATTCGTTCATCTCTGAAAAACCCTGGGCGCTGCGACTTTGTGACCGGCTCGGACTGGCACCCCGTTTGGTGTCGACCCAGGCTGCGCATCAGAAGATCTACGTCGTTCACAACGGCAAGCTCGTGCCGCTGCCGGAAGGTTTTTTCTTGCTGGCGCCGACCCAACTGGCTCCCTTCATTCGAACACCGCTGTTTTCATGGCGCGGGAAACTGCGCATGGCGGCGGAACTGCTGATGCCGCGAGGTGATGCCAACATGGATGAAAGTCTCGGCGCCTTTATCCGGCGTCGTTTTGGCAACGAAGCCTTGGAACGGGTCGCCCAGCCGCTGCTTGGCGGAATTTACGCCGCCGATCCCGACAAGCTCAGCCTCATCTCCACCATGCCGCGCTTCAAACAGATGGAAAAATCTCAACGCAGCGTCATTTGGGCAATGTGGTCGGAACAGCGGCGCCGTGCGCGCAAGCGCGAGGGCGGCAGCGGCGCGCGTTGGAGCCTATTCGTTACCCTTGCCGGCGGCATGCAGGAAATGATCGATGTGATTGCCCAACGTCTGCCGCAAGCAAGCCCTCGCCTCAATACTGCTGTAAGAAGCCTATTTCCCAGCGATGGCAAAAACAAATGGCAGATCGCAACCGGGACCGGCGAAATTCTCGAGGCCGACGGCATCATTTTGGCCGCTCCCGCCTTTCACACGGCACGGATTTTGGCTTCGGCCGTTCCCGAAGCAGCCAAAGAGTTATCGGGTATCACTTACGCCTCAAGCGCAACCATAAGTCTGGCATATCGTAACCGGGACTTTCCACGAATCCCCGACAGCTTCGGCTTTGTCGTACCGGCGATCGAATCACGCAAAATGATGGCTTGCACTTTCAGTAGTTTGAAATATCCCGGTAGGGCCCCGGAAGGCCATTTGCTATTGCGCGCCTTCGTTGGTGGCAGCCTGCAACCGGATTTTTTGCATGACAACGATGCGATCCTGGAACGAAACGTTCGAGCCGAGATCGGCAACCTGCTCGGCGTCAACGCCGAACCGCTGTTGGTCCGCATCCAGCGCCACCCGAACGCTATGCCGCAATATCATGTCGGCCATCAAGCAAGAATTCAACGGATCGAGTCGGCGCTCGGGAAATACGCCAATCTGGCGCTGGCAGGCAGCGCGTATCACGGTGTCGGTATCGCCGACTGCGTGCACACCGGCGAAGAAGCCGCGGAAAAATTATTCAAGCAAATAGATTTCAGCAAAAGTTGAATCCGAAGGTGCGCTGAACGAAATCGGTCTGGATCTTCCGACCACCGATCCAAAGAAGATTACTTCATTGCTGCGTTCTCTCGAAGTTAAAACGGACAAATCCTTCTGTCATTTCCGAGGCAGGAGAAATCTTTTGTTGTTGACGGCGGCACAAGACCGAAGCTATGAATCCGGCATTGAACGATTAATCGTCTTTAAAAATTTTGAACTAGGTCAGCCGATATGATGATCATTGATGCTCAGGTCCATATTTGGGCGGAGGAAACGCCGGAGAAGCCCTATGCCAAAGGCAACGCATCCCAACCGCATCGCCTCATACCGCTTGGGCATGAGGAACTGTTGGGGGAAATGGACGGTGCTGGAGTGAATCGGTGCGTGCTCGTGCCGCCTACCTGGGAAGCGGATCGCAACGACACCTCGTTGGAAGCGGCGCGTTCGCATCCCGACCGTTTTGGCGTCATGGGACGGCTTAAAATAAACGCGCCGGAAAGCCGCGCCTTGCTGGCGACTTGGAAAGACCAGCCGCACATGCTTGGCATTAGAATGGTTTTCAATCGCGGACGCTCGAGAGAGTGGCTGGATGACGGCACCGCGGATTGGTTTTGGCCTGCCGCGCAGCGCTACGATATCCCAGTAATGGCCTTTGCGCCCGGCGCAGTACCGAAACTCGCCGCCATCGCCGAAAGTCATTCAGGGTTGCGCATGATCATCGATCATATGGGACTGAGCACCGCATTGCGCGGTAAGCCGTTGGATTCAGCCGTGGATGATCTGATTAAGATGGCGCGCTTGCCTAATGTCGCGGTAAAAGTTTCTGCATTGCCCTGTTATGTTGAGGAAGCTTACCCGTTTCCGACTCTTCACCCGCTAATTCATCGCGTTGTCGACGCCTTCGGCCCTCAACGCTGTTTTTGGGGCACAGATCTTTCTCATTTACCGTGCTCCTATCGACAAGCAGTGACCCTGTTCACGGAAGAGCTCGGTTTCCTTTCGGCGACAGATAAGGAATGGATCATGGGCCGCGGCATCGCCGCTTGGCTCAACTGGCCCTTCAAAAGCGGGACGAGATGAATGCACCTTCGCCTATTCCGCTGCAGAACAGCACAGGCGACTGCAATCGTAACGAGTAATGGGTTAGGTGGAAGCGCGAAGGATGATGCGGTTGCAGATCGGGAAGACCGTATTGCGTCTTCCCGATCTGTATTGTGAGAACCCTAAATATAAATTTACTTAGCCTCTGGCTTGGCACCTTGTTGCCGTTGCTGCGGCTTCGAACCTTCATCACCCTTCAAGGTCACACCCAGCTTCTCGGCGGTTTTCTGGTCGAGTACTCCGGTAGCTGGTAAATTATTTTCTTTCTGAAACTCACGAAGCGCTTCTTGGGTCTTGGCATGCATACGGCCGCTGACTGCCCCTGGGTCTTTCCCCTTCGCCTTCAATGCTTCCTGAGCCTTTTTGATGTCTTCCGAGGAGATCACCATATCGCGCTGGCTGCCCGCATCCGGTGCTTGCATCCGTTCGGGTATAGTCCCTCGCTGTCCTGGAAGAGGCTCCGTCGGTGGAAGACCTGGCGCCGGCTGGCCCGGTAGCGTCGGCTGTGTTTGCTGCGGGACTTCGGGTACCGGTTTTGGGACGGTTGGTCCAGGAATAGACTGGGCGAACAATCCGTTCACGCCCGCGCCGATAGTACCGGATATAAAAACCGCTGTTAGAATATGCTTTTTCCGTTTCATATGGGCCTCCTTTACACGTACTGTTTCCTGCTACAGGCGCAAGGCGCATGCCACGATAAAGGCACTGAGATGCCTTAATGGGTGGGCGCGCTGAGAACCAAGCGCCTCACTGTCGTACGGGATCGAGCAATCGCCGTTCGATTTCAGAAATCGGTAAAGGCGGCTTTGCTATCGATGAAGCTTAGGAGAGTATCGTTCGGCGTTTGGAAGCGAAGGACCTTGTGTGCTGTCATCGAGAGAAATTTCTATAACGCCGCTAAGCTGTGCTCTCATCGTAGGTCGCCAGACAACGATCGACCAATGCCTCCGCGGCCGCCCAATCGAAGGTTCGAAACTCGCGTCCCTGAATCGCCGCGGGCTCGCCGGCGTAAAACATCTCGTACTGCAAATGACGCGAGCCAAACTCCGAACCAACGGCATCCCACAGAAGCTTCAGCAGCTTCACCCGATCGCGTGCGCCGGCTTTCGGCCAGCGTATGTAGCGGTCGATATCCCCCGATGAAGGCGTCGCGCGTAGCTCAGCCACGGTTGCCGGTAACTGGATCAGGCTGCCGCCCATCAGGCCGCGAATCTGGTTGAGCAACGCCGGATACATCGCCTGCTGGAACACCTGGCTGGCATAAAGCAGGGAATCTTTGGGGCGCATGACACCAAACGCGTCCGGCTCCGCCGCCGCTTCGGCGCCAAGGATCATGCCTTCGATGAGCGAAACACGGGTGGCGAGGTCACCGAGCTGCGCAACTATCTCGGTATTGGCGGAGCGGCCGCTCAGATCCATGCAGCGCTTGATCAATCCGACGAGAAACTGCAACTTTGCCCATGAGCGAATGTGTGACTGGGTATTTCCCAGGACGTGCGCGGCGGTAACACTGAACTGACCCGCGGTAAGCTCAATGTTCTTGTAGATAAACACGTCTTCCCATGGCACCAGGACATCGTCGAAGACGACCAGAGAATCGGTTTCATCGAAACGGCTCGATAGCGGGTAGTCGAATATGCTGTTGGCTCCCAGCGCATACGGCCGGCGCGGGTAGAGCTTCAGACCGGACGCGCTATTCGGCACCACGCAGGAAATCGCGTAGTCTTCATCGCCGGGTTTGAGCGGAAGGATGACCGTAAGCAGCACATAATCGGACATCACCGAGCCTGTGCCGAGCATCTGCGCGCCGCGAATGACGATGCCGTTGTCGCGCTCGGCGGCGACGCCGGCGTAGAGATACGGCTCGGCCTGCTGGTGTGCCGGTTTGCTGCGATCGACCGTGGGATGGACGATGACATAACTGACATAGAGGTCCTCATCCGCGGCCTTGGCTGCGAACCGCGATAGATTGTCGGCGAGCTGTTGCCCGCCCCGAGCGTAGAAATCAGGCGCACCTGCAAATCCCGCGAAAAATGATGCGACATGATCGGGCGAGCGTCCCAGCAAACCATAACTGGCGTCGGCCCAGAATTTAATTGCGCGCCTCCTCGCCGCCAGGTCATCGCGACTGCGCGGCACCAGCCAGGACTTGTTGGTCGGACGGCCGTCGCGCGGCGACGGATAAGTCATCAGCTCGCGATTGGCAGGATCAGCAGCGAGATCGTAGAGGTTGGCGATGCTGCGAATCCCCGCGGCAAAGGCCGGATGTGTGGTCACATTGGGCACTCGTTCGCCGTTCAACAGCACCGTGCGTCCGTCATGCAAGCCGCGCACATACTCTTCACCCCGACGAGTCACGTGCGGCTCCCTTGATCACGCTCGGTTGCCAAGCCCGGCATTTTTGTGAAACCGTCACCTGTTATTAACTTTGTGCTCATAATCATCCGATCCTTAGGCTGTTGGCGGCGAGTTGCCTGCAAACCTCGGATGCGCTTGATGAAGTAAGTTTGCTCATGCCCGCTGCCGCAATCATTGACCGAAACTGCTGAGCGCCACAATGATTATAAGGCTTTTCAGCAGCTTTTAGGATTGCTTCCCGTGAGTCTTTGGTCGAGAGATCGGCGCGATAAATCGCGGCCCATGCGAAGCGCTGCCTCGACACCTTGATAGTAGCCGGGAAGTTGAAGCAGCGGGCGGTAACCCATTCGAGTGTAAAAGAGCTGGGCTTCTTCATTGCCTGCGCGCACTTCGAGATCGACGTTGAATATTCCCGCCACGACGGCGCATTCTTCCAACCACTCAAGCAGTTGGCGCCCTATCCCGGTTCGTCTATGGGAGGGAGATACGGCGAGAAGGTCCAAGTGCGCATCGTCGTCGCCGTAGCGCATGATGGCAAAACCGGCAATGTCCTCGTGCATCGATGCGACGAGAACGTTGACGTTGGCAGCGCGAATACTCGCCGCGACTCGCACAGGCGTCCAGCGCCAATCGAGACCGTATTCGATCAAATCGCGTGATAGAGTGGCAATGCTCTCGGCCTCTGCCGGGCGCGCCAAACGCAACGATAGCTCAGAATGTATCATGGGCGCACGACCTAACGCAGAGGGATTTTCCCGCAAAGCCAGCGAGCAATCAAGGCGTGATCCCAGATGATCGCGTGGGGCACGGGTACAGCGAAGGTGTCGGCTGCAACACCCGTTACCGATTCACTTGGGAGTGAGTTCAGCCAGGTCGTGGCCCGGGCCGCATCCCTGATCATGTTTGACATCATACGGTCAGCTCTTCTAACTTTGGTTTGACAGGCTCTCGGGCTCATAGTACGTAACCGGCCATCGTCTTATGAGAAACGTGTGACGATTTCTTAATCGAGAGCTGTTCTCTCAAGGTGCAAACTATGACAAAGACTTCATCCGCTCTAAAGTATATTTTCTGGTTTGCTGCGCTCGTGTTGATAAACTCGGCAACTCGCACCGACGCGCAGCAAAGCCCAAAGCTGACGCCGATCAACTACGGCACCATCACCATATCGGCGTTGCACTGGCCCTATCTGATTGCAGAGCAGGAAGGCATGCTTCAGAAGGAGGGCATCGAGATAAAGCGGGTAATGGGCGGCACCACTACGGCTACCTCCCAGGCCTTGGTCGGGGGATCCACCGATCTCGCCCAAATGAATCTGGTGCAATTGCTGGCCGCCAACTCCGCCGGCGCCGATCTCATAGCCGTTGCCGGGGATACCTGGGTGCCTATCTATGCACTGATCGTGCATCCTTCAATCAACAGCTATGCCGACTTGAAAGGCAAGCGTCTAGCCGTCGCGAGTCCAACCGATCCGCTGAATTATGTGCTGGCACGCATGCTGGCGGCCAATGGATTGACGCCTGCCGATTACGAGATGATCGGATTAGGCGGAACTCCGACCCGTCTGGCAGCGGTGGAAAAAGGCGGCGTCGCCGGAGCGTTGGTCAACCAGCCATCGGATTTCAAAGCCATCGCATCGGGACTTCGCTTGCTTGGTTACTCGTCTGATTATGTCGACAACTTTCAATACACCGTGACGGGCGCTCGACGCGACTGGGCGCAGGCCAACAGACCGTTGATGGTGCGATTCCTTCGCGCTTTCGTGCGAGCCTGCGACTTCTTCTACGAGCCGAAAAATAAAGAGGCCGTGTTGCGGGCGTTGATCGAGAAGGCAAAGGCGGAGCGTGATGAGGCCGAAAAGACCTATAGTCTTTTTATCAAGACCAAGAAATCAATTCCCCGCGACGGTGGGATCGACATCACGGGCGCCCGCATCGTCGCCGAAAGCTGGAAGGAGTTCGGCTTGCAAAAACCTCCGCCCCCCGTCGATGGCGTAATCGATATGAGCTATCTGCAGGAAGCAAGAAAATAAGGAAACCGGCCACGTGAAAAATGAAGAGCTTTCGTACAATCTGGGCGACACCGTCGATCGCCTGATCTCGGTGCAGTATTTCATGTCGGGTGGCGGCTCGGCGCTGACGCGGAAACCGGTAACCGGCGTGCTTTACGAAGCGGCCCGTGAAAAGGCCGGCGCGCCGCTCTGTCATCTTGCGGCCAAAGCGCTCGCCGACAACGTCGAGCGCGGCGACACCGTGCTGATCACCACCGGCCTGATTGCACCGCCCTACATGATCGCCGAAGGCGACGGCCCGATTGCCGCCGCGACCTTGGCGCGGGCGATTGACGTCGGCCTCGGCGCGACTCCAGTGATCGTTTGCGAAGGAGTCGTGGTGAAAGCGATGGAGGCTCTTTGTCAGGCCGCCGGCCTGATGCCGAGCGCGCCCGAACTGGCGGTGGGAACGCCGAGAAAAGTCATCGTTCTGCCGTTTCCTCTTGACGACGACTTGGGACGGCGCGAGGCGATTCGGCTTCTGGATCAGTTCAAACCGAAAGCCGTCGTGGCGATAGAAAAGTTGTCGAAGAACGCCAAAGGCATTTATCACAACGGGTTCGGCATCGACGTGTCGTCGGTGCAAGCAAAAGTGGATTACCTTTTTGATTTCGCCGGCGATCGAGGCATACCGACCATAGGCGTCGGTGACGGGGGCAACGAAATCGGCACTGCTTCCATCGCCGAGGCTGTGCGGAGAGTTGTACCCACCGGCGCCCAATGCGGCTGCCCGTGCGAGTCCGGCATCGCCGCCGCAACCGCCGCCGATTACTGCGTATTCGGTTCCAAGTCGAACTACGGCGGCTTCGCCATCGAAGCCTGTTTGGCCGCCGGGCTCGAGCGGCCGGAGATCCTTCATAGCGAGGTCGTCGGTCGGCGCGTTCACGAGGCGGGCGCAACGATGGGTCTGGTGGATCCCTTCACCGGGCTCGCGTTCGGGTGGGATGACTTCCCGGTGGAAAAAAACGTCAACGAGCTGGTGGTAAATCTTATGCGCTACATGCTTGCGGTGCGCGTAGTGCCGCGCTGGTACAAAGACTCGATTATGGGCCCGAGCCAGAAATGGATCCACGAACGCTCATTCGCCGAAACCCTGGTTTCGCGCTGGGCGAAATCGATCATCGACTCGGAAAAGCAATTCTTCTCGAAGTAAGTTATGGCTAAGATCACAGCAGATATTCTTTTTAAGAACGGCCTGATCGTCACGCCTTCCGGTGTCATCGAAGGCGGCGTCGGAATCGTCGACGGAAAGATCGCTGTTGTCGGCGGCGATGCGTTTTTGCCGGATGCAGAGCAGATCATCGACTTGGCCGGCAAACATCTTCTTCCGGGAGTGATCGATCCCGAGTGTCACCTCGGCGGCCATCGCGACCTGGCCGCCGATTTTAAAAGCGAGACCCGAGCGGCTGCGGCTACCGGTGTGACGACCTGGGGTTTGCAGCTTGTAAGCCTGGCAATTACCGGCGGCGCGGATAAAGTGAAGGGACCGGGAGATATTCCCAATTTCACGAAGTCGATGCCGATTTTCTATGAAGCCGCAAAAAGCGCGGCCATCGATTTTTTTCTAACGCCGATCGTCAGTACCGACGAGCACGTCAACGAAATCCCTTATCTCGCTCATGAGCACGGCATCAGCTCGTTTAAGCTTCACTTGCAAATGCAGGGACCATGGAAGTCCTCGTGGCCCGCTTACTTTTTTGATGACGGCAGCATTTACTCGGTTTTTAAAGCGGTCGCCAAGCTCGGCGCGCCGGCAATCGCGCTGCTTCATTGCGAGAATTGGGAGATCGCCCAGGTGCTGCAGAAGCAGCTCATCGCTGCCGGGCGCAACGACATGGGGGCGTGGGATGATCGTTCGCCGGCTTTCACCGAGGTCGGTCACGCCCGGACGTACCTTTATTATGCCCGGATCGCCGGCTGTCCGATTTACGTGGTGCACTGTACGACAACCGAGACCGTTGCGGAAATCGAGAGAGCCAAAGTCGAAGGCCTGACGGTCTATAGTGAAATCGGCACCCACTATCTCGTGCTGCACAAGGACGCGTGGAAAATCAACGTGCCGTTGCGCGATCGCTCCACGCACGAAAGCCTATGGAAGGCGCTCTCGTCCGGCGCCATCGATTGCATCGGCAGCGATCATGTCGCCCACACCAGAACCCGCGAATCGATGGAGACCGGAAACGTTTGGACCACCATCAGCGGCTTTCCTTCGCGGGTCGAAGGGATGCTGCCGATGATGCTGAGCGAGGGCGTCAATAAGGGTCGAATCTCCATCGAGCGGCTGGCCCAAGTCGCCAGTGAAAATCCAGCGCGCATCTTTGGCCTCTATCCGAAAAAAGGCGCGATCCTTCCCGGCGCGGATGCCGACCTGGTGGTCGTCGATTTGAAGCGGCGTGCAAAGATCACTAAAGAACTTCTCCACACCGTCACCCCTTGGTCGGTATACGAGGGCTGGGATGTTACCGGCTGGCCGGTCATGACTGTGGTCCGCGGCAACATTGTGATGGAATGGCCTGAGGGCGCTCCTCGTGCCAGGGTCACCGAAGCTTCCACGGGCCAGTATCTCAGAAGGCAACTCAGCCGCACAACCTGATCCTGGGCTCTCGACAGGGCCGTCGAGCAAAATGTTTCTGTTCACCACGAAGCGCTCAAACGACACAAAAACAAACAATCGAAACACGAACCAGGATCTAATATGCTTTCTTTTTCTTCGTGTCCTTCGACTTCTCCGTGGCGGTATACACCCGTAAAGTACCCAAAAGCGTGAGACATTGTACTAGGCAAGAAAAAACTTTCGTCGGCAATCCTCGCGAAGACCGACACGGCTTTGATGTGGCTTTGAATCTGGTAATCTTCAGGCAGAGAATCTTGAATCGCTTGAAATCGCTATCCCTCCAGAGCACAGGCCGTCATTCTGGTGGTGACTACTAGTGCAAAACCTGCTTGACCACCGTCCGGTATATCGACGGCGCGTCAACATGCCCCTCATTAAGATCCCCTATGCCGCCAGTCATTTCCATTTCGAACTTGACCAAGACCTACGCTTCCGGTTATCAGGCGCTGAAGGGTATCGACCTCGAGATCCGCAAGGGTGAAATCTTTGCTCTATTGGGTCCCAACGGCGCCGGCAAAACTACCTTGATCAGCATCGTCTGCGGTATCGTTACCCCGACGGCGGGGATCGTGCTCGTAGACGGTCACGACATCATCGGCGAATACCGCGCGGCGCGATCGAAGATCGGTCTGGTGCCGCAGGAACTGACCACTGACGCGTTCGAGTCCGTCTGGGCGACGGTGAGCTTCAGCCGGGGACTCTTCGGTCATGCCCCGGACCCGGCTCATATCGAGAAGGTGCTGCGGGATTTGTCTTTATGGGATAAACGCAAAAACAAGATAATGACCTTGTCGGGCGGCATGAAGCGGCGCGTGCTGATCGCCAAGGCGCTGGCGCACGAGCCGGAGATTCTTTTTCTCGATGAGCCCACCGCAGGCGTGGACGTTGAGCTGCGCCGGGATATGTGGGCGCTGGTGCGAACCCTGCGCGAAACCGGTGTGACCATCATCCTGACCACCCACTACATCGATGAGGCCGAGGAGATGGCCGACCGCATCGGCGTGATCAACAAAGGAGCGCTGATCGTGGTTGAAGAAAAAGTCGAGCTGATGAAAAAACTCGGCACGAAGCAGCTCACTTTGAGTCTTCTCGAGCCTTTACCGTCGCTGCCAGCCGAGCTAAGCCAATGGCCGCTGGCGCTGAAAGACGGCGGTCGCGAGCTGGAATACACCTTCCACGGCGATGACGAGAGCACGGGAATACCAATGTTACTCAAAGGGCTGGGCGACCTCGGTATCGGCTTCAAGGACCTCAACACCCGGCAGAGCTCGCTCGAAGACATCTTCGTCAGCCTGGTAAGCGATCGCAAATGAGCACGGCGACCCAACCATCGGCATTTAATAGGCACGGTGTCTGGGCGATCTACAAGTTTGAGATGGCGCGCGCCCTGCGCACACTGCTGCAAAGCGTCGTAACGCCGGTTATGACCACCTCGCTTTACTTCGTGGTCTTCGGCGCCGCTATCGGCTCGCGCATGACCGAGGTCAACGGCGTCGCCTACGGCTCGTTCATCGTGCCGGGCTTGATGATGCTGTCGCTGTTGACCCAGAGCATCTCCAATGCCTCCTTCGGGATTTATTTTCCGAAGTTTACCGGGACGGTTTATGAACTCTTGTCCGCCCCGGTATCCTCCATGGAAATTGTCCTTGCCTACGTCGGTGCCGCAGCGACCAAATCCATCGTTCTCGGCCTTATCATCCTGTCGACAGCCGCGTTGTTCGTGCCGATCACGATCCTCCATCCTTTGTGGATGATCGGTTTTTTGGTGCTGACGGCGGCAACCTTCAGTCTTTTCGGTTTCATCATCGGCCTCTGGGCCAAAGGCTTCGAGCAGTTGCAGTTCATCCCGATGCTGGTCATAACGCCCCTGACCTTTCTCGGCGGCGCCTTCTATTCGATCGACATGCTGCCGCCGGCATGGCGCACGGTCACGTTGTTCAATCCGGTCGTCTATCTCATCAGCGGATTTCGCTGGAGCTTTTACGGCACCTCGGACGTGAGTGTCGGTGTGAGCCTGGCGATGACCCTGGGGTTTTTTGCAATCTGCCTGGCGGTAGTCGCATGGATCTTTAAGACAGGGTATCGGCTGAAGAGCTGACGGAAGTGAAACGCACTTTCGTCGCTCTCGAGCGATATTGTGCGATAAGAGATCGCCGCATCGCCTCATCGACGCCAATCACAATCTCCCCCCCTAACGCACATCACCGTCCTTGAGTTGCCATGTTGGCACAGAAGAGCACGATTGCGCACGCGTTCGCCCGGAGATGCCACTATCGTGGGATCCGGCTGATGATGGCAAATGCCTTGCGTTAAATACCCGGAATAGTGATCGGAGGAAATCATGAAAGCATTTGTCGCCGCTTTTCTCATCGTCTTTGTAGCCGGAATTTCTGCACCTTCGGACGTGCCCGCCAACGAGTTCAAAGAGCGGGAAGCAAAAATCGCTCAGTATAAAACATGGCTCGATTCGCTGGGATCTAACGGCTCTCAATATTGGACCCGTCTCGATGCCCGACCACGCCCCCATCGATTGTACCTGGGTGAAGGCTTTTATCGCGCCGACGTTCAAAGCCAAGAGCGTTTTGTCGATACGTTTTCGAACTTTCTTGCAGGACATCCGGAAAAATTTATGCTTATCGATCTTTTTGATGCCGCCACCAACAAACCGGTAGGCGAGTATGGATTCGGCGGCTTCAAACTTTACACCAAGCCTCTGCAAACCGCGGAGCGTCCTTAAGCGTAGTGCGCCACCCCTCGATACGTCGTTAGCCGCATTGCCGACCCGCTTCGGCTGATATCAGTCAAGGGCTGACCGCGCCGAATCTTCTCGACTGCGTCAAAGGCCGCAAGTATACTTTTATCGACTGCTCCTAATCAGAGACGCGCGATTCTAAACCCCCAGTGAGTCGGCCGGATTGGAGTTTGCTGAATCTTCGGCCCGCAGATTGTGAGATGGGTTTTAAGCGGGAATAGCCGGTCCCCTACTATAGCAAGATGATTTCCCCCGAAAAAATCACCCAGACGTTCGAAAGCGCAACCCGGCAATTCCGCCAATCCGATGAATACCAAGAGCTGGTGGCGGGACGGGCTAACCTAGAGGCTGCGCGCGAGTTTCTACGCAATGTTTTTCGCACGCACTTTCTCTCCTCCCATATTGTTGCCTTGTGCTTCGCGTCATTGCCGTCGAGCTCGGCGGAGTTGCTGAGAGAAAATCTATTGGAAGAAATGGGCCGCTCCGATCTTGAAAAGCCGCATTCGGCCCTGCTCCTGGAACTGGCGCGCGGCGTCGGTTTTGACCAGAGTGAGATCGACCGGCTGATCGACGATGCGCGCCGCCGGCTGGCGGTCTTCTGCGCCGCTCGCATCCCGGCCTTGACCCTGCGGGAGCTTTGCCTGGCGGTGCTGATCGAGACCATGAGTTTTGAGTTCATGCTGTCGCGCTGTGCGAGCGAGATAGCCGCCGCCCTGACCAGCCACTATGGCTTTGCTAAAACTGCGTTGCACTGGTTTGCGCTCCATTCGGAAGTCGACGTGCGTCACGCCGAAGAAGGCGTAACCGTCATCCAGGACTATCTGCGCTTTCACCAAGCATCCGACGATCTCTTCGAACAAATCGCGAGTCTTACGTTGGGCGAGAACCTCTTCGCTCGCCACTACTTTCCAGCCGGCTCGAAACAGCGCACCGGCGCTCGCTCGCGCCCGGTTAGGGCGCGGCGTATCGAGGCCATGACTATCTACCGGCTGCGCATCCCATTCCACCAAACGTTTCGCCATTCGCTACACAGTCGCGAAGAGAGCGATGCAGTAATTGTCAAAATCATCGATAGCGACGGCCGCCGCGGTTTCGGCGAGAGCTTGCCACGATCCTATGTCACCGGCGAGACAACCGAATCCATGCTCGCACGCATTCGCGAGCGACTGGCGCCTCGGGTATTTTCGCAATCGTTCGCACCCGGATGGGAAAGCTTGGAATATCTTCAATCCGTCATGCCGGAATGGACCAAACCCGAACAGGGGCAAAGCAGCGTTGCGGCGTGGAACGCCGCCTTCTGCGCCGTCGAACTGGCATTGCTCGACTGGAGCCTGCGCGCCGATCACTGCGCCTTGGCCGACTTGCTGCCGCCCGCGCGCTACGAAGTCGTCTACAGCGGCGTGATCTCGGCCGATGCGCCAGACGACGCAGCCGCTCTCGCCACGAGAATGGCCCGAATCGGCATTTGCCAAATGAAAGTGAAACTCGGCACCGCTGATGACGCGGCCCGGCTCGAAGCCGTGCGTAAAGCCGTCGGTGGCAACGTTGAATTGCGCGCCGACGCCAACGGCGCGTGGGCGCCGGACGAGGCTATCCAACAACTACAACGGCTGGCGCGCTTTAACTTGCAGGCGATCGAACAGCCGGTGCGCGCCGACGACCTGATGGGAATGAGACGAGTACGTCAGGAGAGCGGCGTCCCGGTTATGGCCGATGAGTCGCTGGTCACCTTGGATCAGGGGCGCCGCCTAATAGAACTCGGCGCTTGCGATTATTTCAACATCAGGCTCTCGAAAAACGGCGGTATCGCCGGCAGCCTGGCAATCGCCACAGTGGCGCGAGAAGCCGGGATCAAGATTCAAGTAGGCGCACAGGTGGGCGAGACCGGCATTTTGTCCGCCGCAGGACGAATCTTCGCGGCGCATTTGCCCGCGCTGGCCTTTGCCGAAGGCTCGTTCGGTACCTGGCTGCTCGCTGAGGATGTCACCTTTGAAAACATCGCGTTTGGCTTGGGCGGGCGCGCGCCGCTTTTGCAAAACCGCGGCCTTAGCGTCACAGTAAAGGAAGAAGTCTTGGAACGCCTCGCTGCCTCGAAGATCGATCTGCACCGGTAATCATCAATGCGACTGCTCGTCAAAGCCGCTGCCTTCGTAACCCGGCGCCAGTGGACACGCTGGCGCAAACTTACAGCCAAACCCCAAGAAACCCAGGACGAACTGCTTCTCGAGATCCTCGCGCGCAATCGCGCCACGCGCTTCGGCCACGATCACCGTTTCAAATCGATGCGTTCTCTGAGCGATTATCGTCATCAAGTGGCGATCGCCGACTACGAGCGCCTGCGTCCCTATGTCGAGCTCATCAACAACGGCGAGCGCGACGCGCTGACCGCGGAGCCCGTCGACATGTTCACGATGACCAGCGGCAGCACGGGTGAGCCCAAGCTGATCCCGGTCACGGCAAAAACGCGACAGAACCACCGGCAATTGACGCGGCTGTGGTATTACCGCGCGCTCGTGGACCATGCCGATCTCTTCAACGGCAAGCTGCTCGGCGTGATCAGCCCGGCCGTCGAGGGAAAAACAACCAGCGGCATTCCATTCGGGGCCGCCTCGGGTTTGATTTATCGAAGCAGCCCGCGTTGGATAAAGAACGCTTACGCCGTGCCGTACGACGCCTGCGAGATCAAAGACTTCGAAGCCAAATACTATTTGATCATGCGTCTGGCGCTGGAACAGGATATCTCGTTTTTCGGCACGCCCAATCCGAGTACGATTCTCAAGCTAGTCCAAAGCGCCAGTCAAAATAAATACGACATCATCAAAGACATCCATGACGGGACTATTAGCTCCCGTTTCGATCTTCCGGCCCAACTGCGCGCATCACTCGCATCACGGCTGGGGAAAAACCAGTTGCGCGCGCGCCGACTCGAATCTTTGATCAAGCACGACGGAGCGCTCCGGCCTAAAGAATATTGGCCGCGGCTGCAACTTATCGGTTGCTGGAAAGGCGGCAGCGCCGGTGTGCGACTGAAAGAATTCGCCGGCTGGTTTGCCAAAACGACGCCCGTGCGCGATCTCGGTTACATGGCCAGCGAGGCGCAGATGACCTTGCCGGTATTCGACTCGGGGTCAGCCGGCATTCTCACAATCGATAAGAACTTCTACGAGTTCATCCCGGAATCCGAAATCAATTCGGGTGCGCCGACGATTTTGACATGCGCAGAGCTCGAGGAGGGAAATCTTTATTATATTATTCTTACGACGCCGGGCGGATTGTACCGCTACGACATCAATGACGTAGTTAGGGTCGTTGGATTTTACAACCAAACGCCGCTCATCGACTTCGTCCGCAAAGGCCGCGATGTCACCAGCATCACCGGCGAAAAGTTGCACGTCAACCATATCATCGACGCCATGGCGCGGGCGCAGAGAGCCGCCGGCGTGGCGGTGCAACATTTTCGCGCCTGCGCCGATGTTGAAAAGTATCTGTACGTTTTCTCCGTCGAACTGGACGGCGTCGCGCCAAGCACGGAAACCCTGGTGCAGCTGCTGCAAGAACTTGACTCGGGCCTGCGAGAACTCAATATCGAATATGCGCAAAAGCGCGAGTCGCGGCGGCTCGGTGCTCCGGTCTTGTGCGTGATGAAACCCGGTTGGTTCGAGCGCAAGGCCCAAATAATTCTGCAGCGCGGCGGCCGCGACACGCAATTCAAAGCGCAACTTTTGTGCGTCACGCCGGAAGATCCGGACGAAATACAGTTCGTGGTTGAAAGCGCAGGCGCAGCGCGATCGACAACTCCAGATTAACATCGGCATGCACGGCCCGGCGCTCGCGATTCTGACTCTGCTCTTTGCGCTTCGCGTCTTGGGTCAAGCTCTGGTGGTGTTTTTTTCGGTTGATTGGCTGCCTCCCTCAGAACACTGGTTCTCCGGTCTGATCCCCTATCCTATTCTTCTCGGCGTGCAATTGGTTATGCTGGCCGTGATGGTCAAAATTGCATCCGAGATTCGGCGAGGTCGAGGCTTTTTCGCCAAGCCGAGACCCGGCTGTTGCCGATTCCTGGTTGCCTGCAGCATTCTCTACGCGGCTAGCATGATCCTGCGTTACATTTTGACGATGACCTACCGGCCCGACATGCGCTGGTTCGGCGGTACGATCCCGATTTTCTTCCACTGGGTGCTTGCGGCCTTTCTGTACACGTGGGGTAATTTTAATTCAGGGCGCGACAACCTTATTGCCCAACGACATCGCTAAGAAGATCGCAAAGCGCACGAACAGCACTTTCGGTTTGACTCCCTTCGCGCTCTTCACGGTGCGATAACAAGTTGCACGCGCGAAATCACGAATTGCATTGCGCCGCAAACGACAGTTCCGTAGTCGCAGAGCTCAACGTGAGCCTCTTCTCTTCGTTTCTATAGTAGAATGAGATGTGACTATTCTGGCGAGATCCTTACAATCCGCGACTTGTGATTACGAGGTGAATTAATCATGGCTAGGACTCCTATTTTCAACCGCGAACAAGCGATCACCCGCCTGCACGAAACAGTGCACGGCAAGGCCGACAACTTTTATGCGATGTACTCGAGCATCCTCGGTGGCATCGTCAACGATCCGGCTATCATGGTACTGCCGCTCGACGACCATATGGTGCATCGCGGCCACGGCGTCTTCGATACCGCCACACTGACGCACGGGATGCTGTATCAACTCGACCCGCATCTGGACCGGTTGATTCGATCGGCGCACGGAGCACGTATTCCGTTGCCGTTTTCTCGAGAGGAGCTGCGGCAAATTATTCTCGACACTGCTGCGGCCAGCCGCCAGCGCGATGGATCGGTTCGCTATTGGCTTTCCGCCGGTCCAGGCGGCTATGGTTTGGGTCCGGCAGAGTGCGTCGGCAGCAGTTTCTATGTGATCGTCTTTAAACAAGAAGCTTACCCGGAAAGCTACTATCATGACGGAATCAAGCTTGTGACCAGCCGGGTGCCGATCAAGCCGCCGCTTTTCGCCCGCATCAAGTCGACCAATTATCTGCCTAACGTCCTCGTCCTATTGGAAGCCAAAGAGCAAGGCGCCGACAACGGAATTTTCATCGACGAGCGCGGCATGGTAGCGGAAAGCTCGAATATGAACGTAGCTTTCGTGACGCGGGATCGGGTGTTCCGCCATCCGCCCTTTGAAGCGATTCTTTCGGGCATCACAATCCAAAGAGTTCTCGAGTTCGCCATGCGCCTCGTGCAGCAAGACGTATTAAGCGCTATCGATCTCGCCGCTATTCCGGTGCAGGAAGGACTTCAAGCGGCAGAAATGATGCTGGTCGGCAGCTCGATCAAAATCGCCCCGGTAATCGAGTGGGACGGACAGAAAATCGGCGACGGCAAACCCGGACCGGTCGCCAAGAAGCTGCTGGAAATGTGGAATGAGGACGCTACATCGGCAAAGGATCACCTGGTGGCCGTGCCATACGACGACTAAGCTTATACTCGCCTCCTGCGTTTTGCTCTCAGAACTTCACGGGAGTCGAATAACTCTCGGTTCTTTGATCGCGCGGGTGATACATGGGATGACAGCGCAGAGATTCAAGCACTCCGTTCGCAATCTTATTTGGTGCCTTGCTCGATGCAGCACGAATAAACCACTTGCAGCGGCTCAGTACACGCTGGCTGGAATCACCTTGAAGCAGCCCAAGAAGAGAAGACCCTAACCGCTGTACAGTCACAGTCCAGCATCGGCACCCAGTGTTATCCTCCATTGACGAGTAGATAGTCTCCGGTTGTCGATCCGACCTTGTTGGTCGCGATCCTATTTTGCCAGCGCGCATATCCTTGTTCACCGTTGTGGCGAGATAAAATTATGCGATCCTCGTGCTCCACACTCCGCAATCGTTTATAAATCGCTCCAACCTGCCCGAGGGCTAACGCCGTTTTCACGGATCTTAGTAATTCTCAACAACGCGAAAATCCTACCTCCATTGTGAATGTCTACGCAGATTTCGACCACTGATTACCGCCCCATCGCTTGATAGAAGCATCCTGGAATCGACCGATTGACGGGCGCACCCTGACGAGCCCAGGAATCTCCCATAAACAAAACCTTATAGCAGGCATTGGAAAAAACTATTAGTCACATCGCTGATTTTCGTATAGCTGCTTTTTTATCGAACCAGCATGAAGACATTTGAGTTTGGGCACTCACAACGACAACTAATGCAATGAGACTACAAAGGAAGGGGAAGGCAGGAGCAGGTGAAAAACCGATATTCGGAAATAAAGGGAGGCTAACATGAAGAACCCCGATCCGTGAGTAAAGTATATGCTGCTGATTTCACCGATTTGCTTTACGGAAATCCTAAAACATATCGAAGGTAGCTGGCAATGTTGAAATCCGGATGCGTTCTATTCTCTCTCTTGTTCGTCGCGCCGTTCGCCTCCGCTGAAATGTTCAAGTGCGTGGGAAAAAGGGGAGAGACTCTGTATCAGAATTTTCCCTGCGAATCGGACTCGATTGCTTCGGTGCCGCAGGATGTCTTCGCCCCGAAGAAATCGCCTGTTCCTCCCGCAGAGCCGGGTGTTGGGATGACGACCGACGAAGTCAAAGCCATTTGGGGAGAACCAACGGAAACTGTTCAGGAGGAGCCCGGCAACGGGCCACGCTTTGAAGTATGGTCCTACGGCGACTCGCGATCTGTGCGCTTTGATCGTAGAGGGCGCGTTTCGTCCGTACAGCAGTAGAGTTTAGCGGTCGGGAGGACAAGCCAGCTGATCCCGTAAAGGGGTTAAGGCTTTAGCATTACGTTAGGTAGGAAGTACTGGGCCTTATATCGTGTAAAAAAGCTGGGATGAAAGGAGTAAACCAATGAAGCAAGATGCATGCATTACGCACAGCCGCGTACTGCGCACCGCATTATCCGCGGCCACTTTGGCCATTCTGGCATTCAGCAGCGGCGCAATGGCGGCCGGGGTAAGCCAAAGCGGCGAACAAAAAAACATGCAACGCGTGGGGCACACTGACCTCCAAGGGCGGCCGGGGTACCAGCCGAATGTTATTGAGTACCCGGATGGAAGATGGATCGCTTTCTCGGGAACGCACAGCAATATTCCGGTAGCCAGGCCTGGTTTTACTTTCTTGCCGAACCCGCTGAACAACAATGCGGATGAGCCGAACGGAACGATGATCATCGATGTCACCAATCCCAACGATCCAAGGGAGATGTCCCATATCCCGGTCCCGGTCGCCGGCGGGCAGGCGCAAATGGCGCGATTGTGCTTGGGCTCCGACCTGAACGAGGACTTAAGGGGCAAAGTTTATTTGATGCGCAACATCCAGGGAAACACCGCCCAAATGTCTGGCTACGAAGTCTGGGACGTAACCGATGTCAAAAAGCCGGTGCTCGCGTCGGCGCTGCGAGGCATTCGCTCGACGCACAAACACTGGTGGGAGTGCGACACCGGCATCGCCTACATGCCGGGCAGCAAGGATAGCGGGCCGCTATGGCGTCAGGCGCAGTCGATGGTGATCGTCGACTGGAAAAATCCGACCGCTGCGCCAAATTACATCCGCACGTTCGGTTTAGTCGGCGGGCAACCAGGGTCGACCGGGCCAATCGCCACCTCGCTCCATGGTCCGATCTCAGCACATGAGCATCCCTTTGCGGCGAACAGGCTCGCCCGTGGCGCAACAGCCGACGACATCATCGGCAACCGTGTCTACGCGGCGTGGGGCGTCGGCGACGATGGGGTGCTACAGATTCTGGACCGGAAGAAGCTGCTCCCTGCGGCATACGGAGGCACTTGGGTCCCAGCAAAGCCGGACAGCGCAGACGCTCCGACGGAGCAGGAATTGATTGACCCAATAGCAGGAATTCTTTACATGTCGCCGGACCAGGGGGGCCACACCTCGTTTCCGGTGTTCGGCTTGAAACCGCCCAGCTACCAGGCCTTTACCGAGTTCCAGACGCGCGACATCGTACTGTTGGCGTCAGAATCGACGGCTGATACGTGTGACGAAGCGCCGCACTGGAGCTTCGTCGTCGATGTGACCGTGGAAAATTCCAAGTTCGCGCCGCCAGGCACACGCGTGCAGCAGAATGTCTTTCAAGGCCCCATGGTCCTCTCGACGATGTCTGTCGATCCTTTTGAAGGCGAAAAATATCCGCGCGGCAATTATTGCGGGCGTGGAGCGCGCTTCGGCGTTCACTCGAGCGAAGAGAACTTCTGGAATCCGTTGTATGGCAAGCTGACGTCGATTGCGTACTTCACAGGGGGCGTACGGATTTGGGACATCCGCGAGCCGCATGCACCGCTCGAAGTGGCGTTCTACGTACCTGAATCTAACGCCAACACCAATCCTGACGGCTACATGACCAACAACGTCGAAATCGACGATCGTGGATTTATCTACATAGTCGACCGGAACGGAGCTGGGTTCGATATTTTACAGCTGACGGGTAAGGCGGCCGACATCGTCTACCCGGCACGCCCTCGGCCACGACCACGCAAGTAGCGGAATTCAGTAAACGAGCAGGGCACGCCAGAGTGTGTGCCCTGCTTTGCTTTATTTCAACATGCGAGCGGCTTCGTGCATTCATGGTGAACTGCCGTTCGCACGCAACCGAGCTTAACATGAAGAGACTCTCATCTGCGTTCTTCTGCGGCGCTTTTCTGATGACACTAGGAGCGCCGGCGATGTCGCACGACTGCCGAGTGCGCGATGGGTACCTTCGCGGTGCTTATGAAGGTGATTGCGACGAACGCACCGAGCTAGCGCAAGGGATGGGAAAAGCGAAAGGAGCCGACAAGTATGCCGGTGACTTTGCCAAAGGTAGACCCGACGGCAAAGGCATCTATACTTGGCAGAGTGGCGCCCATCTGGAGGGTAACTTCAACGAGGGCAAAGCCCATGGTCCAGGGATTTACGTGAGTGCCAAGGGTGCACGCTACGAAGGAGAATTCGTCAGCGGCAAGCTGGAGGGATTAAAGAACGACGATTGTCCTTCCACGCCGGGGCCGCTCACCTGCTGAGAATGCGTCCGCTGACCCGTTCGAAACCGCCTCAAGCTGCGCGACGAAGAAGCAACTCTTAGAGAACGTCGATCGATTATAGAGGCGTTGGTTATCAAGGGCGCTACCCAGAGTTACGTCGTTCAAAAAACTTGGAAAGGAGTAAATAAAATGAAGCACCATCTATTATGCATTACGCAAAGGCGCGTAGTGCACACAGCATGCGCCGCAGTCAGTTTGGCGATTCTCGCATTCAGCAGCAGCGCGCTGGCGGCCAGTGCAACCCAAATCCCAGGGATGGGACCGGTGCCCAAAGCTGATTGTGGTCGTTTCGATTGGACCGAAAGCGGATTGCAGGGCGAAACCACGACGTGGGAACGCGAGAGCGGCGATTCCGAGGGCGGCTACAACTGCAATCTGGAGCTCGTCGGCCAGTTTCGAGGCGAGGGAGCGTTTTCCCAGAACGGACCGGCCTACTATGATCACTGCGCCTACATGTCAACGGAAAATGACCCTCTGCAGCAGAACCCCGGTGTCGTGGTGATCGATGTCTCGGACCCCCGGCATCCACGGCCGACCGCGTACCTGGACGATACGCCCGCAGGGCTGAACCCGCATGAGAACGTCAAGGTGAACCAGAAGCGCGGGCTTCTCGGTCTCGCGCAAAGCAACGGGCCGAATTTCGCCGTTTATGACCTGTCCAAAGACTGCGCCCACCCGATTCTGGCGTCCAGCATCACTGTGCCCGATAGCCGCGGGCACATGGGTGGCTGGGCCGAGGACGGCAAAACGTACTACATCGGCCAGCAATTTCGAGGCGCCGGCGGCATTATGCCTATTATCGACGTCTCCGACCCGTACAATGCGAAGTGGCTCCTCAACTGGACTTTCGACGGTGATGGCAGGCCGCACGACCTGAGCACCAACAAGGACGGGACGCGGTTATACTCGGGACAACCCGGCAACTTCGGCGTGGCGGCGAACAATTCTTCGTTCGGTCCGGACGGGCTGGTCATCCTGGACGTGAGCGACATTCAGTTCCGTCGCCCGAATCCGGAGATCCGGGTTATCAGCACGCTCTTCTGGGATGACCAGGGGCAAGCGGAGCAGATGCTCCCTATCTCCGTCAACGGACGCTCGTACATTATCAGCACGGACGAGTCCGGCGGTCAGGGAGGTGTTGGCGGTCTGGCGGCAGCATGTGCGCGGGGAGCGTCGCCGTACGGTTATTCGAACATCATCGACATCACCGACGAGAAGAACCCCAAGATCGTCTCCAAGATCATGCTCGAAGTGCACGACCCCGCCAATTGCGAACATTTCCTTACTGAGCCACCAGAAGTCGGCGGCGGTGCCCTCGACTATTCCACTGAAAGGTGCGCTCCGGACCGTCCGGACAATCCGACGATGCTCGCTTGCGGGTCGAGAGGTACAGGCACCCGAGTTTACGACGTTCGCGATATCTTACGTCCTAAAGAGATTGCGTACTGGAAGGGGCCGGCTCCGCGGACGGCTTTCCTTCCCGGATCCGGTAGCTGGTCACCGGGTGTCGATCGAACCGTCGAAAAGCAAGCTGGTTTGGCACGCTTTGTCAAGGTTCCTGCCACCAACGGGAAGGGGCGCGAGTTGCACCTTTGGGTCGTCGGTGATGCCGGAGGTTTTCAGGTCCTCCGCTTTACCGACAGTTTCACGCAGACGAAGGCGGGTAAGGCGATCCACGCCGACGCTCTGCAGCACTCGGCGGAGTAAGTGAGCGTCAGCAATCAGGGCCGTTTAGCGTCAGGCAGGCGCAAAATTGAAACTTTGATCTTGATGCCCACTCTCTCGCCTTTATGGCGGGAGAGTGGGTGGTTTCGCTCGGCGCGCATCCATCTCTCTTGGACGGTTCGCTTCACACCTGGCTCGGAGCGAAAGCGCTGAGCCAGGTGTGCCGAACGGGGGCGTTGCGCATGAATACAACGTTATCGCCTGGCTTTCGGTTGACCCCGCTCGATCAAGCCGAAGTTAATTACTCGCACATGACATGAGCCATAGCTGGCCATTAGCCCCGAAGCTGACGTTAAGCGTATCTGTACACGGAACACGAGTAGCTATAAGAAAACTCATGCAATCTTTTTAAAAAACTATTCGGCCGGCCTGCTGATTGTGTTGATGTCCTCTCAGTCGGCACTCGAGCATAAAACTCATACCGAGTTCACGAAGGCGCCGAAGCAGCTCTCTGGCAAAATTCCAAGCTTCGCGTTCTTCGTCTGCTTTGTAGTGAAATGGTCTTTTCTCTTCTATCTGTCTTTCCGAAAGCAGCTTATCAATTGAGCAGAAATCCAATTCTCTCAACAGTGAGCGGAAGTCTCTGTCTTATTTGGCTCGTCTTACGGAAACCCCGTTAGCTTTCGAAAAGTGGAATAACCTAACCTTCCATTTTCGCCGCAGCAGGTCCTTGAGGAAGATCAGAAGATCACGGCTGAACTCAAGCCGTGAGAACAAGCGCCGGTGCGATGTATACGTCTATCCGGACCTCGCTAGACATTCTCTCTCGCTTGGAGTAATCGGGGCTTAAGGTGAATGCGAAACCGGAGCGACGATGAGACAGTGGAGCATCATAATCTTTTTCATCGGTATCTTGCTGTCTCGGCCGACCGAAATTTTTTCAGCGGAAACAGCACTGAAGATTATCAACGTGGCGGTTCCGGCGGTTTCCCTGTTGCAGGCGCCACTGTTTACCGCGCTGGATGCCGGCGCATTCAAAAAATATGGCATGGAAGTTCGCTATGTCGTCACTGGCGCGCGGACCATTCAAGCGTTGATTGGCGGCTCGGTGCAGTTCGCTCAGGGCGTTTCCAGCCGGACGGTTCCCGCCGCTGTTCTGGCCGGAGCGGACACAGTGTTGATTGCGAACTTCAGCGATAAGCTTTTGTTCACCATGCACAGCGCTCCCGAAGTCAAGTCGCTGCAAGATTTGAGAGGAAAGGTTGTCGGGGTCTCCGGGATCGGCGGCTCCACCGACTTCGCCACCCGGTTGGCGCTCCGTGAAGCGGGGCTCATCCCTGAGAAGGATGTTGCGATCCGCGGCGTAGGTGGAGTGCCCGAAACCGTCGCGGCGCTCAAAGCCAAGGTCGTTCAAGCCGGTACGCTTTCACCGCCTTCTTCGTTCGTCGCGCAGAAAGCGGGATTCAAGATGCTGTTCGATATGTCGAGTCTAGGCGTCGACTATATTTCGTCAGGCCTCGGCGTGAAAAAGGCCGCGATCGCCTCCAACCGACAGGAGGTCAAACAGTTCCTGATGGCAATGATTGAGGGAGCAAAAATTCTAACGAGCGACGAGGAGTTTGCCTTACGCGTATTGGGCAAGCACACCAGGATTTCAGACCGCGAAATCCTGAAACAGAGCTATAGCTATCTCAGACCTTATTTCCTAAAAGTACCGTATCCCTCCGCCAGGGCGATCAAAGATACTCTAGATATTCTGTCAAAAGAGATTCCGAGAGCCAAAGACGCGGATCCCGGAGAATTCATCGACAACTCGGTCGTCAAAGAGATCGAGGCGAGCGGCTATATCGAGAATATTTATGGCAAGTGAAATAGCGTATCGGTTCATCTCCGCTGACGATCATATAGACTTGCGTTGGTTGCCGAAGGATTTGTGGACCGAGCGGCTGCCCAGCAAGCTGCGGCAACTTGGCCCGCGTGTTGTGGAAAATGAAAAGGGCTCATACTGGACTTGGGAAGGACAGACCTTTAGCCCGCATGGATACTACACGGCGGCGCAGGGTAGCGGCGCCATGTGGGCGATTGAACGTGCCGGCGTGATGCGCGAGGGCGAGCTGCGACCGACAACAGCCGCTCTTCGCTTGAGCGACATGGACCGTGACGGGGCGGACGCATCGATCATGTATGGTCCAACCGATCCTATGGTTATCGCCGACCCGGAGCTCAGGCAACGATGCTACGAGGCCTACAACGATTGGTTGATCGAGTTCTGCGCAGCCAAGCCGGCACGCCTGATCGGCGTCCCCCAGCTTTCGATGGAAGACCCCATTGCCGCGCGCGCTGAGCTGGAACGTCTCGCAAAGCGGGGCGGGCTACGTCATGTCAACATTCTGGCATCGCGCGCCAACCCGCCGGTCTACGACCAGCGATGGGAGCCGTTCTGGGCGGTCGCTGAGGAATCCGGCATACCGATCGGGTTTCATCTCGCGGTCCTGGTGAAAAAAACGCGGCTCGATGAGGCAGACCGACGCGCGGCGAATCTCGTGGTCACGGCAGCGTCCCGCTTCGCGAAAGAACCGCCGGGCATTCAACTTCTCGAACCGATCACCGGGCTGATCTTCTCGGGGGTCCTAGACCGTCATCCGCGGCTCAAGATTGTGATGGCCGAGGCCGGCCTTGCGTGGGTGCCCAGCATGATCCAGGGCCTCGACATCTGGTACCAGCGCACGCGCGACGGCCGCAGACTCACCGGCGATAGTCCAGTAAGCCTCCCTAAGATGCTGCCCAGCGAATACTTCCACCGCCAGATTTGGATCAGCTTCGTCGATGAGCCGCTCGGCATAAAAATGGTGGGGAGTGTCCTCGATGTCGACAAGGTTATGTTTGGTTCCGACTATCCCCATCCCGCAAGTACGTGGCCTCACTCGCAACACATTATTGAAGGGCAAACGCAGGCTATGTCTCCCGACATCGCCAAGAAGATCTTCCGCGACAATGCTCGCTTGCTCTTTGCAGTCGAGTAAAAGTTTCCATTTTGACCTTCTACGCGACCGCTAGGGGTCATCCGCCCGTAGATCATTCACGAACAACTGATCGCATAGTTCGATCTTACCGAGTTCTGGCGCACTGGCGTGCTGCAATCATTTGCGGCTAGCTAAATCTCAGCAACCCGCCCAAGGGGTCAACGGGTGAGCGCACCAGCTATGGATCTCGCGACTAAATTACGTATCTAAATGAAAAACCCGCTTGATTAAGCTCCGTGCGCGTGCATTGAATTAAATATCATTGTGCTGAGTCGGGGAAATGTTGGTCGTGATGAGCAGGCAAAGATTGTTTGGGTAAGATGAAAAAGGAGGTTGCCATGTCGATTGTCAGACTCATTTACGTAAGCGTAAAGGGTGATCAGGTTAAGGATGCAGTTAATCTTTGGAAAGAGCATTGCGCTCCGCTGATGATTAAACAGCCGGGGTGTCTGTCCGAAAAGCTCTTGGAATGTGTCGATGCGCCAAATGAATTTATCTCCTACTCTGAATGGGATAGCCAGGAAAGCATCGACAAGTATCGAAACAGCGAAGCACACGCGGAGATTCAAAGACACTCACGGGGACTGCAAGGCGGTCAGGCTATCGTGAAGCGATATGCCGTGAAGTAATCC
>DASUVS010000323.1:0-3985 GCA_036378835.1 Binatia bacterium | reverse complement strand
GCAGTTACGCTCGCGATCGAAGTTGTCGGCCGATGCAATCGTCGCGACGGTGCCGGCGAAGTTGAGCTCGCGCGCATGATGGCGCCGGTAAAGCTCGGTTATCACCGGATGATTCTGGTAAAAATAAGTCTCCGCGCCGCCTAGGGAGGTGTGATAAGATGGCAGCAACGCGCCATCGAGCCATTCATCTGGATGCAGCGGCACCGGCAGCATGCCGTCGGTGCCAAGACCGTAAAGAATTGCCTCGTCCAATTCCGGTCTGCGCTGACGCGAAAAAATCTGCCCGACATAGGCGACACGCGGCAGGCCATCACGCTCTCGAGCGATGGCATCAAGGGTGTCAAATTTAAGCCGTGAGGCAGGCGCATCATTGAATGCCGCGCGCGCGAGATACACGGCGGCTTTGAGTCCGGCGAGCCGATAAGCCTTGTGCCGCGCGTGATCGGGCAGGTCCGATTGAGTCTTGGGCACGATAATCAAATGCTGTAACGAGCCGTACTTCGATCCTACCGCCGCTTCGCCGCTCATCTCCAAGACATACCCGGGGGCGCCGCGCGAATCTCCGGGCGATTTCTCTCTGAGAACCGTCACGGCAGCGCCCTCGAGCACATGGGTTGTGCCCAATCCCGCCGTGTGCGGCGGTCCCAGAATTCCAGGAAAATCGGGGCTCGAATCGGCCGTCTTGGCGCGCGGCTCGATAATGTCGAAAACCGGACCGGCCCGGCAACTTTCTCCCGGAGAAGCAATCGCCAAATCGACTGCAGTCAGGGTTTGGTCTTCAAGGAGCAATGCTTGCAACACGTCGGTATCGACAACCAGCGAGGATCCGTCCAACTTGGTCGATGGACCGAATCGAATTGCCGTGATCGGATGAATTTCGAGAATTAGCTCCATCGCAAGTAACTTTCTACTGATCTCCTGGACTGTATTGTGTGGGCTCCGGACTTGTCAACGACACCAAGCCGACGAAAGTATGATGCAAAGCACGACGATCGGCGGCGGTTGGCTTTTACTTATTCGATTGGACGCTCCAACCAAGCCAATCTGGCTTCACGCCATCGACAGCTCTAAGTAAAAAGCCGCAGCAAATCTTGCTGCGGCTTTGTGACGGACTTGAGCGGTCTTATCGCTAACACTAAGAGGGTCAACCGCGGCGGTGAGTGGCCTTGAATTGCTCGAGGCTCATTTTACCGCCCACCATGCGCTCCATATCGGAGGGGCTGACGGCCAACTGTGTTCCGCTTATCTGAACATCCCAATGAAACAACGCGCCCATGGGCGGCAGATTATCGGGCAGACGGTCGTCGGAGCGGCGAATCCAGAAATCCCTTGCCCGATAGATTCCTCTGGCATCGGCTCCATTGTCACGACACCAGTTCAACACCTGTTCGAATGTCATCTCTTCCTCCAGGTTAGCCGACCGGTTCCAAGAGATGTTCTTTCAAGCTGGTATCGATGCCGTACAACACCTTGCCGATCTTGGGCCTCGGATTCGGTTCGGTGCTCACCTGATAAAGAATCAGCCGTCCGGAACCGGTGTTGTTGAGCTGATAAAAATAACCCGCCGGCACATGCACCGCCTGATGCTGGGTCAATTTATATTCTTCGCCCTCGTTTAGTCCTTTCATGGTGCACTCGCCTTCGATGACCAGGAACGTATGATCCGATCCCGGATGGCAATGCATCTCGTCGTTGGCTCCCGGCTCGTAACAGTTGAGCGCGATGTGGGCCCGATCCGTCTGCGTCGGCCGGAGATAATTCCTGCCCGTGGCCCTGCCCCACTGCGCCTGTTTCTCGGTATCAACCACGGTGGGCTTGGTTATTTTATCCATTGGGAACCTCCATGAGTTTACGAACAGACTTATTCAACGGTTTATCCTTTTCTGCAAAATTGCAATGAAGCTACGCTGCGTCGCCCCACTGAAGATGGCGCTCCATGAAATCCACCACCAACGGCCACGACAACTCTGCGGCGTGGGCGTGATAACCGACCGCGCCCGGATCGACATAACCGTGGCCGCCGAATGGGAAGAAATGCCACTCCAAAGGTTGGCTGTTACTTTTAAACGCCTGCCACATTTTTTCCTGCACCGACAATACCGTCGTGACATCGTCGGCGCCGTACAAAACGATCGACGGGCAGCGAATTTTGCCCACGGCCTCCGACGGATGTACCGGCCGTAAGGCCGAGGTCGATTCGTCGCGCACCGTCGGATAGTAGCCGACGAAGGCGCGCACTTCGGGCGTTGCGGCAACGAAATGAATCGCAATGCGCCCGCCCATGCAATAACCGCATACCGCTACTCGCTGCCGATTCACGTGCGGCTGGGATAGCAAAAAGCGCCAGCCTTCGGTAAGCACCCGGGTAAATTCGGGATCTGCGGTCTTGGCCTGAATTTGCGATCCGGTTTCGATGTGGGTCGCCGCCGGGTAGCCGAGTTGCTCGAAGACGTTAATCGCAAACGTGCTGTAACCCAGCCTGGCGTACTTGCGTGATTCGATTTTGATGTAGTCGGTCATTCCACCCTTGGGGTGAATCAAAAGCAATGCGGGGCCGGGTGTCTTGCGTTCCGGATGAGACAGAAAACCGGCGACGCCGTGTTCTTTGGTGGTAAATTCCTTTTCGATGATCTGCATTCTGTTAGTCCTTGTCGCCGTAAGCTATTCCCCGATACCTAACATGATCCGCAGACATGCGTAAAGGGTTTGGGCACGGTTAATAAGGAAGTGGGCGGCCAAGAACGTTTACACGGCAAGATTCGAGAACGGCATGATCAATAGCCAAATAGCCATCCGGCGGGCCAGCGTGTTTCCAGCATGTATTCGAACAGGCCCCAAATCAGTAAATAGGTGCCCACCGTCATCATCAACGAAGTAATCCAGCTCTCTTTCCCTTCGATGAGAGTGTAGAGCAGAACCAGCACGGGCAGGGCGATGACAATCCCCAGCAGCCAAATACCCACCGCTCCGGCGATGAACCAACCGAAGAAAATCAAGGTGCGTCGCACTTCGACGCTTTTTTCGAGCTTGACGTCATAGACTTCATCCATATCGATTGAACCGCCGGTGGTTTCCGCGGCGGGTGCCTTGCCGAAAGCGTCGCGCGCAAGCTGTGCAATGATCAGAATCAAACCGGGAATCGCCGCAACGTAAACCGGCATCAACTTGGCAATGTAGGGCCAGCTCCAGCCCGCAACGGTAGCGGCTAGAAAAATAAAAAATAGGAAATAGGTGAAAAGATAGTTCATGATCGGCTCTCCGCCCCGCGCCTAAGCGGCTGGAGCTTCGGGCGCACTCTTCAGCCTTGAACGCATGGTCAGAAGAAAAGAGATCAATGCCAGGCTGAGAAGGACGATCACCGACGGCCTGGCGAGCCAGCTAAAACCATAGCTCGCCATCGAGCGATACAAGTAAGTCTCCATGAGACCGCCCAAGACCAGGCCCAAAATCATTGCGGGCCTTGGATAACCGAATCGTCGCATCAAATAGCCGATGATGCCGAACACCACGACCACCAGCAAGTCGATGGGATCGCGATTGACACTGAAAGCGCCCATCAGAACGAATATGAAAATGATTGGCACCATGACCGAGTAACGGACCTCGGCGAGTTTGGCCAATTGCGCCGCCAAAACAAAGCCGATCAAAGTTCCGATCACGCCGGAAATGCCCTGGATCCAAACCACGCTATAGATAATGTCGAGGTTCTTTTTAACCATTTCCGGGCCCGGTAAATATCCCCAGGCCAGAAGCGCGACTATAAAGAGCGCGGTGACCACTCCTTGAGGAAATCCCAGCAGCAACGTCGTCACCAGATCGCCGCCATCCTTGGCGTCATTGGCGCTCTCGGGCGCAATCACGCCCCGTACATCGCCCTTGCCGAAATTCTTTGCGTCCTTGCTGGTTTGCGCGGCATGACCGTAGGCAAGCCAATCGACCACCTGCGAGCCGATGCCGGGAACGATGCCGACCCAGACGCCGATGA
>DASUVS010000322.1:0-8279 GCA_036378835.1 Binatia bacterium | reverse complement strand
AGAAAAAAGGAAGCCCGATTGGCAGCATCGTTAGTTCTATGCGGTCCGCCGGCTTGCCGACCAGCGCGTATCGATGAACTCGCGCTCTTGCTGCCAGCGTCTAGGTTGAGTTGGTCTACAGGCAGGAAACTCACCGTCCGGTGAATTCGTCACCGGACGGAAAACAGACGGCTATCAGGCAGTTAGTTGCTTCTTGATGTTTTCAACAAATTCTTTGAGCATAGAGTCGGCTTTCTTTCGAATGTTCGGTTGGCCGAATTCCCCGATTTTGCCGAGTATGTTAACGTCGGTCTCGACCAACAACTCAGTTTGATTGGGGCCGAGTTCCTTTAGCACCATGTTGGTCTTGCCGTTGACGGCGCCTGCGGCCATTCGATCTTTGGCTTCAGCCCGCAGCGCGGCGCGCCAGTTTTCTTTGTTTTGCTCTTCAACGATGATCTTGCCTTGGAGGTTCAGTTTGATCGGCCCCACTCGAACTGTAAGAGCTCCCTGGTAGGTGGTGTCATCGATTTTGCTGACGGACTCCACGCCGGGAAGCGATTTGGCTACTTTCGGAACGTCCATCAAAAACTCCCACAGCGGTTCACGGGCAACTGGGATCTGTGCGCTCTGGCTGAACTTCAACGTTTTTTCCCTTTCTTGACGGCTTTCTTGATCGCCTTCGGAGCCGACTTCAATCTAGTTTGCTGACGCAGGGTCGCCAGAGCCTTCTCCAGCGCGCGGCGAACGAAAACCCCCGCCATTTCCTTTTTATAGGCTGCAGAGCCACGGAAATCACTCACTGGATCAACCGCCTCTTTCGCCTTTTCTCCGGCCTCGACAAAAGCCTCCGCTTTCAGCGGCTGGCCCCGCAAAACGGCTTCCGCCGCCGTCGCTCTAATCGGAGTCACTCCGACACTGCCTAACGCAATACGCACGTCATTGATCGTCTTTCCAGTTTTATCCAGAGTAAGCACGGCGGCCGCGGAAACGGTGGCATAATCATCCGCGGTACGCGGCAGAAACTTTAAATAAGCGCCGGCGCTGTTCGGCGCCATTTTGGGGATAAACACTTCGGTGACTATTTCATCCGGTTTTAAAACGGTTTCGTAGTAGTCAGTAAAAAACTCATCCAGGGGGATAACCCGACTACCGTCGGCCGACGTCGCCTTGACGGTTCCGCCCAGTGCGATCAAAGTGGGAGGAGGATCCTGGTTGGGATCAGCGTGGGCCAATCCGCCGCCCACCGTGGCCATGTTACGAACCCGAATCGTCGCAACGTGGTGATAGGTTTCCGCGACCAACGGCAATCTGCGACGCAGCAAAGAAGAAGATTCCACTTCGCGGTGTGTGGCTAATCCGCCGATCCGGGTGCCGCCGTCATGAATCTCGATACTGTTGAGGCCGCGCACGGACCGTAGGCTCACGAGACAGTTGGGCCTGACCAACCGCTGCCTCATCATGATCACAAGCGAGGTGCCGCCGGCGATAAGCTTCGCATCGGAGCCGAATTCTTTCAACGTTGCATGCACTTCCCTGAGGCTTTTAGGCGTACGATATTCAAAGGGTATCATGGCTGTGTCCTTATCTTGCGAACTGGTGCGCCTTCTGGATCGATTCAATAATCTTGTAGTAGCCGGTGCAACGGCAAAGGTTGCCCATCATCCAATCCTTGATCTCGTCCTCGCTGGGTTTCGGATTTTCGTCGAGCAGAGCCTTGGCAGCAACCACCTGGCCTGGAGTACAGATGCCGCACTGAAAACCGCCATACTGAATGAAGCTCTTCTGCACCGGGTGAAGCTCACCGTTTTGAGCCAGACCTTCAACCGTCGTGATCTCGTGCCCGTCGGCCATGACCGCAAGCGTGATACAAGCGCTGATCATTTCATCATCCATCAGCACCGTGCAGGCGCCGCAGACACCAACGCTGCACCCCTCCTTGGTTCCGGTCAAACCCAAGTCGTAACGCAAACAGTCGATCAATAATCGATTGGTGGGAACCTCAAGCTCATGTTTTTTGCCATTCACGCGCAGTTTGATTTTCTTCTCCATCGCGGTCCCTTTCACACAATTTGCAAAATGGTTTGTAGTGAGCGGATTAGTACTGGGCCTAACTTATAGAAAGAAATTGTCTAAACTGCAAGCCGTTCCCGCGGCAGAGCGGCCCGAATTCATCCCCGTCCGTAATCACGCAGTGGATTTATATCGGCTTGATTTTAAGGATCTTCTTGCAAGGCATGATGTTTGGCCGCGCCAAATCAAAAGTGAATCACCGAGCGACTGCTTTTTCCTTTGTGCATCAACTCGAACACTTCATTGATCTGATCCAGCGGATGAGGCTGGCACGAAACAAGCTCTTTTAGCAATTCCGCCTGCCGCCCTTCTTATTAAAATTGATTGATTTGTAAACTACTCTGTCCCGGCAATTCCGGCGGAGACGCTAACCAAAATAACCACGCGTCTACTCACTTGTGTTAAATGAATTTCGACTCGTCAGGATGGAGCAGGCGCTAATTCGGGAAGCGGCTATTGCCGAGCCGAGCTTTTTAACCGAGAGGAATGCTCATTCAGGATGAAGCACCGCTTGGTTTGGCTAAAGGTTTCGTGCTGGTCTAGCTGGCGACGTTCGGCGACTTAGAATCTGAACAGAACTCTCGGTCCGATAACGAAATAGTTGAAGCCGGATGCTGAGCCGGCGGCGAAGGTGCCACCCTCGGCGTTGAACTCTATTGCCAACCTAGAAATCGGCTTATAGCCGATGCTGCCGGAGCCGCCATAGATGAAGTTGTCGGAGGCAACGCGGTTTCTCCGAAACGTTTCGTAGCCGAAATAACCTTCGAGGTAGGTGTAATACTTGTCTCGTTCTAACCAAACGGAAGTGAAAACGCGGTTGGCAATGTAGTTGCTGGGATCGAAAAATCCGCTGCCGCTTTGCTCGTGGAAGTCGAGGAACCGAAAGCGGTATCCGACGTTAATGCGCGGATTAAGATAAATCGCGTATTGGGATGCCAGCTGAATATCATTGGCGTGGTTGCCATCTGAAAAATCCTTATAGTTGTAACCAGCGTACACCGAAAGTCGATCTGTTAAGGGTTGCGATAGGTAAAGCCCAACATCGCTCATCCGTATACGATTTTCGATCAGTTCAGCCGTATCGCTAAGAACCTCCCGATGGACGTTAGCCCCAGCCGTGCCTCTAAATAACCTTGTGTCAATCCTTAAATGACCCGTCGGGAAGGTTGAGGTGCGGCCATCCCGCAGTTGAGTGAATCCCAAGCCGCCGCCAAGCGTAAGCCAGTCTGTCGGATTGGTGTAAAGTCGGAACGAGAGGTCTTCAGCTCGATTGTCACGTGTCTTGTCTTCCGCATCTGTGTGCCTGAAGGTCATGCCCAGCTTTTGATTACCATAGGAAAAATTCGCGGAAAGCGAGTAACGGTTCAGGCGGTTGTCGTCTGAATCACTGTGGTAATTATAACGGGCATCCAAGGAGGGACGGGTCTCCTGATCGACGGTCTCCCGCAATCTTCGAAGCTCGCGTTCTTGTCGAGAATTGCCTGCCTTCAATGAGTTCATGGTTTCTACGGAAGCGGTGCGGTTGCCGGTTGCAAGAAGAGACCGCGATAGCCCCACGCCAGCATCAAAGTTACCGTCCGTAGACAGTTGCCGATAAATCGGAATGGCCTCTGTGTAGTCTCCTCGCCATTGCAAAGCGTCGGCCTTGACAAGCGACGCTTCACGATTATTCGGATGCTCCTTCAGCACGTTGTCAGCTTCTTCAATTGCCTCATCTAACCTACCTTGCCAGGATAGCACGCGCGCGAGGTGAGTGCGGGCTTCAAGGTGTTTTGGTTGTCCTGCGAGCACCGCTCTAAGCTCGCGCTCCGACTGTTTTAGGTTATCCGCCCACGATAAATAGACAGCCATTTGGACTCGTTCTGCGCTGGAGAATTGCTCCCGGTCCATTTCCAGCGCATGTCCGTAGGCCTCAGCCGCTTCACTGATCCGGTCTTGCGCTATGTATTGATCGCCCAGCTGCTTGTGCAATCTGGCTAACATCGATCGGTCCGAGGTGGCTTTGATTCTGCTCTGCAGCGCATCAACAGACTCGGCAGACTCGGCGGCCAGGATCGGCGAACATGACATGAAGATTAGTATCATTGTCAAAGTCGCTGCGAGTACGACCCTATACTGTCGCAGAACGGGATCAATTAGTTTTGATTCGATCAAAGTTTCCTCAAGGTACTAAAAGTAAGTAGATTCACTAAAATGCCATAAACATTTTCAGTGGTCTACATTTTTCTACGGTTTGCGCCCGTGAAAGTGAGGCTTAGGTGTATGCGCCGGAGAGATTGCGATCGATTTCAGAGTGGCGTTGTTCAGGAGGCGCCATGCAGCGGTGCAGTTCTTACCAACGTTTGGCAGTTCCTAGTAATTCTTGGACATAACCGATAACACAGATCGGAGACATGATGATCTGATAGATAAGCATGTAGACGATAAAGCCGGCAAAGTTTTGCCGCACCCGAAGACGGAGTGTTTTAAAAACTATTTGCTGTTTTCGATACATGAAGAACACGATCAAGAAAGCCATCGGTAGAACCAGCAGTGTCGTCGGACCGACGATATAGTAGTAGCCGAAGAGCGCTAGAATGATGCCGGGGAGAAATACAAACGTATAGAACAGGTCCATCAGCGGAATAACGAAATCGATTCCGACGAAAAAAGCCGACAACCGAGAACTGCTCCAGATCAAATGCCCGTGCTGCTTCAATCCTTCGATCATGCCTCGCGCCCAGCGTTTTCGCTGACGGAAAAAACCATTCAGAGTAGCCGGTGCGGCGGTAAAGCCAATGGCGGTAGGCTCGAAGCCAATACGCCAGCCGCTTTTGATGAGCGCCCATGTCAGCACGATGTCCTCTCCGATAACCGAGGGCCAACCCTTGTGAGCCTTGACAATCTTGCTGTTGAAGGCACTAAAGGCTCCTTGCGCAACCAATGTTCCCTGGTAGAGAGACTGTTGACGCTTAGCCGATGCTATTCCGGTAAAGTAGTCCCACTCCTGTAGACGTGTCATGAACGTGTCGCGAGAATTCTTTACGAGAACGCATCCCGCAATCGCAGCCGTACCCTGGGGATCGCTCAAAAAACGCGCGACAATTCGCTTCAGCGCTTCCGGCTGGAGAAAGGTATCCGCATCGATACAAACGACGATGTCGTGACTCACATGATTCAGTCCTTCGTTCAGAGCTTTGGCTTTACCGCCGTGGTTCGCCTGAACGATTTTTAGATTCGGCAAATCGAAGGAGTTGAGAATACTGATCGTTTTGTCCGTGGAACCGTCATCAACGACGATGATATCTATTGGGCCGGGGTAGTCCTGTCCCTTGATACCGCGAATGGTTTCGGCGATTTCTTGAGCTTCATTGTAAGCGGCAATCAACAGATTGATCGGCGGATATTCGATATCGAAGCGGAGCTCTGGCGGACGGTCCAGAATGACGCTCGAAATAATATGCGCGTTCAAGAAGCCGGGAAACAACGCGATGAAAAAAATGATCACCACAGCCGGCACGTAGCCGATATCCTTGGCGAGCTCACTCAACCAAGGCTGGGCGAGATTCCAGGATAGAAAAACCCATGTGCACGCAAACGCGGTTGAAAGAACGAACTTGCCTTTGACCGGCAGATAGAACGATCGATGTTGCCGTTGCGAAATTGTGCTCGATCGATTCTCATCGGCTTCCCTTTGTTGAGCCGCGCCAAAATCTTTCCAGCTGACAGGGGCTGACGGCGTGGTTTGCTGCAGCCCAGATTGATCTGCCGCTGTTTGTGAGTCTTCGGATTGTTTGCGTGCGAATAAGTTCATGGTGTGGTTATAAGTTCGAGAACAACTCTCCTTTCGGGTTACGAACGCGCATGATCGAGCAACAAACATACCAGGCGCACCCGGGGCGTTCTCGCCAGTTGCGCGAGTTTTCAACCGCGAACAATGTCAGAAAGTCTTGGGCTCTCGACAAAAATGACAAGTTGCGCAATCCGTGCTCATCGCTAGCCCTGGGACGAGTCGAAGAGTTCGGAGGATCATGCTTGGCTGCAAAAAGTCTCGCTCTGCCACTGCTTATCTAAATGAGAAGCGGTTCACGGATTTGAGTGCGCGGAGCTGTTGCATTTGTTCACCGCTTTGTGGGAAAGGATAGGAAACCCTCAGAACGGAGGAAAACTTATGATCTTGGAAATGCGAACCTATGTGTTGAAACCTGGCATGACTGCTAACTTCGTTGAAAAATTTGCTGAAGGATTAACCGCACGCCTGCAGTTTTCACGTCTGCTGGGTCTCTGGCAATCCGAAGTGGGCGGCCTCAATCGCGTCGTTCATGTCTGGCCCTACGAAAGTTTCGAGGACCGTGAACGGATTGGCAATGAGGCCAGAAAGACCGGCATGTGGCCGCCGAAAACCCAGGAATTCATCGTTACGCAGGAAAATAAGATTTTACAGCCTGCGCCATTTTCGCCGCCTCTGCCTGAAACCAAGCAGGGCAACATCTACGAGTTTCGCACTTATACTTATCAGCCCGGCACGATGCCCAAAGTCCTAGAGGCCTTTGGCAAAGTGATTCCGGAGCGGGCCAAGCTTTCGCCGCTTATCGGCATATGGGTCAGCGCCATCGGGCCGCTTAACCAATTCATCCACGTGTGGGCATATCGCGACGCCGGCGAACGCGAACGAGTTCGCGCTGAAGCTTCAAAGAAAGTTTCCGGCTGGCCGCCGGAAACCAGGCAATACATGGTTATGCAGGAAAACATGCTGATGAATCCATCGGCGTGCGCACCTTTCAAATAGATACGGCTATGCGCCGCCTCTGACGCACGTTGAGTGAGCTGATTCTTCCGGCTGCAGATCTGAAAACTCTTCACTACGGCACTAGGATATCGGGCGGCGTTCCAACTGGCCGGTTAATTACTGCAAGAGGGAGAACCAACCGTTCTCCCTCTTTCGTTGTACGACTTCGCAGTCTGCGAATCGTTTAGCCAACTAGCCCAGCGACATACTTTCGGCTAGATCCTTTGATGATGCTATACAAATCTATTATTCGTCCTTGGTTGTTTAGTAAAGATCCGGAGCAAAGCCACGACCGGATGCTTGATTTACTTTCACGATTGGACTTCCTGCACGATCCTCTCGATCGCTTCTATCGAATCGCTGACAATCGACTCAACGTACAGATTAAATCCTTGATGATTCCCAATCCGGTCGGCCTGGCGGGCGGGTTTGACAAGAACGCAGTGGCACTGAAGACGATTTCGGCTTTCGGATTCGGGTTTATGGAATTGGGCGCCGTGACGGCGCAGGCTCAACCGGGAAATCCAAAGCCGCGATTGTACCGCTTGCCCGAGGATTGCGCGCTGATTAACCGCCTCGGGTTCAACAACGAGGGGGCAACCGCAATCGCCGCGAGACTGGCCAAGTTGAGAGCTCTTGGCAAGCTGCCGGGAATTCCGCTGGGTATCAACATCGGCCGGACCAAGATCGTTGAGACCAAGGACGCCGTGGCCGATTTTCTTTCGACCTTTGAAAAGCTGTTTTCACACGGAGACTTTTTTACTTTGAACGTAAGTTCACCCAACACACCGAACCTGCGCGAACTGCAGGAAAAAACGCTGCTTGCGGATTTGCTCAGCGCTGTTCAGGAAAAAAACCGGCAACTTGCGTCAGCGGCACAGCGGGAAGAAAAACCCGTATTCGTTAAGATCGCGCCGGATATGGAATTTGCGCAGGTCGATGAGATTATCGACGTGGTGAATTCGTTCGGGCTAGCGGGCATCGTCGCTACTAACGCCACGGCATTTATGCGTGACAGCGTCAAATCACCGTTGGGCCGGGAACCCGGCGGTTTAAGCGGCAGGCCCATCACAACGATGGTGACGAACTTTGTTTCTCATATCTACAAAAATACCAGAGGACGGCTGCCGATCATCGGCGTCGGCGGAATTTTCAATGCCCAAGACGCCTATGACAAAATCATCGCCGGAGCGTCTGCGGTACAGATCTATACAGGGTTTGTCTATGAAGGTCCGGCAGCGGTGAAGCGAATTAACCAGGGCTTGATCAAGCTACTCCGACGAGATGGATTCAAATCGGTCGGAGAAGCGGTCGGGCAGGCAAACTGAATTTTTTGAGTTATGCCAGTTCCTTTAATCGTTCGTAATCCTCTCGCACATCGATATCCATAAACGGCATTTCTTGTTGCCATTCGACAAAATCTGTTCTGATTTTGTGCTTCTCAATTAGAAAGCGGCCG